>CAZMGG010000019.1:0-38911 GCA_964565715.1 uncultured candidatus Brocadiaceae bacterium | reverse complement strand
CGCGATGCGGTCGGCGACGATCGAGCTGTTGCCGTGCGCGATGTTGGCGAACGGCCCGGTGTGCACCAGCGCCGGCGTGCCCTCCAGCGTCTGCATCAGGGTGGGCTCGATGGCGTCCTTCAGGATCGCCGTCATCGCGCCGGCGGCCTTCAGGTGCTCGGCGGTGACCGGCTTGCCCGCCTTGTCGTAGCCCACCACCACGGCGCCGATCCGCTTGCGCAGGTCGGCCAGGTCCGAGCTGAGCCCGAGGATCGCCATCAGTTCGCTGGCCGAGGTGATGTCGAAGCCCGAACGCCGCGGCGTGCCGTTCTTGTCGCCCAGCGACACCTCGATCTCGCGCAGCGCGCGGTCGTTCATGTCCATCACCCGGCGCCAGGAGATCGTGTCGACGTCGATGCCGAGCGGATTGCCGGCGAACAGCGATGCGTCGAGGAACGCCGCCAGCAGGTTGTGCGCCGCGGTCACCGCGTGGAAGTCGCCGGTGAGGTGCAGGTTCATCTCCTCCGGCGGGACCACCTGGCTGTAGCCGCCGCCGGCGGCGCCACCCTTGATGCCGAACACCGGCCCCATCGATGGCTGCCGGATCACGCAGGCAGTGCGCTTGCCGATCCGGTTGAGCGCCTGGCTGATGCCGACGGTGTGCACCGTCTTGCCCTCGCCGAGCGGGGTGGGCGTGATGGCCGTGACCACGACGTACTTGCCGGGCTTGCGGGTCTCCGGCTGCTTCAGGATGTCGAGGCGCACCTTGGCCTTGGCGTGGCCGTAGGGCACCAGGTCGTCGGCAGAGAGGCCCATGACGCGGGCGACCTCGGTCAGCGGACGCAGGGGGATGGAACGGGCGATGTCGAGGTCGTTCTTGGACAAGGGTCGATCCGGGCTGGGGGGCGGCGACGATAGCCCTGGGTCATCGGCGGTCCAGGGCGGGGTGGGGACGGCGGCGGGAATCGTGGTTTCCCGCCCGTTCCGGGCCTCGCCGTTGCCCCACCGGCTGCAGGATCTGGCCGACGTGATCCATCTGATCCGCAGGAACGGTCTGACGCCGGAGTTCGCGGCGGGGCTGCATCCCGTGGTCCAGGAGCACTTCCGCGAGTTGTGGCGGGACGCCCAGCGGCCCGACGGCGAGGACTGAGCCCGGACCACGGACCAGTTCGGCCACGGCCCGGGCGACATCGGGGCGTCAGAACGGCAGCCCCAGGTCGAACCGACCCGCCGAGGCCCGGTTGGCCCGGAAGCCCTCCTGCTCGACGTTCGGCGACGACCGCGTGAAGTGCCGCAGACGCCCGCCGTTCCACGGCGCCCGCAAGGGGTCCTCGTAGAAGGTCACGCCCCGCAGGTTGAACATCTGGAAGCTGTCCATGTCGTCGTCGAAGCGCAGTCGCTCCAGGTCGAACCCGTTCTGCAGGTTCTCCGCCGTCACCGCGATCCAGATCCAACTACCCGTGTAGTTGGGGTGGCTCCACAGCTTGACGCCGGTCTGGCAGTCGCTGTTGGCCGCCTCCAGGACGAAGCCGCGCGACCCGCTCCAGGCCTGCCAGGTCCCGCCGATCCGGGCCCGCACGCGCCAGCTCCAGCCGGCGGACCGCAGCGCGCCGATGCTGCGGTGGCCGTCCTGGGAGTTGCTGGTCTCGTGCACGGCGAACACGCCTCCCGTGCTGTTGGTGATCTCAAGCTGGTAGCGGTCGGCGCCGGTCACGTCGCTCCAGTCGAAGGTCCAGTCCACCGGGTTCGGATCGACGCCGCAGCCGTTGTCCAGCGTCGCGCCCGACGCCGGGCTCAGCAGCGTCGGCACCGACGGCCCGAGTGCATTGCGCACCTCGTAGGTGTAGTCGGCGTTGACGTCGTTCTTGATCAGCGCGTCGGTGGCGAGGCTGCGCACCTTGTAGCTCACCGGCAGGGCCTGGCGCAGATCGCTGGCGGAGATCAGCCGGTCGCGCAGAGTCAGCCAGTTCTGCATGCCGCCGAGGATCGACTGCAGCACGTTCTCCTGCTCGCCGCCGTAGGCGTAGGCCCTGACCCGGAGACCGTGGAAATCGGTCAGGTAGCGGAAGCCGCCGCTGGCGCCGCCGCCGAACACGCCCAGTTGCAGGTTGGCCTCCAGGGTCGCCTGCATCTGCTCGTGCGAGTCGGTGGCCTGCACCAGCAGGTAGAAGACGCGGCCGTAGGTCACCTCACTGACATAGCCGGCGGGGTTGTCCGGCCCGACCTGGCCGGCGAGTTGCGCCAGCGTCACGCCCGGCGCGTAGAAGTCGTGCGGCTGGGAGGGCCGCTCGAAGGCGATCGAGTAGAAATCCTGGCGCAGGGTGACCAGGAAGGCCTTGTTGTCCTGGCGAGACTCGAACTGGAAGTTGGCCGACGCCTGGAACACGCCCAGGTACGACGCGCTCGCGCCGACCTCGATCTGCAGTTCCTCGAGGGTGCGGACGCGGTCGATCGAGACGGTCAGGTTGGCCGGGAAGCGCGACGGCTGGTTGTCGATGATCTGGTTGCGGGCCGCGGTCACCGAGGCCAGACCCACCTCGGCCAGTTGCACGCTGGCGAGCGCGCTGCCGGTGGTGTTGGTGATGGCGATGGCGCCCGGCCCGCGCGGCGCGGTGATCGGATCGGGCACGCCGTCGGGCAGGCTGCGGCCCTGGACGTCGGCGCCCGGGTAGATGACATCGCCATGGGGAGCCAGGACCGGGTAGTCCTGCCCGCCGTGCGAGTAGATCCGCCTGGTGCGGACCACCTCGAAGCCGGGCTCCTGGCGGCGGGAGACCTCCGAGCGCTCGTCCCGCTCCGCCGGGGCCGCGGGGTCGGGCACCGACCGGATCAGGGTGGTGATGGCGGGATCGGCGCCGACGCCCGGCGTCGGCGGCTGCGGTCCGCCACCGCCTCCCCCACCACCGCCGGAGCAGGACGCAAGCACGGCCACGGCAACCGCCGCAGCGAACGGAACCTTCGACGTGGCATTCATGACAACCTCTCGGATCGCTCTGGAACATGCACCGACCCGGTCAGGCACCCACCGTGGGCCGCCGCCGGCCGGCTGCAACAGAGCCGCGGCCGCAAGGGCCCGTCTCACGCACCGATTCCGGCGATTTTCGGGACCCGCCTGGCTACCCTCCCCCGCATGGGTTCCGAGGAGCCTCGCCCAGCCCCCTCCGCTGCCCTCACCGCGGCCCTGGCTGCTGCCACTCCAGCGACGCCGGTGGCGGCCCTGGTGGCGGCCCACTATCCCGAACTGCGCGCCCTCGCCGCCCGCATCGCCAGCAACGAGCGCCCCGGCGCCAGCCTGAACCCGACGGCCCTGGTGCACGAGGCCTTCCTGCGTCTCGTCGACCAGTCGCGGATCACCGACCGCGGCAGCACGTTCTTCCGGGCCTGCTTCGGCCAGGAATGTCGTCGCGTGCTGGTGGACCAGGCCCGCGCGCGCCATGCCGCCCGCCGCGGCGGCGACCGCGACCGCGTGACGATGGTCGAGTTCGCCGAACTGCACGACGCTGGCGGCATCGATCTGCTGCTGCTGCACGAGGCCATCGAGGCCCTGGCCAGACGCAACGAACGGATGGCACGGATCGTCGACCTGCGGATCTTCGGCGGCCTGACGATCGCCGAGTGCGCGCTGGCGCTCGGCGTGGCCCCGCGCACCGTGGACAAGGACTGGCTGTTCGCCCGCAGCTGGCTGCAGCGGGAGCTGCGCCGATGACGGTTCCCGATCCGCTGCGATTCGGCCGGATCCAGGAGCTGTTCCATGCCGCCGCCGGCCTGCCACGGGAACGGCGCCCGGCCTTCCTGGCCGCGGAGGCACCCGACGACCCCGCCCTGCAGGCGGAGGTGCTCGAACTGCTCCAACCGGTGGCCGGCGCCATGGCCGAGACTGCGGAGGAGGAGGACCTGCCGGACCGGATCGGCAGCTATCACGTCCTGGAGCGCCTCGGCCGGGGCGGCATGGGTGTCGTCTTCCTCGCCGAGCAGCGCGAGCCGGTGCGGCGACTCGTCGCGCTGAAGGTGATCCGGCTCGGTCTCGACAGCAAGCCCGTGCTGGCCCGCTTCCAGGCCGAGCGCCAGGCGTTGTCGTTGATGCAGCATCCGGCCATCGCCAGCGTGTTCGATGCCGGGGTGAGTACGGAGGGGCAGCCCTTCATCGCCATGGAGTACGTCCGTGGCGTGCCGATCACGGACTACTGCGACCAGAACAAGCTGCCGCTGCGGGAGCGCATCGAGCTCTTCCGGCGGGTCTGCGCCGGCATCCAGCACGCGCACCTCAAGGGCGTGATGCACCGCGACCTCAAGCCCGCCAACGTGCTGGTCACCGTCCAGGACGGCCACCCGGCGCCGAAGATCATCGACTTCGGCCTGGCCAAGGCGCTGGACCACCGACTGGTCGAGGGCACCCTGCACACCCAGCGGGGCATGGTGCTCGGCACACCGGAGTACATGTCGCCGGAGCAGGCCGGCATCGGCGGCCTGGACGTCGACACCCGCACCGACGTCTATTCGCTGGGGGTGATGCTCTATGAACTGCTGACCGGTCAGCTACCGTTCCATCGCGAAGAACTCCGCACCACCGACTACCTGGAACTGCAGCGGCTGCTGCGCGAGACCGATCCGCCCAAGCCCAGCACGCGGCTCACCACGCTGGGCGAGGCGGCGGCCGAGTCGGCCAACCGGCGCGGCCTGCCGCTCGGCGACCTGCGCGGCAGCCTGCGCGGGGATCTGGATTGGATCGTCATGAAGGCGATCGAGAAGGACCGGACCCGGCGCTACGAGACGGCCGCCGAGCTGGCCGCGGACCTCGAGCGGCACCTGGCCCACGAGCCCGTGCTGGCCGGACCACCGACGCTGCGCTACCGCCTCGGCAAGTTCCTCCGCCGCCATCGCTGGCAGATGGCCGCCGCCTCGCTGCTGGCCGTGACCCTGCTGGCGGGCGCCGTCGGCACGGCGATCGGTTTCCTCGACGCCCGCGAGAGCGCCCGGGTGGCCAACGAGAAGTCGGCGGAGGCCCGCCGGCTCGCCGGCGAGCTCGCAGGAAAGGTCGAGGACTACGAACGACTCGCCGCCCACGTCCGGGCGCAGGAGGCCCTCGCCGGCGCCGAGGCGCTGCATCCACCCTGGCCGGCCACGGCGCCTCGCATGCTGCAATGGGAAGCCGAGGTGCGAGCCCTGCTGGCCCAGCGGCCGGCCATCGAGCACACGCTGCAGCGCCTGCAGACGGTGGCGGGATCGGCCGAAGACGACGCCGCCAGATTCCTGCGCAGCACGTTGCTCGGCGTGCTCGACGACTTCCAACGGCTCGAGGTGCTGGCCTCGACGATCGCCGAGCGCCGGCGCTGGGCCCTGCGCATCGACGAGCTGACCGCCAATCATCCGCGGGCCAGGGTCACCTGGCGGGACGCCCGCGAGGCAATCGCCCGCAGCCCGCTCTACGCCGCCCACCCCATCGACCTGCGCCAGCAGACGGGACTGGTGCCGATCGGCGAGAACCCGGTGACCGGTCTGTGGGAGTTCTATGAACTGCGTTCGGCCTGGGACCCAGGCGCCGGCGGCACCCCCGAGCAGATCGCGATCCCGGAGCATCGGCACGACGACGGCACGATCGCGATGGATGCAGGCACCGGCATCGTGCTGGTGCTGATCCCCGGCGGGACGTTCCTGATGGGTGCCACGGACGACGATCCCGACGCCCAGGGCATCGAGCGTCCCAGCACGAAGGTCACGCTCGAGCCGTTCTTCCTGGCGCGCTGCGAGCTGAGCCAGGGGCAATGGCTCCGGCTCGGCGGCGGCCCCAATCCCAGCGCCTATGCCCCAGGCTTCCAGCGGCCGGGACTGCCGATCCCACCCATCACCCTGGCCCATCCCGTGGAGTCGGTGAGCTGGACCGCCGCCGATCGCCTGTTGCGGCAGCACGGCCTGCGGCTGCCCGCCGAGGCGCAGTGGGAGCTGGCCTGCCGCGCCGGCCAGCTCGCGCGCTGGTGGCCCGGTGACGATGCCGCCGCCCTGGAGGGCGTCGCCAACGTGCTGGACCAGGTGACCCTCCGCTACGCCGCGGCCTGGAAGGGCGCACATGCGCCGTTCGACGACGGCTGGCTGGTGCATGCGCCAGTCGGCGGGCGGCGACCCAATCCGTTCGGACTGCACGATGTCCACGGCAACGTGTGGGAGTGGTGCAGCGACGAGTTCGGCCCGCTCGACGGACCGCGCGCCCGCGAGGACGGCGGGCTGCGGCAGGGAGACGGTTCCGGCAAGCGCGTCGTGCGCGGGGGCGGCTTCATGGAAGGGCCGCCTGCCGCCCGCAGCAGCAGCCGGGGCTACCAGCCACCGGACTTCACCTTCTCGACCTTCGGCGTGCGGCCGGGCCGCGACCTGCAGCGCTGAGAGTTGTGTGTGCGGTGCAGGGAATCCGAGGAGCAGGTTGCTCCGCCGACGGATGGACAAGGCGCCGGGATCGATGCAAGCTCTGCGCATTCCTTCTCCCCAAGGAGGCTCGGTGTTGCCCGCACGGAAACTCGCACTGTTGCTGGCCGGCTGGCTGATGCTCTCGAGCGGCCAGCTCGTCGCCCAATCCACGACCTGGACCGGGCAGGTCTCCAACGGTTGGTCCGACCCAGGCAACTGGACGAACGGCGTGCCGGACCAGGGCAAGGATGCGGTGATCAACGCGCCGACCGGTTCCTTCACGCCGAGCACGGCGGGCACGGCCAACGCGACCTGCCGGGCGCTGCTGCTCAACAACACCGGCACGTTGCACATCGATCCGACCGGGCCGCTGACCGTGCACCAGAACTGCTCGCTGGGGGGCACTCGCACGGGGGCGGGTCTGTTGCGTCTCGTGGGCACGGGGAACGCGAGTACCAGCGGCAGCTGCACCTTCCTCGATGTCGAGCTTTCTGGCACCTACACCATGTGGGGCACCGTCGCCGGCAACCTCACGCAGACCAGTGCCGCCGGTGTGATCACGCTTCCCAACACGCAGAACACCGGCCACCTCACCGTCAACGGCAACGCCGTGCTGCAGGGACAGGGAATCACCTCCGTCAGTCCAGCCACGGGCCTGCTCGACGTGCGCGGCAATCTCACCCTGCAGTTCCAGCAGGCCACCGATCTGGCCAACGGACCCGCCCTGTTCCGGCTCGGGGGCAACCTGACGGCCACCGCGACATTCCGCAACGACCTCGCCAACATCCAGTTCGACGGCTCGCCAACGCAGACGGCGACCCTGGGCACCGCTGAATTCCGCTGGCGCACGGTCACCATCAACTCGGGCTCGCGGGTCAGCACGCCGCTGGACGTCGTCACAAGCGGTGATCTCGTGATCCAAGGGCGCCTCGATTGCGGCGGCGCCCGGGTCGACACCGGCGGCCAGCTCCTGGTCAACGGCCATCTCGATGCTCCGACCGCCACGCTCGTGCACCACCTCGGGCCCTTGAGCATCGGCGGCGCCGGCATCCTCAACGCGCCGGCGGCATTGCTCGATGCCGACGGCAGCGTGTCCCTGAGCGGCAGACTGACCCTGGGCCCCGGCCGGACCCACACCTTCGCCAGCACTCTCGCATCCGGCGGGACGCTGCAGGTCGGGGCCGGCTCCCGCATCCAGTTGCACGGCACCGGTCAGGCCTCCACGGGCGGCGCTCCGTCCTGGTTCCCGGACACCGAGCTGACCGGCACATACACCATGTGGGGCACCGTCGCCGGCAACCTCACCCAGACCAGCGCCGCCGGTCTGCTGACCCTTCCCAACACGCAGAGCACCGGCCAGCTCATCGTCAACGGCAACGCCATGCTGCAAGGGCAGGGCATCACCTCAGTCGGTCCGACCACCGGCCTCCTCGATGTGCGCGGCGATCTGACGATGCAGTTCCGGCAGGCCACCAACCTGACCAACGGTCCCGCCTTGTTCCGCCTGGGCGGGAACCTGACCGCCACCGCCACCTTCCGCAATGACCTCGCCAACATCGAGTTCAACGGGGCACCGATACAGACCGCGACCGTCGGCACACCCGACTTCGTGTGGCGGAACCTGACCGTCGCCGCCGGCGCTCGGGTCAGCACCCCGCAGGACGTCATCACCACCGGCGATCTCACGGTCCTGGGCCGCCTCGACTGCAGTTCGGCCCTGATCGACGTCGGCGGCCAGATGGTGGTCCACGGTCACGTCGATGCTCCCAGCGTGGCGCTGGTGCACATCGCTGGCGGGTTCACCCTCGGCGGCGCAGGGATACTGAGTGCCCCGTCGGCGCTGCTCGATGTCGACGGCAACGCCTCGCTGAGCGGCGCCCTGACGCTGGGGCCGGGTCGGACGCACACCTTCGCCGGCAACCTCTCCTCCGGCGGGACCCTCCAGGCCGGTGCCGGATCGCGCATCCAGCTGCACGGCACCGGCCAGGCCAGCACCGGCGGAACGCCATCCTGGCTGCCGGACACCGAACTGACCGGCACCTACACCATGTGGGGCACCATCGCTGGCAGCCTCCTTCAACCCTCGTCGGGGGGGCTCCTCACCCTCCCCAACAGCCAGAGCACGGGTGCCCTGACCGTGAACGGTAGTGCCACCTTCCTCGGCCAGGGCTTCACCTCGCTCAGCCCGACTACCGGCATCCTCGACGTACGCGGCAACCTCACCCTTACCACCACGCAGCCGGTGACGCAAGCCAACGGCCCGGCGATCATCCGCTGCGGCGGCAACTGGACCTCCGACGCCAGCTACCAGCCGAGCGCCGGCAGCGTCGAATTCACCGGCACCGGCACCCAGACCGTCACCGCCGCCGCCCTCAACCTGCGGATCGCCAGCGTCGGCAACGCCAGCAACGTGGTCATGCAGGTGCAGAGCCTCACGGTGCAGCAGGACCTGACCGTGAACGGCACCTTCCACACGCCACCGGTCGCCCTGGTCGTGCAACGTGACCTGATCGTCGGCGGCACCGGCGTCGTCGATGCCAGCCAGGGCGACAACCGCATCAACCGCAACCTGACCGTGCAGGGATCCACCACCGGCACCGGCACCCTGATCCTCGATGGCAACGGCACGGTGTCCGGCAGCGGCACGATCGGTCGACTCCGCATCGACACCATCGGCGGCACCATCACCGCCACCAATGCCACGGTGGCGGGCGGCCTGGAACTGCGCCGTGGCACGCTCGACGTGCCCAATGGCAGCACCCTCCGCCTCAACGGCAGCAACTCCATGACCGGCGGCACCCTCTCCGGCAATGGCACGCTGATCATCACCGGGCCGGTGCTCTGGGACGGCACCACGACCGCCAGCCCGATGCCGGCCATCCAATGCGCCAACGACTGGACCGCGGCGCCCTCCTTCGTCCCGAACCGGCCGGTGCTGTTCAACCCGCCCACCACCGCCACCATCAGGCCCACGCAGCCCGGCGGGCTCGTCCAGTTCACTGACATGCAGATCCAGGGCGGCGGCCTGCGACTGGGGAGCAACGGCGCCCTGGGCGCCGCCACCATCGCCATCGGCAACGGATCGCTGTTCGACTTCGGTCCGCACCTGGCGACCTTCGCACCGGTCCAGATCACCTGCGACGGCGAACTGCGTCAGCTGGCCGGCGGCACCATGCGCCTCGGCCACGGCTCGCGCATCGCCGTCGGCACCACCGGCACGCTGGCCCAGTTCGGCCAGGCCGGCAACCGCTGCCGCATCACCGGGAACCTGGGCGGCACCTGGCGCCTGGAGGTCCGCGGCACGCTGCACTGCAATGAGTTCGAACTGCGCGATCTGGACGGCTACCGCTCGCCCACCGACCGCGGCGGCGTGCGCCTGCTGCCCGGGACCTTCCTCGGTCCGGTGCCGTACGACTTCAGCAACGGCGTGCTCGCCGGCAACGCCGGCTTCCCGGCCAACGGCTCGGCTGCGCTGCTGTCGCTGGAGAACGACACCTCGCGCAACTTCCACGACCTCGACTTCGTCAACACCGGCGCGGCGCCGTTCCGCAATGTGATCACGACCTTCGGCCCGACCCGCATCTATCGTTTCTACAACTACGACGGCAACCTGGGCGGCGCGGCCTTCGAGGAGGACCCCAATGGGATCGTCGATTGGATCAGTCAGGGGCGGACCGAACTGGCGTCACTGTCGGCACGGCCCGGCATGTACCGCATCGGCCTGGCGTTCCAGACGTCCCGCGAGGTGGACACCACGCGCTTCCGGGTCTTCCGCAGCACCACCCAGGGCGGGCCGCTGACCTCGATCTTCAGCCCAGGCATCACGGCGACCGGGAACACCACCACCGGCGCCGCCTATGCCGCCACCGACAGCCCGCTCACCGGCACGCAGCGCTACTGGTACCAGATCTACGATGAACGGCCGAGCCGTCCCCTGCGCCTGCTCGGCGAGATCTCGGCGCGGGCCTGGCAGCCGCAGATCGGCGACGCCCTGTTCGTCGGACCTGGCGGCTTCGCCGACATCGCCGCCGCGGTCACCGCTGCGAGCCCCGGCAACCGGATCGTGGTGGCTGCCGGAACGTATCCGGCCTTCGTGCTGAACAAGCCCGTGCGCATCATGGCCGACGGCAGCGGTCCCATCCTGATCGACACCACGCTCGGCCCGCTGCAGATCCGCGACATGCCGGCCAACCCCGATGTCGCCGTGTACGGGCTGCAGGTGGGCGCCGGCAGTGGACCGTTCGGCCTCGAGGTCGTGAACTGCGACAACGTCGTCGTCCTCGATCAGGTGACCGTGACCGTCGCCGCCACGGCCACCGCCCTCCGCATCGACGACTGTCCACAGGTAGCACTTCAGGCGGTCACCGCCCAGGGCATGGATGGGATCGTCGTGACCAACCAGTCGGTGGTCTACCAGAACCGCGGCACCCTGAGCACGCTGCGGGTGCAGAACGGCAGCGGGGCGACGCACGCGGGCGTGCAGGTCACCGGAGCGAGCACCCGGGACGCCAGTTCGACGCTGCGCGCCGTGCCTGGGACCTCGCCGCGCCTCGACGGACCGCTGGTCTGGCCGGGGCTCGTGCCGCAGGACCTGACCATCGCCAGCGACCCCGGCGACTTCTATGGGCTGCAGATGGCCACCACCCGCGCCTTCGTCGACCTCTCGGCGCTGCTGCCGGCAGAGATGGTGGCCCTGGTGCCGCCGTCCGCCTCGTTCACCGTGGGCTCCGGCTTCGTCGGCCTGTCCGGCACGGTGACCATCCCCACCATGGCGCCAGACCTGGCCGCGGGCTGGGGGGCATCGGTGTCGATCCAGGTGCTGGTGCTTCGCCCGGCGGCGGCACGCCCCTTCCTCCTGGGCAACGTGCGGGACGTGGTGTTCGTGCCGTAGCCAGCCCGCCGCCGTTCCGATCCGGGACGCCCCGGCCATCCCAAAGCGGGACCAGGCCTCAGGCGGCCAGCCCGCGCGGCCCGATAGGACCGCCGCGTCATGCCTCGCCGATCCACGCGCCCAACCCGGCCCGCCGCCCGGCCCGCCCTGCGACCCTGGGCCGCAGTGCTGCTGCTCGGTGCCTGCGGTGGCGGCGGCCTGCAGTCGGCGGGCACCGGCGGCAATGACGGCAGCCCGCCCACCGTCGGCACGGTGAACGACGGCCCGGGCGAGGACATCGACGCGCAGGCCTCGGTGACCACGATCCATGCCAACTGGCAGGGCTTCCGCGACGCCGAGGGCCCGATCGCCGCCTACCTGTGGGCGATCGGCACGACGCCCGGCGGCACCGATCTGCAGGACTGGACCGACGTCGGCACGGCTACCGCCGCGAGCAACGGCGGCCTCGGCCTCACCGTCGGCCAGACCTGCCATGCCAGCGTGCGCGCCCGCGATCTCGCCGGCAACCTCAGCCCGATCGCCACCTCCGACGGCGTGCGGATCGACGGCGGCGGCGGTGCCGTGGGCCTCGCCCGTTCGCTGTCGCAGTGGGGCATCACCTGGACCTTCGCCGAGGCCCATCCCGTCGGCCGCTTCTGCAACGGCGACTGGTGGGTGCTGGGCCCGGTCGACGTCGTTTCGATCACGCCGGCCACCACCGTGGTGGACGGCGGTCGCGTCGTGCACGGCTCCATGCGCAATCCGCTGCCGGCCCACGAGCACGGCTATGACAACACGCTCTACGGCGACACGCCGGGCGCGCCGCAGAACCGCTATCGTCCGGACCTGAACGTGGCCATCGGCGTGTCGGTGCTACGGCCGCTGCGGCTGATGCCCGGCAGCAGCCTGGTCTCGACGGTGAGCCAGATGGTCGCCGACCCGGTGAGCCTGAGCCAGTTGGCCACCGCCGCGGTGCTGACCGTGCTGGGCGGCGAGCCGCCGGGCGACGCGTTCCGGCCGCCCTACACCGGCCACGACCGCACGGTGCGCTTCACCGAGGCCATGCTCGAGCACGGCGCGCTGGGACGCCTCGCCCCCAGCGCCGGCGCGCCCGGGCCGGCGGCGCTGGCGCCGTTGTTCGAGCGGGTCTGGCTCGATCATTGTCCGGGCTGGATCAGCCGCTTCCTGCACCCGGTGCAGAACATGAAGGACTACGGCCGCGACTTCACCGCCGACGTCGGCAGCGCGGCGCTGGTGCTGAACATGGACTTCCCGGCGGCGCAGAAGCGCGACCTGCTGGTGCGGCTGGTGCAGCTCGGCATCGATCATTGGGGCAACGTGCAGCACGGCTGCACCTGGCCCGGCGAGGGCGGCCAGGGCAGCGGGCGCAAGTTCCCGATCCTGTTCGCCGGCCGCCTGCTGGGCGACGCCGCCATGCTGGGCGTGGGCCACAGCCATCCGTCGGGCTACTTCGGCCCGGGCGATCCGCGCAACGCCGCCGTGTTCGGCGAGGACTGCCAGACCTTCGTGGTCGCCGAGACGTCGGCGGGCGTGTTCAACTGGGGCCACGGCGGCTACACCGCCGGCCATCGCGGCCTGCCCGAATGGGGCAACTACCACGCCCAGGCGCCGGCCAACGACCGCGCCGGCTGGCTGGCGGATCCGTATCGCCGCTGCTGCACCGCCAACGCCTGGGTCGGCCAGTGCCTCACAGCCCGCATCATGGGCCTGCAGGCGGCGTGGAATCATCCGCCGTTCTTCGCCTACATGGATCGCTACCTGCAGACCGAAGGACAGGGCACCTGGACCCGCGCCTGGCAAGACTGGCATGGCACGGCCTGGAACCTCTATCGTCCGCAGTCCTGAGCCCCGGCCCCGCATGCCAAGCCTCCTGCCCCGCCTCGCCATCCTGCTCGCGCCGCTGCTGCTCGCGCCCGTGACCGCGCTGCGGGCCCAGCAGCCGCCGCCGCTGCCGGAACCGCCGCTGCCGGCCTGGTCGCCCGCGCCGGGCGGCGAGACCGCGCCGGCCCGCGGCCGCGCCAATGTGGTGCACCGGCACGGCCTCACCTGGTCCTTCGACCGCTACTACCCGGTGGGCGAGTTCGCCAACGGCGACCCCTGGGTGGTGGGCCCAGTCCGCATCGTCGCCATCGAGCCGAAGTCCGGGCTGCACGGCGAACGGACCGTGCACGGCTCGATGATCGACCCGGAGCCCGGTGACCTGCTGCACGGCTACGACAGCGCGCTCTACGGCGACTTCCACGACAACCGCTACCGGCCCGAGCGCAACAAGGCGCTCGGCATCGCCGCCGAGCAGCCGCTGCTGCTGCAGCCGGGCCAGAGCCTCGTCTCGGTGCAGAGCCAGCTCGAGCCGGGCCCGGTGAGCCAGCTCCGCACCGCCGCGGTGCTCACCTGCCTCGCCGCCGAGCCGCCGCCGGACAGCTTCCGCCCGCCCTACTGCCGCGGCGACAAGACCGTGCGCTTCCGCGGCAGCCAGCTCGACTTCTCGGTGCTGGGCCGGCTGCCGCCGCTGGCCGGCGCGCCGGACCCGGGCGCCACCGCCGCCCTGTTCGAGAGGGTCTGGCTCGACCACGTGTCCGGCTGGTGCAACCGCTTCCTGCACCCGGTCGAGAACATGAAGGACTACGGCCGCGACCTGTGCGCCGACGTCAGCAGCGGCGCCCTGCTGCTGCAGTGCGACTTCACCGACGCGCAGAAGCGGCCGCTGCTGGTGCGCATGGTGCAGTACGGGATCGACACCTACGGCAACGTCAAGGGCGGCTGCATCTACCCCGGCGAGGGCGGCCACGGCAGCGGCCGCAAGTTCTGCATCCTGCTGGCCGGCGCCGTGCTGCACGACGCGGCCATGCTGCGGGTCGGCCGCGACTTCCCCAGCGGGCGCCGCGACGACGGCACTTTCACCGCGGTGTTCAGCGAGGACGCGCAGACCTTCTTCGTGCGGGAGACCGCGCCGGGCGTGTGGAACTGGGGACACGGCGGCTACACCAGGGAGCACGACGGCCTGCCGGAGTTCGGCTTCTCGCACGCCAACGAGCCGAAGAACGACCAGGCGGCGTGGGAGGCGGATCCCTACCGCCGCTGCTGCACCGCCAACGCCTGGGTCGGCCAGGTCCTGGCGATCCGCATCATGGGCCTGCAGGAGCAGTGGGCGCACCCGCCGCTGTTCGCCTACATGGACCGCTACCTGCAGACCGAGCCAAAGGGCGAGTGGACGCGGGCGTGGATCCCGTGGCAGGCGGTGATGTGGGACGCCTACCGCGCGCAGTTCTGAGCCCGCGGCGACCAAGGGCGTAGGCGGTTCCGGCCGGCGGCGTAGCCGCGCGTCGTTACACGATCCATACGCCGGCGCCTCAGGCGAAGCCTTGCCAGCGCCGATCGGAGCGGTTAGTGGACATCGTTGTCCCGAAACCGTCGAGGCCCGGCCCATGCGTCACTGGTGGATCCCTCTCGTGCTGCTGTTCGCGATCGGCGGCACCGGCCTCGTCTTCATGGGCGTGCGCACCTACCAGGATGCGCCGCCGATCCCGACCTTCACGGCTCCGGATGGCGCGGTGGTCGTGACCGCCGACACCATCCTGGACGGGCAGGAAACCTTCCAGCGCTACGGCCTGATGGACCACGGCAGCATGTTCGGCGACGGCGCCGGCCGCGGGCCGGACTACACCGCCGACGCGCTGCACCGGATCGCCGTCAGCGTGAACGACCACCACCGCCGGGCGCTGGCGGACAACGCCGATGCCGATCTGCTGGCGGCCGCCCGCACCCGCCTCGAGCTCAAGGCCAACACCTTCGAGGCGAAGGCCGGCACGGTCCGCCTCACCGCCGCCCAGACCGCCGCCTTCGCCGCACTGGAGCGCCACTACGTGGCGTGGTTGTGCGGCGACGGCCCCGACACGATCCAGCCCGCCGGCTACGTCCGCCACGAGCAGGAGGCGAGGGACCTCACCGCGTTCTTCTTCTGGGGCGCCTGGGTCTGCGCGGCAAGGCGGCCCGGCCACGACTACTCCTACACCCACAACTGGCCCTACGACGAACTGGCCGGCAACACGCCGAGCGCGCCGGTGACCTTCTGGAGCGTGTTCGGCGCCCTGGCCCTGGTGCTCGGCGTCGGCGTGGTGCTCTACGTGTATGGCCGCTTCGACCAGATCGTCGGCTGGAGTCCACAGCCGGAGCGGCAGCCGCTGACCGTCGAACGCCTGGGCGGGTTCCGACCCAGCCCGACCCAGCGCGCCACCTGGAAGTTCTTCGTCGTCGCCGCCTGCCTGTTCCTGATCCAGGTCCTGGCCGGCGTGCTGACCATCCACGACTTCGTCGGCTTCACCCGGTTCTTCGGCGTCGACCTCGCCGCATGGCTGCCGATCACGATCACCCGGAGCTGGCACCTGCTGCTGTCGCTCTTCTGGATCTCCGCCTGCTGGATCGCCGCCTCGATCTTCGTGCTGCCGCTGATCGCCGGCCCGGAGCCGCCAGGCCAGCTCCGCCTGGTCAACGCGCTGTTCTGGCTGCTGATCGTGATCGTCGGCGGCAGCGTGGTGGGCACGCTGCTCGGACCGAAGGGCCTGCTCGGCGAATGGTGGCGCAGCCTCGGCCACCAGGGCTGGGAGTTCGTCGAGCTGGGCAAGGTCTGGCAGGGCCTGCTGCTGCTGGCGTTCCTGCTGTGGGCGATCGTGGTCGGCCGTGGCCTGTGGCCGGTGCTGCGGCAGAAGCGGGCGTGGAGCCTGCCCTACTGGCTGCTGGGCTCGATCACAGCCATCCTGCTGCTGTCGCTGTCGGGCTTCGTCGCCGGCCCGCGCACCAACTTCGCGATCGCCGATTTCTGGCGCTGGATGGTGATCCACATGTGGGTCGAGGCCTTCTTCGAGGTCTTCACCACCGCCATCGTCGCCTACTTCATGTTCCTGATGGGGCTGGTGAGCCAGAACGCCGCCGCCCGCGTGGTCTACCTGGCGGCGATCCTGTTCCTCGGCTCGGGCCTGCTGGGCATCTCCCACAACTTCTACTGGAACGCCAAGCCGGTGGAGACCCTGGCGATCGGCAGCGTGTTCTCGACGCTGCAGGTCGTGCCGTTGATCCTGCTGACGCTGGAGGCCTGGCGCTTCCGCCGCATGCCGCAGGTGGTGCACGCGCCGAACAGCGGGCGCAACGGCCGCTTCGGCCAGGGTGAAGCATTCCTGTTCCTGATCGCGGTCAACTTCTGGAACTTCCTCGGCGCCGGCGTCTTCGGCTTCATCATCAACCTGCCGATCGTCAACTACTACGAGCACGGCACGTGGCTGACCGTCAACCACGGCCACGCGGCGTTGATGGGCGTCTACGGCAACCTGTCGGTGGCGGCGCTGCTGTTCTGCGGGCGGCACCTGCTGGCCGCCGGACGATGGAACGGCGCGCTGCTCCACACGGTGTTCTGGAGCCTCAACCTCGGCCTCGGCCTGATGGTGCTGTGCAACACGCTGCCCGCCGGCGTGCTGCAGCTCGACGCGGTGCTCGAGCGCGGCTTCTGGTACGCCCGTTCCCAGGAGTTCATCGGCGGCACTGCCTTCCAGACCGCCGCCTGGCTGCGCCTGGTCGGCGGCGCCACCTTCGTCGTCGGCGGCGTGCTGCCGCTGTGCTGGTTCTGCCTCACCCGCTGCACCGACCTGAAGGCAACCGGTCCCGCCCTGCCGGCGCCGGCCACCGACGCCGACGCCGGCGCCGTTGCGGCCACCGCCCCCCAAACCTGACTCGAGCCCAAGCCCATGACCCCCACCAGCTCCCTATCCCGGACCGCCGGCCTCCTGCTGGCGATGGTCAGCCTCGCGCCGGCGCAGACCCAGGCCGCCACGCCCACCAGCGGTCCGCTCACCGCCCGCGAGCAGGCGGTCCACCTGCTCAACCGCTTCGCGTTCGGCGCCACGCCGGCGCTGGTGGACGAGGTGGCCCGGCAGGGCGCGCGGGCCTGGTTCGAGGCCCGGCTGGCCCCCGCCGACGCCCAGCCGACCCTGCTGACCGAACGCCTGAAGCCGCTCGCCTCCCTCTACCTCGACTGCGCCGAACTGGTCGGCACCTACCGCCTGCGGCTGCCCGCCGACGCGTCGCCGAAGGAGCGCGCCGAGCAGAACCGGCTGCGCAACCAGCCCGGTCGCGAGCTGCGCGAGGCCGTGCTGCTGCGGGCGGTCTACGCCGAGGACCAGGTCACCGAGACCCTGGCCGACTTCTGGCGCAACCACTTCAACATCTGTCTGGAGAAGGACCAGCTCCGGCTGATCGCGCCCGACTGGGAGCGCTCGGCGCTGCGGGCCCACCTCCACGGCGACTTCCCGTCCATGCTGCGCGCCACCGCCCGCCACCCGGCGATGCTGCTCTACCTCGACAACCACCTGTCGCGACGGCCCGCCACCGAGCAGGAGCTCAAGGAGATCGAGCGCACCACCCGCCGCCGCACCGGCTCCCGGGAGCGCGGCGAGGAGGCCGCCGAGATCGCCCGCCAGCGCGGCCTCAACGAGAACTACGCCCGCGAGCTGATGGAGCTGCACACGCTCGGCGTCGACAACGGCTACGACCAGCAGGACGTGATCGAGCTGGCCCGCATCCTGACCGGCTGGTCGGTGGGGCTCGGCCGCGCCGAGGACGACGGCTTCCTGTTCCGCGCCGATCTGCACTGCGACGGCGACAAACGCCTGCTCGGTCGGGTCATCGAATACGACCGCAAGAACCCGCGGAACGAGGGCGAACTGGCCCTGCAGCTCCTGGCGACGCATCCCAACACCGCCGGCTACCTGGCCACCAAGCTGTGCCGGCACTTCCTCGCCGACGAGCCACCGCAGGATGCGATCGACCGGGTGGCGACGGCCCTGCGCAAGGGGAAGGGCGCTCTCGACGAGGCCTACCGCGCGATCGTCGCCGACCCCGAGTTCTTCGCACGCCGCCACTACCAGGCCAAGTTCAAGCGGCCCTTCGAGTTCGTGGTGAGCGCCCTGCGCGTCACCGGCGCCGACGTGGTCGCCACCGACTCGCTGCAGCGCTACCTGCAGGAACTCTGCGAGCCCCTCTACGGCTGCGACGACCCGACCGGCTACTTCGATCAGGCCGGCGCCTGGTGCGATCCGGGTCACATGGCGGTGCGCTGGCGCTTCGCGCAAGACCTGGCCGAGGGCCGCATCCGCGGCGTGCGGGTACCTGCCACCCTCTACGCCGACCTCGATCCCGCGAACCCGCAGAGCTGGATCGACGGTCTGGCGGCGAAGGTCGTACCCGGCGGCATCAGCCAGGCCACCCGGCAGGCGATGGCCGACGTGCTCGCCAAGGCCGGCGACGGCCGGCGCGGTCGCCGACAGGTTCCGCCGGTGATGCTCGGCCTCCTGCTCGGCTCGCCCGAGTTCCAACGCCAATGACGAGGATCCCCCGATGACCCACCTGCATCGTCGCGCCTTTCTGAAGCTCTCCGGCGCGGGCCTTCTGGCCGCCCACCTGCCCCGCCCGCTGTTCCACCTCGGCGGCCGCGCCGGCCGGCCGGCCCTGGTCACCATCTACCTGCGCGGCGGCCAGGACACGCTCAACACGCTGGTGCCGTTCGGCGACGAACGCTACGGCCAGCTCCGCCCCACCATCGCCATCCCTGCCAGCGGCGAGGGCGCCGTGCTGCCGCTCGACAAGACCTTCGGCCTGCACCCCGCACTGGCGCCGCTGGGGCCACTCTACGCGGCAAAGCGGCTGCTGCCGATCGTCTGCGTCGGCTCGCCGCACCCGACCCGCAGCCACTTCGACGCCCAGGACTTCATGGAGTACGCGGCCCCGGGCCTGCGCACGGTCCGCGCCGGCTGGCTCGACCGTTACCTGCACCAGACCCGCTCCGACCGGGACAGCCCCCTGCGCGCCGTCGCCATGCAGGGGCTGCTGCCGAAGTCCCTGCGCGGCGACTACCCGGTGCTTGCGGTGCCCGACACGCAGCGGCGCGGCGAGGGCCTCGGCGCCGTGGAGGGGCTCTATGGCGGCGGCGAGACGATGGGCGGGCAGATGGGCGATCCGAAGCCGACCGGCCCGGTGGATCCGGTGCTGGAAGCCGGCCGCGCCACCATCGCCGCCCTGCGGCGGCTCGACGAGGTCGTGCAGCAGGCGCCCGCCGCTCCCGCGACGGCCACCTACCCCCAGGGCGGCCTCGGCCAGCGCCTGCGCCGCATCGCCCGCCTGATCCGCGCCGGCGAGACCGAGGTGGCCTGCGCCGACATGGGCGGCTGGGACCACCACGCGAACGAGGGCGGCAGCGAGGGCACGTTCGCGACGATGCTGGGCCACGTCGCGCAGTCGCTCGCCGCGTTCGCCACCGATCTCGGCCCCGACCTGGACCGCACCCTGGTGCTGGTGATGACCGAGTTCGGCCGCACCTGCCGCGAGAACGGCAACGCCGGCACCGATCACGGTCATGGCGGCCTGATGCTGGCGCTCGGCGGCGGCATCGCCGGCGGCCGCATCGCCGGCCGATGGAACGGACTCGCCGACAAAGACCTCTACCAGGCCCGCGACCTGCCGGTCACGACCGACTTCCGCGACGTGATGGCCGACGTGCTGCGCCAGCACCTCGGCTTCCAGCCGCCGGCGGACTTCTTCCCCGGCCACAAGCCGGGCAAGGGCCTCGGCCTGTTCGCGAGCTGAAGCCAGGCTGCCGTTCGGCCGGCCGGGCCGGTAGCCTGCCCTTGTGACCGACCCTCACCAGGACACCCTCGCCGCGTTCGCCCGCCACCGCTGCTCCGCCATCCTGCGCACCGCCCTGCCGGCCGCGGTGCGGCCCGCCCTGCAGGCCGCCATCGACGGCGGCTTCCAGCTGGTGGAGGTGACGCTGACCACGCCGCAGGCCCTGCAGCACGTGCGCTGGCTCAGCCAGCAGCCCGGCATCCTGGCCGGCGCCGGCACCGTGCTGACGGTCGACGAGGCGAAGGCCGCCCGCGACGCCGGCGCCCGCTTCCTGGTCTCGCCGGTCACCGATCCGGAGGTGATCGGCTGGTGCCGCGAGCACCGCGTGGTGTCGGTGCCGGGCACCTTCACCCCCACCGAGATGCTGGCGGCGCATCGGGCGGGCGCCGACGTGGTCAAGCTGTTCCCGTTGGCGCCGGGCGGCGCCGACTACGTGAAGGCGGTGCTGGGGCCGCTGCCGTTCCTGAAGGTGTTCCCCACCGCCGGCGTCACCGCCGAGAACGCCGCCTCGTACCTGCGGGCCGGCGCCTTCGGCGTCGGCTTCGTCGGCACCCTGTTCGCGCCCGAGGATCTGGCCCAGGGCCGCTGGGACGCCGTGCGGCAGCGCGCCGCCCCGATGGTGGCAGGGGTCGCCGCCGCGCCGCGCGCCTGGGGGGCCGGGCCGGCGGGTCCGCGTGGACCCGCCGGCCGCCGGACCTGCCGACTAGACGTTGCCCAGCAGCAGCGCCAGGCCGTTGCTGGTGATCACGCCCAGCGGGTTGAAGCCCGCCGAGAACGTCGCCGACTGGCCGTAGATCGACGCGCCGACGATCGACGGATTGTTGGGCAGGGCGAGGTTGGTCGAACCGGTGCTGCCGGTCGGGAAGAACAGCTGCGTCACGTCCGCACTGATGTGCTGGAGGCAGCCGGGCATGCCGAGCGGCGTCAGGTCGATCGGCGGGACCATCTGCGCGAAACCGAGGATGGTTGCGCCGACGAACGTGCCGACGGGGATCGACGAGGTGTTGAGCGCCACCGTGGTGCCGATCACCGGCCGCGAACCGGCGGCCAGTGCCAGCGGCGCCTGATCCGTGCTGGTGGCGAACGGAATCGCCGCCGACAGGTCGCGGTTGCCCGGGCTGCGCGCCGCCACGCCGTGGCTCCAGCCCACCAGCAGGTTGTGGGCGGCGTTCACGCAGCCTTGGTAGCGGTACTCGACGCGGCCGTCGCTGTAGAAGGCCGCCTGGCAGGTGTTGGTGTTGGTCTGGCCGAACTCCGGCACACCCAGCCAGGTGACGTAGGCGACCGTGTTGCTCGGGTCGATGTCGAAGTGCACGGTGCCGCCCGCGCCCGGATTGAGGTCCTGCCAGATCGGCGCGAACCGGTTGCCCTGCGAGAGCAGCAGCGCCGGATCCCCGTTGCAGCAGCCGTTGTTGGTGCTGGTGGCGGTCCAGACGAACCCGTTCGAGGAGATGAACAGATCCGTGGAGCTGATCGTCGCTCCCATGGCATCGGGGAACGGGAAGGCGAACGGCATCGTCTGCGCCGCCGACACGGAGTCATCGACCAGGCCCAGGTTGGCCGACACCGGCGTGAACCACTGGTTCGAGCCGGGCAGCACCGCGTAGCCGCCGCCGCCGGTGGGCTGCAGCAGGATGCTGGAGTTGGACAGGTCGAAGCCGTTGGCCAGGAACAGCTCGTAGAACGATGCGTGCCGGTCGTAGCAGCCGGACCCGTACGGCGCCGCGTTGGCGAACGTGCCGCCCACCGGCACGAAGTCGAGCTGGATCACGGGACCGACGTTGGCCTGGGTCGTGCCGGTCGTGGCGGTGGCCGACGTCAGGTTGTAGACGCGGTTGCAGAACGCATTGGCGGTGAACTCGACGTCGAGGGCGCCGGCGGTGCCGCCCGTCCAGCTGGCCCCCGGGATCGCGATGTCGAACAGCAGGTCGCCCTGGCTGGGGTCGTACGGGAACGGCGTCTGGAACGTCACGTCCACGTAGTAGTTGTTCGGCGTGGTGCCGGCGGCCGGCGCCACGGTCACCGAGCCGGAATAGACGCGGGTGATGTTGGCGCCATGGTTGCTGGCGAAGGTGCCGGTGATCGCCGAGTAGTTGAGCGGCGACGTCGACAGGTCGATGGTGACGTTGTTGTAGGTGCCACCGGTGCTGGTGGCGCCACCGTTCACGCGCCACTTGCAGCGTTGCAGGATCACGGGCGTGTTCACCGACTGCAGGGTGAACATCGAGCTGTCGTAGCAGTACTGGACGCGGATCGCCGAGTTGGTGCGATTCCACGGGTAGGACGTGCTGCTGCTGCCTTCGGTGGCGGCGAAACCGTTGGGGATCACGATCTGCTGGGCGGTGAGGGTCGCGCCGAGGCCGATGGCCAGGGCTGCGACCAGACCGCCAAACGAGCTGGGGCTGACTCGCATGACGAAACACTCCGTAGGGGAAGCGCCAGGCCGCTGGCACCCTGCCAGGACATGGCGAGCCCCTTCGACGGAGACGAGCCCGGGTCGAGTTCCGCGGTGGGAGCCACTTGCGCCGCAGCGCATCCAACCTCAACCAGGGAACGGCCCCTCGCCGCTGGTATCGGCGATCGGCTTGCGACCGCTCGGCACCTCCTTCTCCCGCAGCTCCGCCGGCAGCGCCGCCGGATCGCCCGGGTGCCCCACCGCCACCATCGCCTGCACCGCCACCTGCTCGGGGAAGCGCAGCGCCGTCCGCGCGCGTTCGCGGTCGAAGCCGGCCATGCCGTGCACCACCAACCCCATCGCGGCACCCTGCAGGCAGAAGTTCTCGAACGCGGCGCCGGCATCGAAGGCGTGCACCGGGTTCGGCTTGCCGTTGCGGGCGAACACGGTCTGCGACCCTACCACCAACAGCACCCCCGCGGGCCGGCACCAGGCCTGGTTGCCGGGCACCAGCAGATCGAAGAACGTCGCCCAGTGCGGCCCGTCGCGATGCGCGTAGCGGAAGCGCCATTCCTGCTCGTTGTAGGTCGACGGCGCCCAGCGGGCCGCCTCCAGCAGGCGATCCAGGTCCGCCTGCGCCACCGGCGTGCCGGCCATCGCCCGCGGCGACCAGCGGCGCAGGAACAGGGACTCCACCGGGTGGTCGGCGGAACGGTGGGCCAACGGGTCGGGCAGCTTGCTCATGATGTGGGCAGCGTAACCGCGATCGCCGCCCGCCCCATCGCCTACTGCACGCTGCGGAACAGGGCGTTGCTCCACCGCACAGTGCCGTTCGGCTGCAATGCCGCCGCGTGGCTCCACACCGACAGCCCGGTCAGGCCGGCGGGGATCGGCTTCGGCACCGCCACGCGCCCGGCCTGGTCGGCGATGTGGATCGGCAGCAGCCCGATCGGCGCCGACAGCAGCACGTCGCCGAACGGGGTGGGCACCGGTCCGGCGCCGTGCAGGGAGATGCCCACCAGCACCGCGTTGCCGGGCACCGCGCCGCGCACCGCGAAGGTTGCGGTGGTGCCCGCCACCAGGCTGTCGATCGCCAGCACCGGCTGCGTCGTCGTCACCCGGACGTTGTCGATGCGCCATTCGTTGGCGACGTAGCCCTGATAGTGGAACGCGATGTGCACGGTCCGCTGGCCGAGGAACGGCGTGAGGTCGACGGTGATGGTCCCCGGCCCGCTCCAGGTACCGGTCTCGGTGTAGACCGGCTGGAAGGTGATGCCGTTGGTGCTCACCTCCACCCGGTTCAGCTGGCGCGAGGTCGGAAACGTCTGGTACTGGTCGCAGCGGAACGTCGCATCGGCGAAGCCGCGCAGGTCGATCGGCGGCGTCACCAGCAGGTTGTCGCGGTAGTAGAAGCCGTGGGCGCAGAAGTACTCGTGGAACACGTCCCGCGCCTGGGTCTGGAAGTTGACGCCGGGCAGCCAGCGGTCGCCGCCCCAGGATCGCAGGATCTGGGTCCAGGTGGGCGGCAGGCCGTTCTCGAAGGTCTCCTCGAACAGGACGTTCTGGGCAGGAGCCGACGCAGCCAGGACGAGAGCCAACGGCAACATGTGGCGATGCATGGATGACCTCGCGGGGAGAGCGACGGCGGATCGCCGCCGAAGCCCGGAGTTGTCCCGCATCAGGCTCGGCAGCGCAAGCGGTCCAGCCATTGTGGATCGGCCACGACGCGGCGACACTGGCACGATGATCCTCCGGCTCCTCGCCGCAGGCGCGGTGCTGGCCGCGCCGCCGGCCGCGCAGGCCTGGGCGTTCGTCCGCATGGGCCAGGGCCCTGGCCCGAATCTCCGCCAGGTGCTGATGATGGCGGCCGATCCGGCGAACCGGCAGGTCGTCACCCTGGTCGGCGACCGGCAGAACGGCGTCTGGACCTGGTTGTGGGACGGCGTGCAATGGCACTCGCACGCCACCCAGCAGCTGCCCTGGTATCCGATGGCCCTGGTCCACGACCCGGTCCGCCGCCGCATGGTGCTCCTCTCGACCGACGAACCGAACCAGGACCGCGTCGAGATCCACGAATGGGACGGCAGCACCTGGACGCACGCCACGCCCACGGTGCGGCCGAGCAGCCGGCACTCGGCGGCGTTCGCCTTCGATCCGGTCCAGCGCCGGATGATCCTGTTCGGCGGCTATGACCAGATCGGCAACCGCTATCTCGGTGACACCTGGGAATGGAACGGCGGCCAATGGACGCAGCTCACGCCGGTCAGCACTCCCGGCGCCCGGGCGGTCCACCAGCGCGGGGTCACCGACCCACTGCGCAGCCGCATCGTCCTGTACGGGGCAACCGGCGCGCCGATCCTGCCGCTCAGCGACACATGGGAGTGGGACGGCGTGACGTGGCAGCCACGCTTCGTGAACCAGGCCGGCCTCGGTCAGACCTGGCTCGTCTACGACCCGGCGCGCCAGCGGGTCATCAAGCGCGGCAACGCAACCCTGTGGGAGTTCGACGGAACGACCTGGTCGCCGGTGCAGCAGCCGCCCGGCCCGCAACCGGGCAACGGCCCGCTCGCCTTCGACCCGATGCGCCGGGAGGTCGTGCTGGTCGAGACCGGCGCACCGGACTTCTGGCGCCTCACGTCGGGCACCGTGCCCGGCGCGGTGACGACGCTCGGCACCGGCTGCGGTGGCCTGCTCCTGCAGACCGGCGGCCTGGCGGCGCCGATGCTGGGCCAGCCGCTCACCGTGATCGCCACCGGCATTCCCCCTGGCGGCGGCCCGGTGTTGCTGGCGTTCGGCGGCACCGATCCACGCTGGCAGGGTTTCCCGCTGCCGTTCGACCTGGGCTGGGCCGGCCTGCCGGGCTGCCGTCTGCACAGCGATCTCGCCGGCGGGTCGGTGCCGATGCCGGCCGGCGCCTGGGCCTCGGTGACGCTGGCGGTGCCCGGCGGCCTCGCGCTGCTCGGCTGGGAGTTCACGCTGCAGGCCGTGGCGCAGGCACCCGCGGCCAACGCCGGCGGCTGGATCGTCAGCAATGGCCTGCGCCTGCGCATCGGCGGCTGAAGGCAGCCGCCCGTCGCTCAGTGCCGGTGTCCGGCGTGGCCGCCGCCGTGGCTGCCACGGCCGCCGAGCATCACCTCGAAGCCGAACCACACCGAGTGGACTTCGTCGGCGAGCCAGTCGGCGTCGTCCCACGAGTACTGCAACCGGAGCCGCGCTCCCTCGCCGGTGCGGTAGCCCAGCACCGGTGACAGCCGGAAGCGATCGCTGCGGAACGGATCGGCGGCGCGGCCGAACGTGTCGTTGGCCTGGTCGTAGCTGTCGCCGCGGCCGCCGGCCCACTCGCCGCGCAGGCCGAGCGACCAGTGTTCGTCGAAGCCGCGCACGACCTGCAGCCAGCCGCCGTGGTCGCGCAGCATCGCCCCGGGCAGCGGCACGTCGTCGCCGACCCCTGGCCCGTTCTCGTCGGTCTGCGCCGCGGCGCGGAACGCGCGGGCCAGGAACTCGGCCTGCACCCGCCACCAGCCCGGTGCCGCCTCGGTGCCCGGGCGCTCCCAGCTCGCGTCGACACCCCAGATGACGGTGTCGCCGTCCGGGCCGGTGGCGTTGGGCCCGGCCAGCAGCGACGCTCCGAGGCCGCAGGCGTCGCCACCCATGGTCCATTCATTGGCGAAGCGCAGGGTGCCCAGCACATCGTTGAGCGCCCGCACCTCGCGATCGGCGAAGAAGCGCCCGCCCACCGGCCGCTCGCCATAGAACTCATCGCTGGCGAGGAAGCTGGTCATCGTCTCGCCGTTCCCGTTGTGCACGCCGAGCTGCAGTTCGCTGCAGAAGTCCACCGGCAGGTGCCAGCCGACCCGGGCGCCGGGCCCGCGCAGCCCGTCGGGGCCGAACAGCCGTGACAGCACGATCGGCCGATCGAGCCAGTCCCACTGGTGCGGATGCTGGGCGTTGTGCCGGCCGAAGCCGGTGAAGAAGGTGCCGGCGCGCACGCTGAGCCCGTGCGGCAGGGTCAGGGTGTCGACGAACGCCTCCTCCAGTTCGACCACGGTCTCGCCGTCGTACGGATCGAGGAACGTCACCAGGTGCGCCTCGCCGCGGAAGTGGCGGTCGACGGTGCCGCTGAGCGACAGTTCGACGTTCTGCAGGGTGAAGCCGCGCTTGCGCGGGTCGTGGCCGCCCCCCTGCAGCGACTCCAGCACGGCGTCGCGCTCGGTGCTGGTGCCGACGGCGACCAGCACGCCGAGCGAGATGGCCACGTCGCGCAGGAGGCCGGGGGACTGGTCCGCGCCGTGGGCGTGCAGGGGCGCAGCAGGCGCAACGGTGGGCGGCGGATCCTGCGCGAGCAGGACGGGCAACGACGAGACGAAGAGGAACGGGCAGAGCGCGCGGGCGCGCGGCGACGAGAGCAGACGGACGGACATGCAATGACTCCGGAAAACGAACCGATGGCGATGCCGCAGCGCCGGCCCCTGGCCGGCCCGCGGCGACGAACGGGACACAGCAACCGCCTAGGCGGCGGGCGGTCCGCGCCCTGGCGGCGTGGTCCAGGTCGGTTCGACGCCGGTCTGCGCCGGCGGCACGCTCACCCTGCCGACGCAGGGCGGCGGCGGCACACCGGTCGTGGCCCTCCCGCCCGGCAGCCCATCCCTGGTCTGCGCCAGGAACGCGCACAGCCAGCAATGATGGTCGTGATCGTCGTCGGCGGCGATCGCCGGCGCACCGGGCGTCGCGTGGTCGCCGGGCCCTTCGCAGCCACAACCGTCCGTCGGCGCCGTCGCCAGCACCGCCCCATGGGCGTGGCCATGGGCATGGTGCTGCGCGCGGTGCAGGCCCGGCAGCACCACCTGCACGAGCAGGAGCAGCGCCACCAGCCAGATCTGCGGTCGCGACAGGAGGGAACCCACGGGGCGGAGCAGGGTAGGCGACGGCCGCCGCCAGTCCAGCGAATCCGCCCCGCGGGATTCCACCGGCCGGGTTTGCCCGCCGAGGCTGGTTGGCGCAAACTCCCGCCCCCTTTCTCCGGCCGTGCTGCTCCTCGTCCTGTCCTTCCTCGCCCTGCTGCTGGGGCCCGCCCTGGTGGCCCTGGCCCGCCGCGCCGCGTGGTCGACGGTCGCGGTGGACAGCTTCTGCGTGGTGGCGATCAGCGGCTTCGCGCTGCTGCACCTGCTGCCGGAGTGCGCCGCCACGGTCGGCTGGCCGGCGCTGCTGCTGTGCCTGCTGGGCTTCCTGGCGCCGCTGCTGGCCGAACGGGGCCTGCATTCCGACGGCCGCGGCCTGCGCAAGACGGTGCTGACGCTGGCGGTGATCGGCGTCGCCGTGCACGCGTGCCTCGATGGCCTCGCCATCTGGGCCGGCGGCTGCCACCACGATCACGCCGGCCACGTCCACTCCGCCGCCGAACAGCACGCCGAACACACCGCCGAACTGCTGGCCTGGGGCGTGATCCTGCACCGCATCCCCGAGGGCGTCGGCATCTGGTGGATCGTGCCACGGACGCTCGGCCGCGTGCCGGCGATGCTGATCCTCGGCATCAGCGTGCTGTCGACCCTGTTCGGCTACTTCGTCGCGCCGGGCGTGCTGGATCCGACCAGCCGGACCGGCATGGCGCTGCTGCAGGCCCTGCTGGCGGGCTCGCTGCTGCACGTCGTGCTGCACGCCCACGTGCCGGCACCGCGCGATCGCACCGGCGGCCGGCCGCACTTCGCCTCGGTGATCGGCGGCGCGCTGGCGGTGCTGGTGCTGTGGATCGTCAACCGCGACCACGGCCACTTCCCGGCGATCCCGGGCTACTCGGGGCCGGCGGAGCTGTTCCTGTCGCTGGCGCTGGAGTCGGCGCCGGCGCTGGTGCTGGCGTTCCTGCTGGTGGGCCTGCTGCAGGCCTTCCTGCCGCCGAGCTGGCTCGCCGGCATGACCCGCGGCAGCCCCCTGTCGCAGGCGCTGCGCGGCGTCGCCATCGGCCTGCCCCTGCCGGTGTGCTCGTGCGGCGTGCTGCCGATCTACCACGACCTGGTGCGGCGCGGCGCGGCGGTGGCCGCCGCCATCGCCTTCCTGGTGGCAACGCCGGAACTGGAGGTCGCCGCGGTGCTGCTGACCTGGGAGCTGCTGGGGCCGGAACTGGCCCTGCTGCGGGTGGCGGCGGCGGCGGTGCTGGCGCTGCTGGTGGGCATGCTGGTCGGCCACTTCGCCCGCCGCTTCACGCCGCAGGGCGAAGGTTCGCCGCTGCCGGCCCCGCCGCAGGGGCCGCTCGGCCGGCGGCTGCTGGGCGCAGTGCGGTTCGGCTTCGGCCCGGCGGTGGACAACGTCGCCGCCTGGCTGCTGATCGGGCTCGTGCTGTCGGCGATCCTGATGCCCTACATCGACCGGCAATGGCTGGCGACGTTGCCGCCGGGCGTCGACGTGGTGTTCGCCGCCTTGCTGGGCCTGCCGATCTACGTCTGCGCCACCGGCTCGACGCCGCTGGCGGCCATGCTGGTGGCGGCGGGGCTGTCGCCGGGTGCGGCGGTGGCGCTGCTGCTGACCGGTCCCGCCACCAACATCACCACCTTCGGCATCCTGGCCCGCCTGCACGGTCGCGGCATCGCGCTGCTGTTCGCCGTGGCGATGTGGATCGGCGCCGTCGGGCTGGGGCTCGGGGTGAACGCCATCGCCGCGGTGCCGGTGATGGCGGCGTTCACCGGCGGCGCCCACGGCCATTCGGTCCTGCAGTGGGCCGCCCTGGTGGTGCTGGGCCTGGTCTTCCTCGGCTCCCTGCTGCGCCAGGGGGTGCGGCCCTTCCTCGAGCGGCTGTTCGAGTCGCCGGCCAACACCGGCCCCGGCGGTCCGACCGGCCCCGCCGGCTGCTGCCCCGAACCGGCCATGGCATCGGCGGTTCCGGGCCACGGCCATGGCCACCACCATGGCCACGGCCACCATGACCATGGCGGACACGCCCATGGCGCCTGTCCCGCCGACCACGACCACCGCTGAACGGCGAGGCATCCAGGAACGGGCCGGCGACTCACGTCGTCGCCCCACCGGCGCCGATAAGGCCTCCAGCATGCGCACGATGCTCTCCATGCTGAAGAAGGCCGATCCGGTGGAGGAACACCGGAGCGGCCAGTATCGCCAGATGCTGGATCGTGCGATCCAGCAGCGCCCCGAGTCGCTGCTGATCGTCGGCAGCTCGCGCGGCGCGCTGCTCAAGGCCTGCCGGCAGCTCGGCACCGCTGCCGCCAGCGTCGAGTCGGACCCGCAGCTGGTCGACACGCTGACCCGGCAGGGCTTCGCCGCCCAGCCATGGGACCAGCGCAGGCTGCCGTTCGCCGACCTGAGCTACGACTGGGTGGCCATGCACGCCGACGCGCTCGACATCGAGGGCGCCGAGGAGGTGCTGGTGGACGCCATGCGGGTCTGCCGTTCGGGCATCGTGCTGGCCCAGCAGTGGTTCGACGTGTCGCTGCCCGACCAGGCCATGGCGGCCTGCTGCGAGCAGTGGCTGCAGAGCCAGCGCAAGCGGCGCGGCGAGGCGTCCGGCGCGGTGCTGACCATCGATCGCGTCATGAAGGCCCTGCCCGACATCCGCCGCGGCGAGGTGGAGGGGCAGTACATGCTGCGCTGGCGCGAGCGTTCGGCCGCCGACCTGCGCGGCGAGGGCGAGTCGCTGCTGCGCGACCTGCCCGACGACTCGCCGGAACGGCAGGAACTGGAAGACCTGATCGCGGCGATCGACCTGGAAGGCCTGTCGTGGAGCGGCATGCTCCTGACGGTCGTGCGCAAGCCCCGCAAGGCGGCGGCGCCGACGCCGGGTTCCTGGTAGCCGGGCCTGTCTGGCCCGACGCCGGACGCCGATCCTGGGGGGCGGTGAACCCCATGCGATCCCATCCGGCCTGGCTCCCCCTCGCGTTCCTCCTCGCCGCCCACGCAGCCAGCCTGCCGGCGCAGTCCCGCGAACCCGGCCAGCGGGTCCGCAACTCGCCGACGATCCAGACCAGCGGCGGCTTTGGCACCGCGGTCCTGGCCCTGCGCGACCACGACGGGGACGGCTTCGACGACTACGCGGTGGCGGCGCCGAACGCCGCCGACCCCATCGGACCGGCGGGTCCCGGCGCGGTCTACCTCTACTCGGGGCGGCGCGGCACCACGTTCCGGCGGTTCCTCGGCGACCAGATCGGCGCCCGCTTCGGCGAGGTGATGTGCGATCCGGGCGACGTGAACGGCGACGGTGTGCCTGACCTGGTCGTCGGCGCCCGCGACCACGACGGCGGCGGTCCCAACGCCGGCCGGGTGCTCGCCTTCTCCGGCGCCACCGGCGGCGTGCTCTGGACCCGCGACGGCAGCGGCGCCAGCGTCAACCTGGGCGCCTGTCTGTGCGTGGTCGGCGATCTGGACAGCGACGGGGCGGCTGATCTGCTGGCCGGCGAGCCGGGCTTCGGCGTGGGTTTCGCCGGCCGCGGCCGCGTCGTCTACCTGAGCGGGCGCACCGGCGTGCCGCTCGGGGCGGCCGAGGGACCGATCGCCTTCGGCAGCGTCGGCAACGCCCTGGCCAGCCGCGCGCCGGCGGGCGCCGCCTACACCAGCGACGCGCTGGGGCGCGTCTACCTGGTGGGCGCACCGTTCGGCGGAACGGCGACCCTGACGCTGGCCTTCGACCGGCCGGCGGGCGCCGACGGCGTGGCGCAGATGGCCTTCGTGGCCGGGCCGAACGGCATGCGCTTCCTGCTCGGCCGGTCGCGCGTGGACAGCAACGGTCTCGTCAACAACGGCCGCGTGCAGCTGTTCGAGGGCTCGATCGCCGTGCTGACGGTGGAGGGCACCTACGGCGGCGCGTTCGTCGGCAGCCGGGTCGCCGTCGGCCGCGACGTCGACGGCGACGGCGTGGAGGAGATCCTGTTCGCCGGCAGCGGCGCCCTGCTCAACGACCCGGACCCGGTGACGGTGATGCGGCAGGACGGCTCGATCGTCGAGACGGTGCTCACCGCGACCGCCGACGGGGCGTCGCTGGCCTCGATCGGCGACGTCACCGGCGATGGCCGCGGCGAGTGGCTGCAGGCCATCTTCAGCGGCCAGTCGTTCCTGTCGGAGGCCCACCTGTTCAGCCGCGGGCTCGACGTCACCGCCTTCTCCACCGCCGGCGGCGCCCTCAGCGCCGGCTTCGCCATCGACATAGGCCCGGGCCGCGGTGGCGCGATGTACTGGCAGCTCTGGTCGCTGAGCGGACCGGTACCGGGCTTCCTGCACGCGGATCCGGCCTGGCCCCTGCTGCCGCTGACCTTCGATCCGGCCACCACCGCGGCCTTCCAGTCGGCCAACACGCCGTTCTTCCCCGGCAACCTCGGCACGCTCGATGCCTTCGGCCGCGCCGCCTCAGGGGTGGCGCTGCCGGCGGGGATCGTGGCCCTGATGCCCGGCGCACGCCTCACCACCGCGGTGGCGGTGTTCGCGCCCGGCGGCTGGCCGCTCGCCTGCGCCAGCAACCCGCACACGCTCGTCCTGCCGTAAACGGCCCGACCTTGCCGGCGAGGCCACCGTGCGGATACTCCGGCCTCCGGAGAATCCCATGCATACGCTCGCCCTTCCCGCCGTGGCCCTGCTGGCCGTCGCCGCCCCCGCGTTTGCCCAGGTGCAGATGCAGCACCTCGCCACCATCGACACGACGCCGCTGCCGATCGGCACCAATCCGTCGGCGGTGGCGTGGAACGGCACCGATCTGTTCGTCGCCGGCTACAACGGCAACACCGTGGCGGGCCCGGTGGCGATCGTGCCGGTGTTCAACGCGCTGACCACGCCGACCGTCGGCGCCGCCTTCGGCATCGAGTCGGGCACGCCCTCGCAGCGCGGCTACACCGGCCTCGACGTGCAGGGCGCGCAGCTCGCCGCCGCCTACGACAACGGCGGCAGCAATCCGAACGGCATCACCTGCTGGGACCTGCTCGGCACGCCGCAGTGGAGCAAGGTCGGCCGCGGCAGCAGCGGCGTCGGCTTCGACCCGGGCCATCCCACCGGCAACCCCGCCTTCGGCGCCGGCGTCGGCTGGACCACGTTCGGTTCCGGCCGCCGCCTGCTGCAGGACCGGACCAACGGCGCCGACATCTGGAACACGGCGAACGGCATGGTGCTGGGCACCGCCCAGACCACCTTCTGGCGCGACATGGACTACGACGCTGCCACCGGCGACATCTGGCTGCGCACCGCCAACAACGTCGTGGCCGGCCGGCGCACCGGCGACAACGCGGTGACCATGCGGGTGGTGGTCGACGTCCCCGACGTGACCACGGTCAACCAGCAGAACCTCGCCCTGGTCGACGCGCTCGGCGGCAAGGTGGTGATCTACAATGACCGCAGCAACGGCGGTATCGGCCAGCTCTTCACCGAGCGCGTGCTGGCGGTGCGGCCCGACGGCAATCCCGACGTCATCGACTGGGGCACCTTCGTCGCCGCCAATGGCGTCGGCGCCTACGACTTCAGCTGGGATCAGGCGAGCCAGACGCTGGCGATCTCCGACTTCGGCAACCGCAAGGTCTACGTGTTCGCCGTGGTGGTGCCATCGACCTATCCGTACGGCCAGGGCTGCGCCGGCCAGAACGCGCTGGTGCCGCGGCTCGCCGCCACCGGTTCGGCGACCCCGGGCAGCGGCGTGGTGGTCTATCAGATCGACAACGCGGCGCCGTTCTCGGTGGCGTTCCTGGCCTTCGGCTTCGGCCAGACCTCGTTCCCGCTCGGCAACGGCTGCAACATCCTGATCGACCCGCTGCTGCCGGTCTACCTCGGCCCCTGGTTCACCGGCACCGGCGGTGCGGGCAGCGGCACCGCCACCGGCAGCCTGCCGATCCCCGCCGGCGTCAGCGGCGCCATCGTCTCCACCCAGGGCGTGGTGCTGGAGAACGCCGACCCCAGCGTCATCATCCTCAGCAACGGCGTCCAGCTCATCGTGCCGTGATGCGGCGCCAAGGCGGGCGCGGCTATGCTGCGCCCGGCCGATGACCCCAGCGCCCGTCCCCCGCACCGATCCAGGCAACCACCTGCCCCGGCTGGACCGGCACCGGCCGAAGCAGGGCCCGGTGGCGCGCTCGCCGATGGGCCGGCGGCGGGCGATCGTGCTGCTGCTGGTGCACGTCGTGATCGCCGCCCACATCGTGCACTGGCTGGTCGCGGGCACCACGCTGACGCCGCTGGAGCCCAGCGAGGCGATGCAGACCCTCGAGCTGGGCTACCTGAACGCCGGCGCGATCCTGTTCCTGTTGGCCATCGGCAGCACGCTGCTGCTCGGCCGCTGGTTCTGCGGCTGGGCCTGCCATGTCGTGGCGCTGCAGGACCTGTGCGCCTGGCTGCTGGGCCGGCTCGGCCTGCGGCCGCGGCCGATCCGCTCGCGCCTGTTGGTGCTGATCCCGTTCGGCGCGGCGTTCTACATGTTCGTGTGGCCGACCCTGCGCCGCTGGTGGCGGGGCGAGCCGGCGCCCGACCTCGTGCCGCATCTCACCACCAGCGAGCTGTGGGCGACGTTCCCCGGTCCGATCATGGCGGTGGCGACGCTGCTGGTGTGCGGCTTCCTGGTGGTGTGGTGGCTCGGCGCCAAGGGCTTCTGCACGTACGGCTGTCCCTACGGCGCCGTGTTCGCCGTGGCCGACCGGCTGGCGCCGGCACGGATCCGGGTCACCGACGCCTGCGAGCACTGCGGCCACTGCACCACGGTCTGCAGCAGCAACGTCCGCGTGCACGAGGAGGTGGCGATGCACCGGATGGTGGTGGATCCGGCCTGCATGAAGTGCCTCGACTGCGTGTCGGTGTGCCCGAAGGACGCGCTCTACTTCGGCTTCGGCCCGACCCGGCCGCTGCAGCGGAGCCAGCAGCGCATCGAGGCCCGCGCCGACTTCGGCTGGGGCGAGGAGATCGCGCTGGCGGTGCTGTTCGTGCTCGGGCTGTGGCTGTGGCGCGACCTGTGGCTCGGCGAGCCGGTGCCGTTCCTGCTGGCCATCGGCCTGTCGGTGCTGACCGCGGCGCTGCTCCTGCTGGGCTGGCGGCTGTGGCGCAAGCCGGCGGTGACGTTCCAGCACGCCGAACTGAAGCGCGACGGCCGCCTGCTGGGCCGCGGCCGCACCGCCGCGGTGCTGGCGGTGGCCGGCCTCGCCACCGTGGCGTGGCTCGGCATCGCCGAGGCGACGCGGCAGCGGGTGGAGACCGCCACCCACGCGCTGGCGGCGACCGAGCGCGGCAGCGAAGGCCTGCGCGAGCGCCTGCTGGCGGCCGAGGCCGCCACCCGCACCGCCCTGTGGTGGAGTCCCGGCCGGGATCCGCGCCTGCTGCAGGTGCACGGGCTGCTGCTGCGCGACCTGCAGCGGCACCCCGACGCCGAATCCGCCCTGCGCGAAGCAGTGGCGCGCGTCGCCGACCCCGGCTTCCTGCCGCGGGCCGCCAACGCGCTGGCGATCTACCACGGCCAGCGCCAGGAGCACCAGGAGGCCGAACGGCTCTGCCGGGCCGTGCTGGAACGGCACCCGCAGGATCCCACCGCCCGCGCCATCCTGGAGCGACTCGGCCGCTGAGGCCCGCGCCTTCGCCCTTCCCCCCGCCGGCGCCGCGCCTACCATGCGCCGCCGTGAGGGAGCCGCGCCTCGTGTTCCACGCCAGCAACCGCCAGGAAGTGCTGCTGCACGACCTGTGCGAACGGCTGCAGCAGGCGCCGCTGCCGCCGCTGCGGCCCGAGACCATCGTCGTGCCGAGCCGGGCGATGGGCCGCTGGCTGCGGCTGCGCCTGGCGGAGCGGCTCGGCATCGCCGCGTCCCTCGACCTGCCGGTGCTGGGCACGTTCCTGGCGCGGCTCGCTGGCAGCGATCCCGACGACCCGTTCGCCCGCGAGGTGCTGGCCCTGCGCGTGTTCCGCCTGCTCGGTGACGGCGCCGGGGATGCCCAGCTGGCGCTGCCGCTCCGCTACTGCCAGGACGACCCGGAACAGCACAAGCGCTGGCAGCTCGCCGAACGGCTGGCCGCGTGCTTCGACGCCTACCAGCTCTACCGGCCCGAGGTGCTGGCGGCGTGGGCCGCCGGCGAGGCCGGCCCGTCGCTGCCGCACGCCGACTGGCAGGGCCACCTGTGGCGGCTGCTGCTGCGCGATGCGGGCCACGGCGAGATCGCGCCCGCCGCCGCTCCGGCGCGCCGCCGCCGCGGCGACCCGACGCCGGCGCTGCCGTTCGGCGGGGCTTCGGCCGCGGCGGGCCCCGACCCGCACCGCCTGCGCCGCATCGAGGCCCTGCTCGACGACGAGGGCTGGGCGGCGGCGACGCTGCCGCCGCGGCTCAGCCTGTTCGCCACCGGACCGCTGCCGCCGCCGGTGGTGGCGCTGCTGCACCGGATCGCCGCGCGCGTGCCGGTGACGGGCTACCTGCTGCTGCCCACCGACCAGTACTTCGGCGACGTGCAACGGCCGCGGAACGCCGATGCCATGGACGCGCCGCACGCGCTGCTGGCGGCGCTGGGCCGGCAGGCCCGCGAGGGCTGCGACGTGCTGCTCGACAGCGACCCGCACGGCGATGGCGTCACCCCGCTGCCCTGTCCGGACCCGGGCCACGACACCGCCCTGCACGTCCTGCAGTCGGACCTGCTGCACGTGCGGCAGCGGACCGCGGGCGCCGGCGACCCGGCCCTGCGGCCCTGGCCGCTCGCCGCCGATGACGCCTCCCTGCGGCTGCACGGCTGCCATTCGCCCCTGCGCGAGATGGAGGTGCTGCGCGACCAGATCCTCGACGCGCTGGAACACGAACCCGGGCTGCGCCCGGCCGACGTGCTGGTGCTGGTGCCCGACATCCGCACCTACGCGCCGTTCGTGCAGGCGGTGTTCGGACCGCTGCAGGACGCGCTGCCGTTCCAGATCGCCGATCGCAGCCCCGCCCTGGCCCAGCCGATGCTCGCGACGCTGCTGCGGGTGTGCGCCCTGGGCCGCGGACCGGTGACCACCAGCCAGGTGCTGCACCTGCTGGACGAACCGGCGCTGCTGCGGACCTTCGGGCTGCGGCCGGCCGACCGCACCGCCTGCCGCGACTTCCTGACGCGGACGCGGGTGCGGCGCTGGGATCCGGCGGCGAGCGGGCCGCACAGCCTCGAGCTGGCCCGGGCCCGCCTGCTGCTCGGCATCGCCACCGGCCCCACCGACCGGCTGGTGCTCGACCTGCTGCCGGAGGCAGATGCCACGCTGGGCCGTGCCGACGTGCTGGGCGGACTGCTGGACCTGGTCTCCGCGCTGCAGCAGCGCTGGGCCGGGCTCGGCCGGCCGCAGACCCTGGGCCGCCTGGCCGACGAGCTGGAACAGACCCTGGCCCTGTTCGACGCGGTGAGCGCCGAGGAACGGGAGGCCGCCGACCACGTCCGCCAGTGCGCCCGGGAGCTGCGCGCCCGTGCAGACCGCGCGCGGCTGCGCGAAGAGCTGTCGCCGGCGGTGTTCGCCGACCTGCTGGCGGGGATGCTGGAGCAGTTCGGCGAGGCCGCCGGCAGCTTCGCCGGCGGCATCACCTTCGCCGCCCTGCAGCCCCTGCGCGCGGTGCCGGCGCGCATGCTGTGTCTCGCCGGGCTGTCGGCCGAGGCCTTCCCCCGCCTCGGGCGGGCGGCGCCGTTCGACCTGCTCGCCGCCGCCCGACGGCCCGGCGACCGTTCGGTGCGCGACGACGACCGCCACCTGTTCCTGGAGGCGCTCCTGTCGGCCCGCGACCGGCTGCACCTCACCTGGGTGGCCCGCTCGGCGAAGGACGACAGTGAATGCGCGCCGAGCGCGGTGGTGAGCGAACTGCTGGAGCACCTGGACCGCACGTGCAGCGGTCCCGGCGGCCGGCCGGCGCACGAGACGTTCTTCCTCCAGCACCCGCTGCAGGCCTTCGCCGGGCGCTACCACACCGGCACCGATCCGCGGCTGTTCACCTACGCGCGCGCCACCCCGGTCTCGCCGGTGGCGGCCGCACCCGCCGAGCCCGGCCCGTTCGTGGCGGACGCGCTGCCGGCCGACGGTGCTTCGACGGCGACCACCATCGAACTCGACGATCTGGTCACGTTCTGGCGCAACCCGGCGCGGGCGTTCTGCCGGCGCCGCCTCGACCTGCGCCTGCGCCGCATCGACGAACGCGACTGCGACGTCGAGCCGTTCATCCTGCACCGCCTGGACCAGTACCAGCTCGATGCGGCGGCAGTGGCGGCGCGGCTGCGCGGCGACGCCGACCCGGACGCGCTGACGAAGTACCGGCAACGGGGCCTGCTGCCGGCCGACGGCCTCGCCGCCCCCGCGTTCGTCGGCATCGATCTCAACAGCGCGGTCATGCAGGCCCGCGTGGGTGCGCCGCCGCGACCGGAGCACGCCACGGCGCTCGGCGCCGACTTCGTCGTGCGCGGGAACCTGCCGATGGGCCCCGACGGGCCGATCCACTTCCGACCGGCCAAGGTCGGCGGCAAGGACCAGTTGCGCGCCTGGGTCCACCACCTGCTCTGGCACGCCGCCGCCGAGCAGGGCGCCGGTCCGCCGGTCGGGGACGGACGCAGCCGGGTGCTCGGCACCAAGGAGTCCTGCTGGATCGAGCGGCCGGGGCTGCCGGGCGACGCCCTGCGCTGGCTCGCCGACCTGGTGGCCGGCTACCGGCTCGGGCTCACCCGACCCCTGCCGTTCCTGGAGAAGTCCTCGCATGCCTGGGCCAAGGCCCGGCACGAGGACAAGGACGCCGCGGCGGCGGCGCGCAGGGTCTGGGTGCCACGCCAGCAGTCGGACAACACCCATGCCCCGCCCGGCGATTCCGAGGACGTCGACGTGCAGCTCTGCTGGCGCGACCAGGACGTGCTGGCCATGGCCGCGTTCGCCGCGTGGGCCGAGCGGATCTGGCTGCCCCTCCTCGGCCTGCTGCGACCGGACGACTAGCCGGTAACGGTGGCCCCGCCGCCCTGCCGCCGGCAGACTGCCCGGATGCGACGCGCCCTCGCCACGTGCCTGCTCCCGCTCGCCCTGTCGCCCCTGCCGGCCCAGGTCGATCACCCGGAACGGCTGCACACCAGCCGCGCGGCCGGCCGCCAGCTCCTGCGCCTGCCGAAAGAGGACGACGCCTTCGGCTTCGTCATCTACGGCGACCGCACCGGCGGGCCGGCGGCGGGCATCGAGGTCCTGAAGCAGGCGGTGATCGACACCAACCTGCTCGACCCGGACCTGGTGATGACCGTCGGCGACCTGGTGCAGGGCTACAACGACACGCCCGCCTGGCAGCGGCAGGCCGCCGAGTTCAAGACGGTGATGGGCGGCCTGCGCATGCCGTGGTTCCCGGTGGCCGGCAACCACGACGTCTACTACCGCGGGCCCAACCCGCCGCCGGGTGAGCACGAGGGCAGCTACGAGGCCACCTTCGGGCCGCTGTGGTACTCGTTCCGGCACAAGCGGTGCCGGTTCGTGGTGCTCTACAGCGACGAGGGCGACCCGCAGACCGGCGAGAAGGACTTCCACAAGCCGGCGGCGCAACGGATCAGCCCGGCGCAGTTCGAGTGGCTGCAGCAGACGCTCACCGCGGCCCGGGACGACCGGCACGTGTTCGTCTTCCTGCACCACCCGCGCTGGCTCACCGCCAAGTACGGCGACGACTGGCAGAAGGTGC
>CAZMGG010000018.1:0-59704 GCA_964565715.1 uncultured candidatus Brocadiaceae bacterium | reverse complement strand
TGTTGAAGTCGTGAGCGATGCCGCTGGCCAGCACGCCGAGGCTCTCGAGCTTCTGCGTCTCCTGCAGGGACTCCAGCATCTCGGCCTCGCGGCGGAGCTGGGCGTTGATCAGGGCGAGGCCCTCGCCGCGCAGCTGCTTCTGGCCGAAGGCGAAGACCAGCAGGCCGAGCAGCACGACGCCGGCGGCCAGCGCCAGCCAGGGCAGCGGCGTGCGCCGGGCGGTCACCAGGTCCGCGGGCGCCTGCACCTCCACCAGCCAGTCCAGGCCCAGGGCCTGCAGCGTGCCGCTGGCCTGCACGGTGTCCGGGGCGTCCGGCGAGTCGTCACCCAGCAGGACCTGACGCCGGCCGTCCAGATCGACGGCGATGCGGGCGTGCAGCGGCGTGCTGCCAAGCGCGCGGGCGGCGATGGTGCCCAACCGGAAGGCGCCGACCAGGACACCGTCGGGCTCCACCATGCTCTCGGCGCCGCCGGCGAACACCGGCCAGAAGCAGAGGATGCCGGTCGGGTCGGCGGCGGCCTGCACGAGGCGCAGCGGCGGCGACACGGTCGGCTGCCGCCGTTCGATCGACCGGCGCAGGGTGGCGACGCGCACCGGCTCGGAGGCCAGGTCGAAGCCGAGGGCGTCGGCATTGCTCGCCATCGGCTCCAGGAAGGTGATCGGGTAGTGGAAGGGCCGCTCGCCGGCGGGCGCCAGGCCGGAGTCGCCCTGCTCGGTGATCCGGAAGCCCGGAACGCGGGCCGCCTGTCCGGCCTCGAACGCCCGCCGGTCGGCAGCGGTCACCCGCGGCGCCCATTCCAGGGCCTGCACCCCATCGTCGCGGGTCATCAGGTGCAGCGCGAAGGTGGTGAACTCGTCGGCCAGGACCTCCTGGGACGAACGCCAGAACGCGTAGAGGGCCTCGAGCCGGAGCAGGCTGCCCTGCAGATGCGAGGCCAGCACGGTCTGCCGGTCCTCGGCGAGGCCCTGCACCTCGCCGCGGGCCCGCGCGTCGTCGAGGGCGCGCACCGCCAGGAAGCCGCCGATCGCCGTGGCGAGGCCCACCAGGGCCGGCAGCAGCAGGGCCGGCCAGGAACGCCACCAGGGCCGGCGGGTCATGGCAGCTCGACGCCGAGTCCGGCGAGCGCCGCCGTCACGGCCAGCAGCGGCAGGCCGACGATGGCGGTGTGGTCGTGGCTGTGGATCGACTCGAACAGGGTGATGCCGCGGCACTCGATCCGATAGGAGCCGGCGCAGTCGAAGGGTTCGTCGTGGGCGAGGTAGCGGTCGATCGCCGCGTCGGTCAGGGATCGCATCCGCAGGGTCGTCTCGTCCAGGATGCGGTGGATCTGGCCGCGGTGGGCGATCGCCACCGCGGTGAGCAGGCGGTGCTCGCGGCCCCGCAGGGCCTGCAGCTGGGCCCGGGCGGCGTCGCGAGAGCCCGGCTTGCCGAGGATGCGGTCGTCCAGCGCACAGACCTGGTCGCCGCCGATGACGATGGCGTCCGGCTGCCGCCGGGCGACCGCCAGGGCCTTGGCCTTGGCCAGGGTGCGGGCGATGGCGCTCGGCTCCCGCAACCCGGCGGCGGCGGCGTGCTCGTCGATGGCGGGGGCCTCGCACGCGAACGGCACGCCGAGCCGTTCCAGCAGGGCGCGCCGACCGGCAGAGGTGCTGGCGAGGACGATGGGGGGCATGGCATCCGGCCACCACGGCTGGGTCGTGGTCGCGCTTGCATCATCGCCCGCCGTCCGGCGGCATGCCACCTTTGGCGGGCGGCGGCGATCAGGGACGATGCAGCGTGAAGCTGCCGGCCGGCCGGTCGAGCACCAGCACCAGTTCGCGCAGCAGTTCGGCGCCGATCTTGGCGCTGCCCGGCGCCAGGGTGACCCACGGATCCAGCAGATGGAGGCGGCCGCTGGTGAAGGCGCCGCGCAGGCGGCCCCGGCGACGGTCGGCGGTGCCGCCCAGCGTCACCAGTTCGCCATCGGCCCGCGGCGCGAAGCGCCAGGGCAGCGGCTCCAGGTCTGGCGGCAGCGCCACGCTGCGCTGGAAGCACGTGTCGACGAGACAGCGCACGTCGCGCCCGGCGACGAAGCAGTCGAGCCAGGGCACGGTGTCGCGGAGGATGCCCGCCGCCACCTGCGGCGGCAGGTCGGCGGGACGCGCCGGCAGCAGGCGGATCTCGCCGCGCGGCCCGTCGATCACCAGCACGCAGTCGGCGAACAGGTCGCAGCCGAGGATGCCGTCGATCGGCGCGCCGAGCGCAGCGGCCAGCGTCGACAGGTCGATGGCGCCGGCCGGCACGCCGCGGAACACCGCGTCGCCCAGCCGCACCTCGGCCAGCGTCGTCTCGCCCTGCAACTGCGCCGGGATGTCGGCGGCGGTGTGCAGCCGGCCGTGCGCCGGGCGCAGCGACAGGTCGCCGGTGATGCGGGCGGGATCGAACAGGAGGCGGTCGGTACCGGTGTCGAGCAGGAACGTGCCGGCGCGATCGCCGATCCGGGCCTCGACGGTGGGCAGGCCGGCCAGCAGCCGCAGCGGGACCACGCAGGCGTGGGATGGCAACACGGTGGCGGCCGGCGGGCCGCCGCCGGGCCCGGTGTGGCAGCCCGCGCCGACCAGCAGCGCCGCCAGCGCCGCCCGGCATCGCCCCGGCTTCACGCCTCCGCTCCGATCGCGCGCAGCATGGCCGCATAGTGCCCGTTCCGGGCCACCAGGTCAGCGTGGGTACCGGCCTCCACCACCTGGCCGCGTTCGAGCACGAGGATCACGTCGGCGTGCCGCACCGTCGACAGGCGATGGGCCACCACCAGGGCGGTGCGGCCGCGCCGGGCCACGGTCAGCGCCTGCTGCAGGCGGGCCTCGGTGGCGCTGTCGATGCTGGCGGTGGCCTCGTCCAGCACCAGCACGTCGGGCTCGGTGCACAACGCGCGGGCGAATGACAGCAGTTGCCGTTCGCCCTGGGAGAACGTGGCGCCGCGCTCCTCCACCGGCGAATGGATGCCCTGCGGCAGGCCGCGCACGAAGTCGGCGGCGCCGACCACCTCGAGCCAGTGCCAGGCCCGTTCCTCGCCGATGCGCCGGTCGAACAGGCGCACGTTGTCCAGTACCGAACCCGTGAACAGGAACAGGTCCTGGGCCACCACCGCCACGCGCCGCCGCAGCGACGGCAGGTGCCAGTCGCGCACCGGGATGTCGTCGACCAGCACCGTGCCGGCGTCGACGTCGTGCAGGCGCGAGACCAGCGACAGCAGCGTGGTCTTGCCGGCGCCGGTGGGGCCGACCACGGCGATGGTGGCTCCCGGCGCCGCGCGGAACGACACGCCGCGCAGCACCGGCGTGCCCGCGTGGTAGCCGAACCGGACGTCGCGGAACTCGATGGCCGCCGGGCCGCGCCCGGGCGCCGGCGACGCCGCCGCGGGCGCCGGCGTCGGCGGCGGGAAGGTCGGCTCCGCCAGGATCAGCAGGATGCGTTCGGCGCTGGCGAAGGCCGCCTGCAGCACGTTGTACTTCTCGCCCAGTTCCTTGATCGGCGCCGACAGCAGCCCGTAGTACAGCCAGAACTGCACGAACTGGCCCACCTGCATGGTGCCGTCCAGCACGCTGCCGCCGCCGAACCAGAGCAGGCCGATCGTCGTGCCGCGCAGCGCCAGGTCGACCAGGCCGAAGAACACCGCGAAGTGGAACACCGTGGCGCGCCAGGCCTTGGCGGTGGCGTGGTTGAGGCCGGCGTAGCGGGCCTGCACCGCGGCCTCGCGGCCGAACGCCCGGGTCGCGCGCACGCCGCCGATCAGCTCGGCGGTGTAGGCGTTCTGCACCGCCAGGGTGCCGCGCACCGTGCGATAGGCCTTCTGCGCGTTGCGGCGGAACAGGATGCTCAGCGCCGCCACCACCGGGATGCTGGCCAGGGTGAACAGGGCGAGCCGCAGGTCGATGACGAACAGCACCGCCAGCACGCCGGCGATCTTCAGCAGGTCGAACAGCGCCTGCAGCACGCCGGTGGCGATCAGCTCGCTCAGGTTCTCGACGTCCGAGGTGACGCGGGTGGTCAGCTTGCCGGCGGCGTTGCGCTCGTGATAGCGCACGCTGACGTCCAGCAGGTGCGCGAACAGCCGGCGGCGCACGTCGCGGACCACCCGCTGGCCGTTCCACGCGGTCAGCAGCGCGTAGCGGTAGCCGAGGCCGGCGCCGGCGCCCACCGTGAGCAGGAAGCCGGCGGTGAGCCAGAGCAGCCGGCGGATCCGTTCGTCGGGCGGCAGCGCGTCGTCGCGCAGCGGGCCGTCGATCGCCTGCTGCACCAGCAGCGGGCCGAGCAGTTCCAGGCCGAAGGACAGCAACAGGATCAGCAGGCAGCAGCCGAAGGCGCGGCGGTAGGGGCGCACGAACGGCCAGAGCTGGCGCAGGATGCCCAGGCTGGGCGGCCGTTCCGGCGCGTCGTCGGCCCAGTCGCTCACCGCGGCGCCTCCGGGCCGGCGTCGCCCTCCAGCGCGGCGGCCTCGTCCTGGCGGCGGCAGGCCTCGGCGTAGGCGCCGCCGCGGGCCAGCAGTTCGCGGTGGCTGCCGCGCTCGACCACCGCGCCGTCCTGCAGCCAGAGGATCTGGTCGGCGTCGCGCACCGCCGACAGGCGGTGGGTGGCGATCAGCACGGTGCGGCCGCGCCGGCTCTGCCGCAGCCCCTGCAGGATGCGCCGCTCGGTGGGCGGGTCGACGGCGCTGATGGTGTCGTCGAGCAGCAGCGCGCTCCGGCCGCTGGCCATGGCCCGGGCCAGCGAAACCCGCTGGCGCTGGCCGCCGGACAGGGTCACGCCGCGTTCGCCCACCACGGTCTGCAGGCCCTGCGGCAGCTGCGCCAGGTCCTGGTCGAGGGCCGAGGCCCGCACCGCCTCGTCCAATTCGGCGGCCATCACCTCGTCGCGGGCGAAGGCGACGTTGCCAGCCACCGTGTCGCTGAACAGGAACGGCTCCTGCGGCGCGAAGGCGAAGGCCGCGCGCACCGCCGCCGGCTCCAGCAGGAGCAGGTCGTGGCCGTCGAGGAAGACGGTGCCGCGGGGCGGGTCGTAGAAGCGCAGGCAGAGCGCCAGCAGCGTCGACTTGCCGGCGCCCACCGGCCCGGTGAGGCCGAGCTTCTCGCCGGCGCGCACCCGCAGGCTCACGTCGCGCAGCGCCGGCGTCGTCTGGCCCGGATAGGTGAACGTGAGGTTCCGCACCTCCAGGTCGCCGCGCAACTCCACCTGCAGGCCACCGCCGGGCTCCGGCGCCACGGCGAACACCTCCTCCAGCCGGCCGGCGGCGGCGATCGAGCGCGGCAGCATCGCCAGGGTCCAGCTCAGCACCTGCAGCGGGAACATCAGCAGGCCCAGGTAGACGACGAACTGGAACAGCTCGCCGACGGTGAGCGCGGCGTCGACCACCCGCAGGCCGCCCACCAGCAGGACGCCGAGCAGCACGAGACCGGCGGTGGTGTGGGTGAGCGCGTCGACGGCGCCGCGCAGGCGGGTGAGCTTCAGGTTCCACAGCAGCAGCCGGCGGTTGCGGGTGGCCAGCGTCGCCCGTTCGCGGTCGGCGGCGGCGAAGGCGTGCAGGATGCGGATGCCGGCGAAGTCCTCCTGCACGCGCTGCGACAGGTCGCCGATCGCGGTCTGCGACCGCTTGCTCCAGTGGTGCAGGCGCGGCATCAGCAGGCGCATCAGCAGCGCCAGCACGCCGAAGGCGCCCCCGCAGGCCAGGGTCACCGGCAGGTCGAGGCTCGCCATCAGCCACAGGCCGGCGGGCAGCAGGCACAGGGCGCTGCCGCCGTGCAGCAGGATCGGCCCCATGACGAAGCGGACCATCTCCACGTCCTGGGTCAGGCGGCTGACCAGGTCGCCGGTGCGCGACCGGTCGAACCAGGCCACCGGCAGGCGCTGCAGATGCGCCACCAGGTCGTTCTTCAGGTCCTCCTCGACGTCCCGCGACACGTCGATCAGGGTCCGCCGCGACACGTAGCGCGTGACCGCCTCGGCCAGGGCCAGCAGCGCGAGCCAGCCGCACAGCCCGAGCAGCGCCGGCCGGTCCAGGGCGGCCGCCGTGCCGGGCCCGGCGGCGATCCCGTCGACGGCCCGGCCCAGCACGCCGGGCATGGCCAGCAGGGCGATGGCGTGCAGGGGCACGCAGACGAGGCCCAGCAGGACCCGGGGCCAGTGGCCGAGCAGCAGCCGGAACGGGCGCCGGAGGTCACGCAGGGAGGCGACGAGCTTCAAGGGCGGGCCAGCATGAACCACCCGGCGTCGCTGTTGCAAATGCCGACAGCGCCGGTGGAGGCCATGGCAACGGCGCCAGCGCGGCGCCCGGCCGCACCGGCCCGGCCGCCGCGGCCATCGCCTGGACCGTCGGGCTGTCTCCTGCCGATACAGCCCTGGCCGTCCCGGTCCGGGGCGGCCGTCGGGAGAGATCCATGGGCAGCAACCATCGCTCCGCCAGCGCGGCGGGCTTCACCTTCGCCGAACTGGCCTTCGGGCTGATGATCTTCGTCATCGCCGGGGCCGTCCTGGTCAACCACCTGGCGATCAACTACTCGAGCAGCGCCGGCGAGCGCGATCGGGTGTTCGCCTACAGCAAGGCCCAGGCGATCCTGGCGGAGGTCCAGAACTACGCCGACCGCGCCGACGTCGATGCGGCGGCGGACCTGGACTCGCTGGACGACGGCGTCACCAACCGGCCCTCGCTGACCATCACCACCGACGCCAGCGGCGTCCTGCTGCCGCCGGACCACGTCGTGTCGGGCAACCTGCGGCGCGACGGCAACTGGCTGTGGTCGCGGCGGGTCTCGGTGCAGCCCTTCCAGGGCATGAACAACCGCAACGTCCGCTACGTCACGGTCCGCATCTACAAGACCGTCGAGGGCACGACGACGCAGGTGGCGGACCTGGCATCGGTGATCAACTCGACCGGCGCCGCCTTCCCGACCAGCCAGGTCTTCGACATGTACCTGCTGGCGGTCGAGAACATCCCGGGCTGGTGGGTCTACATGGAGTCGATCCGGCCGTTCGTCGAGTCGTCGATCACCGACCTCGAGCTGCGCAACCCGGGTCTGGTCATCCGCCCGCACTGGATCACCAAGGCCAGCTACGGCCGCAACCAGGCCTATCGGCCGCACCTGAACGACGCCGTCGACAGCAACCAGGACATCCCGCAGGTCTACTTCTACCCCGGCCGGATGCCCGCGGGCAGCTCGTCGTCCTTCTACTACGTGCCGGACGGCTTCCGCGGCCGGCTGAGCCGCGACGGGGTCGAGATCAACGGCTATCACGCCGATCTCAACCCGCTGCCGTACTCGCTGGCGGACTACTGGAACCACGCCATGCGCTACCCGCAGGAGCGGGCGCTGCACGACGCCCGCGTGGCGCGGATCGAGGCGCGGGAGGCGGCGATCGCCGCGGCTCGGGCCGCCGGCGCGACGCCGCCGCCGGAACTGGCCGACATGTCGAAGGAGCCGACCCTGCGGCTGTTCCTGGAGGACCTCAACACCAACCCGCAGCGCTACCGCAACGCGCTGATCATCAACCTGCACGGCGAGCTGTTGCCGATGCCGGCGCTGCGCAACTTCTCGGATGCGGCCAAGGAGCCCACCGCGTTCCCGGAGGTGCGCGTGGTGACGCACCCCGAGGAGCTGCGCACCCGTCGCAATCCCGCCGGGGTGAGCGACGCGGTGCGGCTGCGGGTCTACGCCTACACCACGCACGCGCCGAGCTATGCGCTGGCCGACCGCGTGCCGATCGCGGTGGACGTCGTCGGCATGGACCTGCGGGATCCGGCCTCGGCCAACCCGGTCCTGCACCCCAGCGTGCAGATCCAGAACATCCGCGGCGGCGTGCTGGTGAACGGCACCCGCGACTACTTCCCGCTGGCCGCCGCCAAGTGGAACAGCCCGACCCAGCCCAATCCGACGCCGCCGCTCCCCGGCGAGATGAGCTACCACTGTGAGTACGTCGATCCGGGTCCGGGCCAGGAGAAGTTCACCCGCATCTACCTGGCCAACACGCCGGTGGCCTGCACCTATGACCGGGACGACGCCGGGGCGAGCTGGCGCGGGCTGAACGGCAACGAGCGGTCGCGGCTGTACCAGATGGACTACGTGCCGTCCTGCACCGAGGCCGCCCGCGACTTCTCCCGCAACCTCTACACCGCCGGCGACGGCCCGAAGAACACCGCCCGCTGGGTCATCACCATCCCGGGCGCGTCGTTCACCGCCAGCATGTTCGTCGACAACAACGGCAACCGCTACACGCCCCAGGACGACGTCCTGCTGCAGGTGCGCACCCGGATCTGGACCGGCATCGACGCCGACTCGGCCGGCGTGATGTGGCCGCCGGCGTCCCGCAACCAGCCCGACAACCTGTCGGTGACCTGGACCTGGTGGGCCGACTCGGCGAACGACGTGCCGATCACCGAGCGCAGCCAGTTCAACGGCGATCCGCGCCACAATCCCTACAAGGACCTGCTCAACGGCGATCCGGACTTCGCCAACGGCTACAACTGGTTCCACGACGCCCTCAACAACGGCAGCGAGAACAGCCGCGCCGACTATCCGGGCATCGACGCCAACCGCCTGCGCAACCGGTGGATGGGCCGCATGTTCACCGACACGCCGCGCTGCTTCGAACTGCTGCGCAAGGGGCTGGTGGCGAGCCGCTGCGTCTACACCACGCTGACCGGCTTCTCCTACTACTACATGGGGATCGGCAACGACATCGGCTACGACGTCGCCAACGGCTACTCGTCGTCGATCCCGGTCAACCTGCGGCCGTTCGGCGCGCCCGGCATCGCCAACTTCGTCAACACCATCACCTCGACGCGCACGCTGGTGCGCTCATCGGCCGGCGGCACCTTCTGGATCTCGATGCCGTGGCTCGGCGAGCTGTGCCCCGACTCGGCCTACGCCGCGCAATGGCTCGCCACCGACGCCCAGGGCAACGTGCGGGGCAACCTGAACGCCGGCACCGGCACCGGCGAGTTCTACCAGGCGCCGCTGAACACCTGCTACAACGCGTCCGGCCGCACCGCCTTCGGCACCGCGCTCAACGCGCCGGTGCAGCGCACCGCCGAGGAGGGCTCGACGACGTTCTTCAACATCGGCACGTCGGGCAGCACCTTCCACCACCAGTTCGCCGGCGGCAACGGCGCGCTCACCGGCGCCGGCCCGCAGATCACCGCCAACTACCACTTCAACATGCCGGCGACGGCGCCGATCAGCCGTCCGTTCAGCCTCGTGTCCAACGGCGCCGGCGGCGTCGGCGACGAGTGGAACTACGCGCCGTACAGCACCGAGCGCTACTCGGCGTCGCTGCTGCGGGCCTACTACGGCCACCCGACCGGCAGCATCGGCTCCGGTCTGGTCAAGCTGGTGGACCACACCAACACCAACGCCGCCTACGTCGTGGTGAACGGCATCGACCGCTCGGTGGAGTCGGGCGCGGCGTTCATCGCCCGGTTCGCGCTGCTGTCGATGGTGCACTCGTTCTTCGAGGCCGGCGACCTGGCCAACCTGCACCGCATCCCGCAGCCGCCGCGGGTGGAGATCACCGCGCCGACCGACGTCACCGAGCTGCAGGATCCGGAGAGCATCACCGTGACCTGGACCGCGGCCTGGACGCGCTGGGACGGCCGCCCGTACACCGCGACCACCACGGTGGTCGAGACCGAGGGGCTGCTCGAGTACGTGATCATGTACTCCTCGGACGGCGGCGAGACCTGGCGGCACGTGCAGGACGGCAGCGCCGCCACGCCGGGCGTCCGGCCGGCCAGCGCGCTGCTGCGCCGGCCCGACGCCGGCACCGGACCCGAGGCCTTCCAGTGGTCGACGCCGCCGAACCGGTTCCCCGAGGGCGGCTACCAGATCCTGATCGACTGCTACCGCAGCGGCTCGCAGCTGCACTTCTCGACCCACCGCAGCAAGTTCTTCATCCGTCGCTGAGGCGATCGACATGGACCATCGTCAATCCGGTGTGGGCCTCCTCGAGGTCATCCTGGCCGCGGCCATCCTGCTGGTCATGGTCTGGGCGGTCGGCACGCTCAGCCTCAGCGGCACCGAGGCCGCCGGCTTCTCGCAGCGGCTGGCGCGGGCCACCGAGGTCAACCAGGACGTCTCCGACGGCATCCGGCTGGAACTGATGTCGTCGGCGCGGATCTTCGGCGACGACCCCGAGGGCAACAGCAACCTCGGGGCCCTGGACCTCGCCGGCGCGCCGCCGATGCTGCCCGGCAGCCGCCTCCCGCGCATCATGCCGAACGGCGCGTTCCAGAAGGACGTCGCCGGCAACGAGATCGCCGGCAACGTCCTGCTGTTCGCGCGTCATGCCTGGACCGATCGCTTCGTCGCCACCAGCGGGCGCGAGTACCTCACCGACGTCTACCGCTGGGTCGCCTTCTACCTGACCAGCGAGGGCAACGGGCCGCAGCAGGGCGTGCCGTATGGCCTCAACCTGGTCCGCGTCGCCACCGAACCCATGGCCGACGGCTGGCAGATCGACCGGATCCTCGACCCGACCGACCAGACCGAACTGCTCTCCCACCTGGTGGAGGGCACGGCGGACGCCAACGGCGTCATGAACCCGCCGGTCGAGGTCGTGTGGCTGCGGGGCTGGCTCGCCACCGACGACGGCGCCTTCCGCCACATCGAGATGGGCTCGGGCGCGATGAACAGCATCCCCTTCGGCGACCGGCCATGGCCCTGGCGCATCCAGCGCGCCACGCCCGAGGTCACCGGCCTGCTGGCGTATCGCCACCTGTCGGTGGCGACCAACCACGCCCGGCGCTCGATGGGCGTCGGCCGGTTCGGTCGCGTCAGCAACGGCGGCAGCGGCTTTCCGCACGGCTTCGAGGTGCAGGTGGTGGGGCCGTCGGCTTCGCGCCAGGTCATGCTGCACCTGGTGCTGGCCAGCACCGTGCGTCGCGGCCAGACCGCCTGGAGCGACCTGCAGACCGTGATCGACGCCCGGGATCTCTGACATCCGTAACTATATATGGAAAATATAGTTACGGAGTCTTCTGCCGGCAGGGGTCGGGCGCCGGCGGTGGCCGGCGAAACCCTTGCGGGGGTGAGGGTGCCTGGATACCCTCTTCCGCCCTTCGGTTCGCAGCAGCCCAGCTCCAGAGGCCACCGCACCCCAGCATGGAACGCACTCTTCCCCAGGATCTCGTCAGCCAGGTCGGCGGTTCGTTCCACCTCACCACGCTGCTGCAGAAGCGCGTGCGCGAACTGGTGCGCGGCCAGAAGCCGCTGTTCGAGACCCGCGAGCGCAACTACATCCGCATCGCCAGCGAGGAGCTGAAGCGCGGGCTGATCGAACTGGTCCCGGACGAGGACCAGCAGGTCCCGGACATCCAGATCTGATCGAGGGTCTGATCGAGGGTCGGATCGAGGCGCCGCCGCGGCTCAGCGCTCGTTCTGCAGCGGCCGGCGCAGGGAGCCCGCCATGCGGTAGCTGCCCAGGAGCTGCCGCAGCGAGTTGAGCACGCCGTCGTCGTAGGTGATGGTGGCGAAGTCCGTGGTGCCGGTGGCCACCACCGAACCCTGGGCCACGACCGCGCCCTGGATGTCCGCCGGCGAGTTGAGGGTGAGGCTGCTGCCCACGTGCAGCAGGCCCGAGAAGTTCGAGTTGCTGCCCGGCTGGATGGTCATGGTGCCGGTGCACACCACGACGCCGGTGCCGCGCAGGGGCCGGGCCACGTCGAAGGTCATGTTCGGCACCGTGCAGACGATCAGGCTGTTCGGCGGGACCGGCGACGGGAACTCGGCGGCGTTGGCGACCACCACATCCGCCATCGACTTCAACTCGTCGAGGCTGACGCCGAACACCGCCTCGACGCTGCCGTTGTAGAGCGCGGTGGACGACAGGCCGGGCGTGCCGGTGACCGGGCCGCTGGTGGTCGGCACGCCGGAACCGGTCAGGTAGTAGATGCCGGCGGCGGTGCCGCCGCCGTAGATGCGGCCGCGGCTCTGGATCGAGACGATGCCGCCGCGGGCGGCGCACAGGGCGGCCTGACCCGGCGGCTGCAAGGCCAGACGGCGCACCTCGACCTCGGCGACGTCCTGGCCGAGGACCTGGTTGGGCACGACGTTGAACGGGATCCCCTCGGCTGTGCGGCGGAACACGTAGCCGACGCAGCGCAGGCGCCAGGCCGACCCCGCCGGCAGGTCGCCGCGACCGCGGGACACGTCCAGCACCCGGAACTGGTTGCGCCAGTGCCGCCGTTCCGGATCCGGATCCTCCGGCCAGTCCTTCCACACCTCGTAGCGGCCCCAGATCGGCCCGGTGATGCGGAACTCGCGGACGATGCCGATCGCCGGATCGGCGGTGTCGAGGACCGGCGGATCGGCCGACGGATCGAGCTGCGGCGCGAAGGTGGTGACCGGCTGCGAGGTCTGCTTGCGCAGCCAGCCGAGCGCCTCGGTCAGGCCGGAGCGGGCGAAGCCGATCGCCTGGCCGTGGGCCACGAAGTTGGTCCTGGTGTGCGTCTGGTGCGAGCGCATCGTCATCGCGCCGGCGACGGTGATGCCCATCACGATGATGGTGAAGAGGATGCCCAGGATGAGCGCGATGCCGCGCTCATCCGGCCGATGGCACTGGGCCGGTTGGGTCTGGTTCATGACGGTTCTCGGGCTGGCCTCCTCCACGCAGGGGTTATCGGCAGCCGGGCGCCGGCGGCTGTCGCGGTGCCGCAGGCGGCATGGAGCCGGCCCCGACGGTCGCCGGCGGCGGCGCCCTGCCATCGGCGGGTCGGCCGGACCGGAATCGGGAACGCGGCCCGGTCCCTGTCCAGGAATCCGACGGTCGCGGCTCCGGCGGCGCCGCCGTTCCGGCCGATAACGGGCCCGGAGAGCCCAGTCCGATGCACCACCGCACCGCGTTCCTCGTGTCCCTGCTCGCCGGCGGCCTGTCTGCCCAGCAGGAGCCGCCGAAGCCGCCGGGCCAGCAGCCGCCGGCCGAACAGCGGCTCGACCAGCAGGCCGAGCGCATGCGGCAGCAGATCAACGAGGGCGGCACCGTGCGCACCCACGTCCGCGTCATGGTGCGGCTGAAGAACGGCAACCGCCTGCAGGGCGTCGTCAAGGACTCCGAGGTGATCGTCAGGAACGGCACCTTCGAGTTCGTGCGCCCCGCGGCCAACGATCCGCGGGCCGCCTCCGCCGGCATCAGGCTCTGGTACTACAACACCAGCAACAGCTTCGTGTTCGTGCCTTTCGACAACATCACCGAGTACCGGGTGCAGGAACGCCTGAACACGGCGCAGCTCGTCGCCATGGAGGAGGAACTGCGCGCGGTGCAGCGGCGGGAGGCCGAGCGGCGCGAACTGGAGCTGCTGGCGCAGCAGAAGGCGGCGGCTGCGGCCGCCGGTGAGGGCGCCGAGGCCGGGAGCGAGGCCGCCGTCGACGGCGAGCCGGTGGTCACCAGCGGCCCGGTGGTCCTGCCGACGCCGGGCACCGTCGGGCCGGCGAAGCCGGCGGCGGGCGGCGATGCGCCGAAGCCCGCCGACAAGCCGAAGACCGACGCGCCGGCCGACGACTCGGCGCTGTTGGCCCTGCTGCAGGAGTTCCCGCCGGCCGACGGCTGGAGCGCCGAGCGCAAGGCCGAGATCGTCCGCAAGAAGGTCGCGGTCGGCGCGGCGCCCAGCGAGCAGGAGAAGCGCTTCCTCGAGGTCTTCGACGACTGGCAGAAGGCGGTGACGCGCTTCCTCGGTGCGCCCAAGCCCGCCGGCGAGATGCAGACCGGCTCCGGCACCGGCGGCCGCAGGAAGAAGTAGCCGGGCGCCGTCGCCCGACCGCCGACGTTCAGCGCAGTTCGTCCGCCGGCTGGTAGCGGTGCGTCGCCGTGTCGGTCAGGACGACGATCCGGCCGCCGACGAAGACGCCGGCGCTGCCGTGCAGGGTCTGCACGGTGCCGTCGGTCAGGCGACGCCACGCGCCGCCGGCCGGGTCGCCCGTCGCATGCAGCACGCCGCCGCTGATCGACCACACGGTGTGGCCGTCGGTGGCGAGCCCGCTGCCGGCGTTGTCGGGCATCGGCACGGTGGTCCACGCGTTGGCGGCAGGGTCGTAGACGTCGATCGACGGCGAGCCGCCCGTCGTCTGGAACGGCGCGCCGCCGACCAGCAGCCGGCCGCCGAAGACGACCGCCTTCGCCCCCGTCCGCGGCTGGGGCAGCGGCGGCAGCGTGCTCCAGGTGTCGGTCGCGGGGTCGTAGCTCTCGACGGTCGCGACCGGCTGGAGGTACTGGTAGCCGTCCTGCAGGTCGCCGCCGGCGACGATGATGCGGCCGTCCAGTTCGGCGGCCGCCGCGTGCGCGCGCGCGGTCGGCATCGGCGCGCGCACCCGCCACGACAGCGTCTGCGGATCGAACTCCTCGACCACGTTGCTCACCGCGCCGATCGGCAGATGGACGGGCGTGGTCGCGCCGCCGATGGCGTAGAGGCGGCCGCCGGCGGCCACCGCCGTGAGGCCGACGCGGGCCGTCGGCATCGGCGGCAGCGCCAGCCAGCCGTCGAGCACCGGGTCGTAGGCCGAACACCGCGCGATGGCCGGACCCTGGGTGAACAGGTCGGAGCGTTCGCCGCCGATGACGAACACCAGGTTGCGCAGCGCGGTGACCGCCGGGTTCCACACCGGCTGCGGGTTGGCGGCGCCGGTGGTCCAAGGGAAGTCGCGCACCGTGATGTCGGCGGTCAGTTCGTTGGACAAGAGCCCGCCGCGGTCCACCAGCTGCAGGTGCGCCGTGAAGATGCCCGCCGTGGCCAGCACCGCCGTGGCGCTGCCGCCGATCTGCGCCGAGGTCACGCCGTTGGCCTGCAGGATCGGCGTGCTCTGGCGCCCGGTCTCTGCGCCGAGGCTGTCGGTGACGACCAGGTTGGCGCTGGCCAGATCGCCGTCGGGATCGACGAAGTCGAACGTGGCGCTGAACGTGACCGGCGTCGACGACGCGTAGACGGCGGTCGGCGCCAGCGTCAGGTTGGCGATCCGCGGCGCCGCCGGCGCCCGACCGGCGCCGCCGCCGCCGCAGGCGGCGAGCCCCAGCACGAGGCCGAGGGCGGAGCAGGCGCTGGGCGCCACCAGTGGCCGGCGAGGTCGCGGGGCGCAGGGCATCCCGGCAGCGTAGCCGAAGACGAGGCGCCGCCGGCGGCCTGCACAATTCGCGCACCCGCCGGGTTGATCTGGGGTCGGTGGGGGGCGCAAGCTTCCGCCCATGACGCGCGCCTTCCTGTTCACCGGCCAGGGTTCCCAGTTCACCGGCATGGGCAAGGACCTCGCCGAGGCCTTTCCCGCCGCCCGGGAGACCTTCGCCGAGGCCGATGCGGCGCTCGGCGAGCCGCTGTCGAAGCTCTGCTTCGAGGGGCCCGACGACCGGCTGGCGCTCACCGAGAACACCCAGCCGGCGACGCTGGCCGTGGCCATCGCCGCCTTCCGCGCGCTCGGCCAGAAGCCCGACATCACAGCCGGCCACTCGCTCGGCGAGTATGCGGCGCTCACCGCCGCCGGCAGCTTCGCGTTCGCCGACGCGGTGAAGCTGGTGCGTGAGCGCGGCCGCCGCATGCAGGGCGCGGTGCCGGTGGGCACCGGCGGCATGGTGGTGCTGCGCAAGATGACCCTCGACGAGGCCCGGGAGCTGGTCGGCAGGGTCAAGGCCGGCGTCTGCGAGATCGCCAACATCAACGCGCCGGGCCAGGTGGTGGCCAGCGGCGCCGCCGCGGCGATGGACGAACTGGTGGCGCTGGCGCCGCCGAAGCGGGCGATGAAGCTGGAGGTCAGCGTGCCGTTCCACTGCTCGCTGCTGCGGCCCGCCGCCGACGGCTTCGGCCGGATCCTCGACGGCGTGACGATGCGCGACCCCGCCTTCCCGATCGTCTGCAACGTCGACGCCAGGCCGGTGACCACGGCGGCCATGGCCAAGGACGCGCTGAAGCGGCAGTTCGCCGGCTCGGTGCTCTGGCAGCAGAGCATCGCGTTCCTGCTGCAGGAGAAGGGCGTCCGCCAGTTCGTCGAGTGCGGGCCGAAGCCGGTGCTGATCCGCATGGTGACCCAGATCGCCCAGGACCTCGGCATCGACGGGGTCGAGGTGCAGGGCGCCACCACGGCCGCCGAGATCGCCGCCCTGGCCGGCGGCTAGCCCCGTCATGAGCCGGGCCCGGAACCCGCTGCGGCAGGCCCTGTGGCCGCTGGGCCTGCTCTACGGGCTCGCCGCCGCCGTGCGCAACTGGACCTTCGATGCCGGTCTGCGGCGCGTCCATCGCCTCGACGTGCCGGTCTACGCGGTGGGCAACCTCACCGTCGGCGGCACCGGCAAGACGCCGACCGTGCTCTGGCTCTGCCAGCAGCTCCGCGCCGCCGGCCGCCATCCCGGCGTGCTGGCCCGGGGCTACGGCCGCGCCCGCGGCGCCCGCCTCAACGACGAGGGCGAGATGCTGCAGCGGGCCCTGCCCTGGCTGCAGCAGGAGCAGGATCCCGATCGCACCGCCGGCGGCCGTCGCCTGCAGCAGAAGGGCGTCGACTGCATCGTGCTCGACGACGGCTTCCAGCACCGCCGCCTGCACCGCGACGTCAACCTGCTGTGCATGGATGCCGCGCGACCCTTCGCCGACGGCCAGCTGCTGCCGGCCGGGGACCTGCGCGAGTGGCGCGCCGGCGTCGGCCGGGCCACGGCGGTGCTGCTGACCCGCGCCGGCACGCTGGACGACGACCAGCTCGCCGCCCGGGTGCGGCGCCTGCGCGAACTGGCCGGCAACGACGCGCTGCCGATCTGGGCCTGCGAACACGCGCCGAGCGGGCTCGTCGGCCGGCCCGCCGGCACGGAACTGCCGGCCGAGCACCTGCGTGGTCGACGCGTCGTGCTGCTGTCGGCCCTGGCGCGGCCGCAGGCCTTCGCCGACACCGTGAAGGCACTCGGCGCCGAGGTGGTGGCCGAGCAGGCCTTCCGCGACCACCACCGCTTCACCGCCAGCGAGGTGGCGGCGGCGGCGGCCCTGGCGAGGCGTCACGACGCCGTGCTGCTGACCACTGCCAAGGACGACGTGCGGCTGCCCGCCGACGGCCCCGAACGGCTGGTGCTGCAGATCGCGCTGGCCTTCCGCGGTCCCCAGCCGTCCCTGCGGGAGCTGGGCATCCGATGAGGATCCGCCTGCGGGACCGCGTGGTCTACGGGCTCGGCCGCATGGCGATCGGCTTCGCCGCGCTGGTGCCGGGCTGCCTCGGCTACGGGCTCGCCAGCGCGCTCGGCCGGCTCTACTTCGCCTGCGCGCCCCGCCGCCGCCGCTACGCCCTGCGCCAGCTCCGCAACGCCTTCCCCGGCCGTCCCGACCGCGAACTGCTGCGCATCGGCGCCCGCGCCACCGGCAACCTGTTCAAGGTGCCGCTCGACATGGCCAAGGCGACGCGCGCCATCGCCCGCGGCGAGGTGCTGCGGCACTGCGCGGTGGAGCCGGTGGCGGTGCCGGCGCCGCCGTTCCTCGGCGTCACCGCGCATCTCGGCTCCTGGGAGATGGCGGCGGTGGCGGTGGCGGCGCTCTACCACAAGACCCACGTCGTCGTGCGCGTGTTCAAGAACCCGCTGCTGCAGCGCTGGCTCTCGCGCAGCCGCGCCGGCGCCGGCCTCGTGATCCACCCGCGCCGCGGCGGCATCCGCGACCTGGCCCACGCGCTGGAGGCGGGCGCGGTGGCGCTCCAGGCCGTCGACCAGAACCAGCGGCTGCGCGGCGTCTTCGCGCCCTGGTTCGGCGAGCTGGCCTCGACCGAGCGCGCGGCGGTGTCGCTGGCGCTGCGCAAGGGCTACCCGATCGTGGTGGCGCGCTGCGAGCGCGTTGGCGGCGGGTTCCGCTTCCGGCTGGTGCACGATGCGCCGTTCCGGCCGTCGGTCACCGGCGATCGCACCGCCGACGTGCTGGCGGCGGTGACCGAGGTGAATCGGCGGCTGCAGCGGCACGTGCTGGCGTGTCCGGAGCAGTATCTGTGGATCCACGACCGCTACCGGACGCGGCCGGCGGCGGGGGAAGCGGAGCCGGAGGCGGCGGAGCGGGACGAGGACTGAGCCGGCGTCGGCCACCCTCCCCGCCTCGCGGCTCCCGGGCATGATCCCGGCCATGCTCGCGCAGGTGATGGTCTCCCCGCCGCCAGCGCACCGGCGTTCCCGCCCGTAGCAGCCCCGCATGACCGCCACCCGCCGTGCGTTCCTGCAGGCCGGCCTCGCGCTGCCCTGCGCCCCGCTCGCCGCGCCGATCGCCCAGCGCCCCACGCCGCGGAAGGGCCGCCTGCTGGTGCTCGGCGGCACGCGCTTCCTCGGCCCGCCGATCGTGCGGGCGGCGCTGGCGGCGGGCTTCGAGGTCACGCTGTTCAACCGCGGCCGCAGCAATCCGGGCCTGTTCCCGGAGTGCGAGCACATCCAGGGCGACCGCGATCTCGGCACGCTGGACGGCCTGAAGGGGAAGAGGTGGGACGCCTGCATCGACACCTCGGGCTACGCGCCGCTGCACGTCACCGCGGCCTGCGAGCTGCTGCGCGAGAGCCTCGGCCACTACGTGTTCGTCTCCACCGTCTCGGTCTACCCGGACCAGTCGGCGGCGGTGGTCGACGAGAACACCGCCACCGGCACCGTCACGCCCGAACAGGTCGCCGCCGCCGGCACCATCCGCGAGGGCTCGGCCAACTACGGCCCGATGAAGGCCGAGTGCGAACGCACAGCCGAGCGGGCGATGCCCGGCCGCGTCACCGTGGTGCGCCCGGGGCTGATCGTCGGCCCCGAGGACAACAGCGACCGCTTCACCTATTGGCCGGTGCGGGCCGCGCGCGGCGGCGAGACGCTGGCGCCCGGCGATCCCGACGCCGAGGTGCAGTTCGTCGACGTGCGCGATCTCGGCGCGTTCTGCTTCCAGGTCGCGGTCGATCGGCCGGGCGGCGCGCTCAACGCGGTGGGCTTCCGCGGCCGGCTGTCGCTCGGCGAACTGCTGGCGGCGTGCAAGGCCCAGGGCGACACCGGCTGCTCGTTCACCTGGGTCGACGAGGCGTTCCTGCTGGAGCACAAGGTGCGGCCCTACACCGAGCTGCCGTTGTGGCTGCCGAAGGGCCGGCGCGGTCACTTCAGCAATGACAAGGCGGTGGCGGCGGGCCTGCGGTTCCGGCCGGTGGCCGACACCATCCGCGACACGCTGGAATGGCACCGCACGCGGCCCGCGGACCACGCCTGGCGCGCCGGGCTGAAGCCGGAGCGGGAGCAGGAACTGCTGAGGGCCTGGCACGGGCGCGGCCGGTAGGCGGCCCTTCAGGTCCGGCGCCCCTTGCGTCGGCCACCTCGCGCGCTAGCTTCGCCGCGATGAGCGAGGACGGCAATCCAGGTCAGGTCTCGGTGCGCCGTTACCTGGCCGACGAGGTGCGTGCGCCGGCTCGTCGGGAGTACGTGGGCGGGACGCCATACGCGATGGCCGGCGCCAGCAACGGTCACAACCTGATCGCGACCAACGTGCTCATCGCGCTCGGCCTGCGGCTGCGCGGCAGCCGCTGCCGGCCATTCAACTCCGACACCAGGGTGCGCATCCGCCTGCCGGGCGAGGTGCGGTTCTACTACCCGGACGCGATGGTCACCTGCCGGCCCAATCCCCTGACGGATGCGTTCCAGGATGCGCCGGCGGTGATCGTCGAGGTCGTGTCGGCGGAGACGCGCCGGATCGACGAGGGGGAGAAGTGCCTCGCCTATCAGGCGATCCCGGCGCTGGCGGCGTTCCTGCTGGTGGAGCAGGGAACGGCCCGCATCGTCGTGTTCCGGCGCACGCCGGACGGCTTCGTGCGGGAGGTGTACGCCGGTGCGTCGGCCAGCGTGCCGCTGCCGGAGATCGGCTGCGAACTGCCGCTCGGCGAGGTCTACGTCGGCTGTGAGCCGGCATAGGGTTTCGCCGTCAGAGCTTCAGCTCGAGCAGGAGACGCCTGGATCGCCGTCTGCAGGAGATGCAGCGCAGCGTGCAGGTTCCGGGCGTCGGCCGTGAACTCCTCCAGGGATTCCTGTGGCAGGGAGTCGAGGATCTCCAGGTTCTGCCGGACGACTTGTGCCTTGGCGAGGATCTCGTCGGCTGTCACTGGGCCCCTCTCCTTGTCAACCGACGAAGGATGCCCTCTCGCTGGCTGCGGATGGCCAGATCGTGGGTTGGCTGGAAGTCGAATGCCCGTACGCAGGTCTTCCAGGTGAAGTCGATGCGGCGCTCCCGGTCGGTCTCATGGATCAGCCGGCCTTCGCAGAGGACACGGTGCGCGAAGATCACGCCCTGCGTGCCCAGATCCACGGCATCCACCGGAAAGGGTGCCGTGGCCGTTTCAAGCTGCGCGCCGATCGAGGCCAGCCGGAGTTGGGGGCTGGCCACACCCAGCCTGAACAGGAAGGCGAAATCGACATCGCTGTCGAATCGAAGCGCGCCGCGGATCACGGAACCGAACAGCCAGACTGCCGCCAGGTCGGCCTGCCTGGCCAGGATGGGCTGGACGCCGCGCACCAAAGCCTCCACATCATGGGCCGGCTCTGGAGCACGTGGCATCGAAATGGCCTGGACGATAGCAGGGCGATGCTGCTGCCGGTAGATGCGCAGGCCAGGTGGCCGGGTGCCGGCTCAGCGGCGGTCCAGAAGCCAGCCCTTCACGCGCCGGTAGAGGCTGCTGGCGTAGCAGGTGCGGACCAGCTCGTCGTACTTCTCCCAGCCGCCGTCGCGGTCGCCCTGCTGGAAGCGCTTCCTTGCCTCGCCGAACAGCTCCTGGGCCGGCTTCTCGTGTTTCTGCCGCAGCAGGGCGAACGCCGCCAGGGTCGGCTGCGCCACCGCCGCGGTGCCGAAGCTGTCGCGGTACTCGAGGAAGTCGTCGATCCAGGCGCCGTCGGTGTCGGCCTGGATCGCCGCCAGCAGGCGCTTGCCGTCGTGCTCGGCGTACTCGTCGAGGCGCGCCGACAGGTCGGCGTGACGCTTCGCCATTGCGCCCTTCGGCTGCAGCGCCGCTGTGCGCTGCAGGGCGGCGCCGGCGTCGCGGAAGCGCGCGTCGTCCATGCTCGACTCGGCGAACTGCAGCAGCACCTCGGGCTCCGGGCTGCTCATCGTCGAGAGCCACTCCAGGGCCTGCGGCCACGGCAGGCTCGAGAAGCCGTGGCCGGCCTGGTTCTGGAACAGGCGCAGGGTCGGGAAGTCCTGCTCCTGGAACGACTGGAACGAGCTGCGGCCCTGGCTGAACGCCACCACCGGATCGTTGCTGCCGTGCACCACCGCGATCGCCACGCGGCGTTGGGCCTGCTTCAGCGCGGCGTCCTCGAAGACGTCCGGCTCGCATTGGATCACCAGACCGCAGGACATCGGGAAGATGCCGTCGACGAGGCCCTGGAAGTGCATCGCCAGGAACCAGGTCAGGAAGCCGCCCTGGGAGTGGCCGCCGACGAAGACCCGGTCCGGCTTGCACTGGGCCTTCAGGTCCTGCAGCAGCTCGGCCACCAGCGCCGGGCTCTCGCGGTGGGTGTTGGGATAGCCCTGATAGGTGCTGCGCCCCATCCAGTTGACGTAGGTGTAGTTGTGGCGCGGGTCGTCCGGCGAGCTCCAGTCCTGCCACTGCTCGCCGTCGATGCCGACGATCAGGTAGCGGTCGGCGACCGCCGGCACGGCGGCGATCGACTCGACGTAGGGCCGGCTGCTCATGTTGGAGCCGTGCAGGATCACCACCATCGGGGCGGCGCCGGGCTTCCAGCCCTTGGGCGCCCGCACGTGATAGGTGAGGCGGTTGCGTGCCAGCCCCGAGACGATCGCGGCGGGCTTCGGGGTGACGTTCTCGGCGTGGCCCTCCAGGCGCTGCCATTGCAGCGGCCATTCGCCGCGATCGCCGGTGGCGGCGCCGTAGGCGGCCTTGCCGTCGGGCTGCACGTCGACGGCGAAGGTGCCGTTGCCGAACGGCGTCTCGTAGCGCAGCTCGATGGCGCGGCCGCGGATGGTGCCACTGACCTTGGACCAGCCCTGGGCGCCGAAGCCGCCGCTCAGCTTGTCGCCCTGCTGCTCGAGCTCCAGCAGACCCCAGCTCGTGCGCCAGGGACCCTGGACCCTGGCGGCGCGGCCTAGCTTCGCCTTCGGATCGGCGCGCCAGCCGCGCCAGGTGCCTTCGCCGTTGCCGCTGCGCCAGGCGCCGTTGAAGAAGCTGTCATTGGCCTGCAGCTCCAGCTCGCCGGTGAGCTGGGTGTCGCCCTCCTTCGCCTCATAGGCGAGCTTGCGGCCGCCCGCCTTGCCGGTGAGCGTGTTCTTGCCGCCGTCGCCGTAGCGACCGGTCAGGCCCTCGGCGCCGGCTTCCAGGGTGAGCACGCCGCGGGTCGTGTACCACTTGCCGGCCCAATCCTGGGCGGGCAGCGCGGCCAGCAGGCCGGGGAGCACGAAGAAGAGGGTGAGCAGGACGGGCCGAAGGCTGGGCATGGGACCTCGCGTGGGCGGGACGGGGTGGGAGGCGGCCATCGTCGCCCTCGGCGGGCGGGAACTCCAAGGCCGGGTGGATGACCCGGCGGGGGGGCATTGCGGCAAGGGCCGGGCGGGGCACGATGGTGCCCCATGTCCACCATCCGCCGCGTCCTCGCTCTCTTCGCCCTCGGCCTCGCCACGGCCCTGCCGGCCCAGATCGGTGCCGACTACACCGGCATCTCGGTCAGCGCCTACGGCGTCTCGCCCACCAGCAACCGGGTCACCACCTATCCGCCCTGCGGGCTCGCCTTCAACTGCACGCCGCTGCAGCTGCAGGCCCAGGGCGGCGACACGGTGCGGTTCTTCATCATGGGCCGGCAGAACGGCCTCTACATCCTGGCCGGCACGCTGGACACCAGCACGCCGATCTGCCTGCCGTTGGGCATTCCCGGGCTGGTCAACGACCTGGTGTGGGTGCCGGGGCCCGGACTGGTGACGCTGGCGGTCGGCACCTGCAGTGTGCCCGACAACGGCCGCTGCAACGGCGGCGCCAGTCCGACCACGGTGCTGCTGACGATCCCCACCGGCATCACCGGCTCGATGGGCCTGCAGGCCCTGGCCGAGGCGCCGCTGTCGGCCGGCGGCAACGGTTTCGCGCTCAGCCACGCCGTCGCGGTCAACTTCTAGCCGCGTCGGGGCCGCCGGCTGTTGCCGGCGGCCCGCGGCAGCCGTCGCGTGCGTCAGTACTGGAAGTGCAGCACGCGGCCGTTCGAGACGAACAGATCGCTGGCGGGGGTCACCACCGCCGCCTGGCTGATCCAGCTCTCGCCGACGTAGGCCGGCGCGTGCGGCAGCGGGAGCTGCAGCCCGGCCTCGCCGGCGGCGCCGACCGGCATCGTCGCCAGCACGATGCTGTGGGCGGGGTCGAGCTGCAGGAAGCAGCCCGGCGACAGGGCGCTCGGCCCCTGCGGCATCGGGCTCACCGCCACCATGGCGATGCCCTGCGGCGCGCCGGTCACGGCGAACACCAGCGGCATGCCGATGCGCGGATCCGACGTGCTGAGGTCCGGACCGCCGGGTCCGCCGTGCACCTGGCAGGGCTGGCCGAGCGACAGCAGCGGCGGCGTCAAGCTGGTGACCGGCGTCTGCCGGTACATCGAGCGGCCGTGGGTGACGAGGTAGAGCGCCCCGCTCGACCAGAACAGCTCGTCGATCGAGACGTTGGCCGGCGTGGCGGTGCTGGTCCAGCTGGTGCCGCCGTTCTCGCTGACCAGCAGGCCCACCTCGGTGGCGGCGTAGAGCCAGCCCATGGTCGGATGGATCTCCAGGTCGCGCACCGGCGCCGCCGGCAGGGTCGTGCTGACGGCGGCCCAGGTGACGCCGGAGTTGGTCGACTTCCAGAGGTTGTCGGAGTTGTAGCCGCCGAACGTGGCGTAGACGATCGCGGTATTGGCGGGGTCGACGACGAGACGGGTCACCACGCGGTTGGGCAGGGCCGGCGTGCCGTTGTCGCGCTGGGTCCAGGTCGGCGTCGTCGCCAGGGCGTTGGTCGAGACGTAGACGTTGCCGTTGTTGTGGCCGACCCAGACCAGGTTGGAGTTGCCCGGCGCGACGGTGACCGCGCTGATGTTGTTGCTGATCGTCGCCTTCACCGCGGTCCAGCTCGGGGTGGTGGCGCGGACGTTGTTGCTGCGCCAGAGGCTGCGGCCGCCGGCGAACATGCGGTTGGCGTCGTTGGGATCCAGCACGAACGGCGCGATGAAGTTGGCGCCGGAGCTGCTGCCGGCATCGCTGATGCCGCTGTAGATGTAGCTCGACGACACGCCGTCGTTGGTCGAGCGGTGGATCTGCAGGTAGACGTACTCGCCGTAGTGGTAGCCGCCGCTGGCGTTCTCGCTGGCGCACCAGCCGCCGTCGCCGCCATACATGCGGGTCCAGCTGGTGGTGGAGCCGCCGGAGGTGCGCCGCTGCGTGCCGTTGTCCTGGGTGCCGCCGATCATGGTGCCGTTCACCGAGTTGCGCGAGCCGCCGTAGAACTGGGTGATCTGCAGGCCATTGTTGAGGTTGGTCCAGCCGCTGGTGGTGGTTGCGGTGTGGATGTTGCTGGTGCGCCACAGGCCGCCGTCGTTGCCGCAGTAGACCGTCGTGCAGCTGGTGCCGCCGCAGCCCTCGATGATGGCGTGGTGGTCGGCGTGCGGGCTGGTGCTGTTGGTCCAGTTGCTGATCTTGGTGAAGCTGGTGCCGCCGTTGGTGCTGCGCCACAGGTCGATGCCGCCGGCCACGATCACGTCGTCGGCGGTGTTGGCGTCGGTGTCGTAGGGATCCACCCACAGGGCATTGTCGTACCAGCCCTGGCCGCCGGTGATGGTGTTGGTCGAGACCAGCGTCCAGGTCTGACCGCCGTCGGTGCTGCGGTTCAAGGTCGTGTTCGGGCTGGCATAGCGCTGGGCGTAGATGCAGCCGTTGCCGGCGCCGGTCCAGCCGCGATGCCAGCACAGCTCGGTGCGGGCGCCGGTGCCGAGCCCGGTGGCGCTGGTCCAGGTCGAGCCGCCATTGGTGCTGTAGGTGACCACGCCGTCGCCGCGTGCCGCCACCACCCGGCTGCTGTTGGTCGGGTGGAACTTCACGTCCAGCGTCCGCGAGGTGCTCACCGAGGTGAACGTGGTGCCGCCGTCGGTGCTGCGGAAGATGCCGCTGTTGGTGGCCGCCAGCAGGGTCGTGCTGTCCGGCGAGATGGTCAGCCGGTTGACGTAGTAGTAGCTGGAGGTGTTGGTGGCGGTGAGCCGCGTCCAGTTCAGCCCGCCGTCGGTGGACTTGAAGATGCCGGCGCCGCGGATGGCGTCGGCGTTGTAGAAGCCCTCGCCGGTGCCGGCATACAGCACGTTGGCGTTGCTCGGCTGGTGCACGATGCAGGTGATGGCGATGTTGGTCATCAGGTCGTTGACCGGGGTCCAGCTGGTGCCGGAGTTGGTGCTGCGCCAGATGCCGCCGCCGACGCTGCCGACCAGCAGGGTCGAAGTGGTGGTCGGGTGGATCCACACCGCGCGGATGCGGCCGCCGACGTTGCCCGGGCCGAGCTGGGTCCAGGACGTCGAGGTGAGCCCGCCGGCGGTGCCCTCGGTGCGCAGCGCCTCCATCTGCTCCTTGGCCACCAGGTCCGCGTCGTGCGGGATCTGGCCGTTCTCGTCCCGCAGCGTCAGCATGCGCCACTCCATGGCGCCGTCGGGCTGGTCGGGCCGGGGCTCGGTGCGCTGGGCGAAGCCGCGCACCGGATGGGCGCGGTCAGGATCCTGCGGATCGGTCGGGAGGGGGGCGGCACACGCCGCGAGCAGGCACGACAGCAACCACGTTGACTGACGCATGGGGCTCCTGCGAGGAGGTGGAGCCGGTCCTGGGACCGGCGGACGTACGGAGAGGAATCCCGCGGCCGGCACTCCGACCGCACGGGACGAGGAAGGCGGCGGCGCGACGATGGCGCGCGGCGATCGCACGGCGGTTCCCGGGCGATGGTGTGCCGTCGGGGCGGCTGCCGCCGGAGCGGCGCCGCCGTCGCACCCGGTGGGTCGCCCGCGGCGCGAGGCCGCAGCCGGACGGCATGGGCGCGGAGCGTAGCTGCCGCCCGCCGCCGGAGAAGGCAATGGCGGGCAATCCTCAGCAGCCTGTTGCCCCTGCCCCGGGCCCGGCGGTTTCATGCCCCTACCGCGATGACCGAACCGAACCCGAAGGGCGCCCGCCCGCTGCGCATCCGCCCGCTGGCGGAGCGCAAGAACCTGGTGCAGAAGGCCGAGTTCGCCCAGGTGCTGCCGCCGCAGCCCGGCTTCGCCGCCTTCTTCCGCAGCCTGCCCGACATCTACGGCAGCCGGCACCTGAAGCGGGTGGTCCAGCGCATCGTCGAGGCCCGCAAGGCCTCGCGCGAGGTGGGCGTGTCGCTCGGCGCCCACGTCCTCAAGGTCGGCCTGTCGCCGCTGCTGATCGACCTCATGCGCCGCGGCTTCGTCACCCACGTCGCCACCAACGGCGCCAGCGCCATCCACGACTGGGAGACCGCCTACCAGGCCGCCACCTCGGAGGACGTGGCCGCCAACCTGCCCGACGGCTCGTTCGGCTTCTGGCGGGAGACCTTCCAGGGCATCAACGGCGCCACCGCCCGCGCCCGCAAGAACGGCGAGGGCCTCGGCCTCGCCATCGGCCGGCAGATCCTCGACGATGCCCTGCCGCACCGCGAGCTGTCGGTGTTCGCCGAGGCCGCCCGCCTCGGCATCCCGGCCACGGTCCACGCCGCGGTCGGCTGCGACATCGTCCACATGGACCCGGACCTCGACGGCGGAGCGCTCGGCGAGGCCACCCTGAAGGACTTCTGGATCCTCGCCGACACCGTCGGCCGCCTCGACCGCGGCGTTTGGTGCAACATCGGCTCGGCGGTCATCATGCCGGAGGTCTTCCTCAAGGCCGTCTCCATCGCCCGCAACCGCGGCCAGCTCGGCAGTGACTTCACCACCTGCAACTTCGACATGATCCAGCAGTACCGCGCGATGACCAACGTGGTGGCCCGGCCGCCCAAGGAAGGCCTCTCGGTGGTGGCCCAGCACGAGATCGTGCTGCCGCTCCTGCACCAGGCGCTGCTGGCCGAAGGCCAGGCCGCCGGCCTGTCGATGGAGCCCCGATGACCGCGCCGGACACCGACGACCGCCTGCGCCTCGCCCAGGTGCTCGAGGCCCTGCCGTCTGCCCGCATCCTGGTGATCGGTGACCTGATCCTCGACCGCTACATCGACGGCCGCGCCAACCGCGTCTCACCGGAGGCGCCGGTCCTGGTCTTCGAACTGGAGAGCGAGCGCTACCTCCTGGGCGGCGCCGGCAACGTCGCCGCCAACCTCCGCTCGCTCGGCGCCGAGGCCGCCGTCCTCGGCGTCTGCGGCGACGACGAATCGGGCCGCCGCCTGCGCAAGCTCCTCGCCGAGGGCGGCATCGACACCGGCCCCCTGGTCACCGACAAGACCCGGCCGACCACCCGCAAGACCCGCTACGTCAGCAAGACTGCGCAGGTGCTGCGCGTCGACAACGAGAGCCGCGCGCCGGTGGGCGGCGAGGCCGAACAGGCCATGCTGGCGCTGCTCGCGCAGCGCCCGTTCCCCTTCCGCGGCGTGCTGCTCTCCGACTACGGCAAGGGTGTCCTCACGCCGAAGGTGATCCAGGCCGCCATCACCGCCGCCCGTTCCGCCGGCGGCGTCGTGGTGGTCGACCCCAAGGGCCGCGACTACACGATCTACCGCGGCGTCGACCTGCTCACGCCCAACCGCGAGGAGGCCGAGGCCGCCACCGGCGTGCACATCCGTTCCACCGAGGATCTGCACCGCGCCGCCCAGCGGCTCCGCGAGATCACCGGCGTCAAGGCCGCCACCATCACGCTCGGCAAGGACGGCATCTTCTTCGAGACCGACTCCGGCCACCGCATCATCCCCACCGAGGCCCGCGCCGTGTTCGACGTCACCGGCGCCGGCGACACGGTGGTGGCGATGCTGACCTTCTGCCGCGCCGTCGGCGTGCCCCTGCCCGACGCGCTGGCGCTGGCCAACTGCGCCGCCGGCATCACGGTGGGCAAGTTCGGCACCTGGGCCCCTTCCCGCCAGGAGGTGCTGACCATGCTGGGCCAGTCCACCGGTGGTGCTGCCGGCAAGGTGCTGACCCAGGCCCAGGCCGCCGCCGTGGCCACCCGGCTGCGCACCGAGGGGCGCCGGCTGGTGTTCACCAACGGCTGCTTCGACCTGCTGCATCCGGGCCACACCGACTACCTGGCCCGGGCGCGGGCCTACGGCGACGCCCTGATGGTGGCGGTGAACACCGATGCGTCGGTGCAGCGGCAGCAGAAGGGTCCGGGTCGGCCGATCGTGACCCTGGAGGACCGCATGGCGGTGCTGGCGGCGCTGGCGGCGGTCGACTTCGTGGTGGCGTTCGACGACGACACCCCGAAGAAGCTGATCGAACTGGTGACGCCGCACGTGCTGGCCAAGGGCGAGGACTGGCGCGACAAGGGCGTGGTCGGCCGCGAGTGGGTCGAGTCCCACGGCGGGCAGGTGGTGCTGGTGCCGCTGCTGGCGGGGCGCAGCACGACGGCGATCGTCGAACGGATCCGGCGGGGCGGCGGGTAGGGGCGGGGGCGGTCGACGGGCCACCAAGGTCACGGGGCGCTGTCGCGGGGTCGGTTACCTGCCGTTGGTAGCACCCGGAGCAAAGACACCGTCAGCGCGCACGGCCAATGGAATGAGCTCATCGGAGCCTGGGCGCTGTACGGTCAGCGGGCGTCCCGCATGGTGTTCCGGGACGTCGATGGTGCCTTGCGTCTGGTCGACCGACCAATGCAGCCATGGGATCGCTGCCGGTGCATCGGCCATGCGGATGGTCCCTCCGACCAGGGCTTCGCCCAGGTCGTACCGCCGTTGCGTGCCGTGCCGGAACGTGGCAGCGATCTCCTGAGGCGCCGAAACCGGGAGCAAGGAGAACGTACCGATTGCGAACGAACTGCCCGTCCTGGCCTCGAACTCGTATGCGCCCTCCGGAAGGGCCGTGACGAAGAACGAGGCGAGGCCATGCGCTGGATGCGTAGTGAGCCGGATGTGACGGAAGGGAGCTTGTGAGCCGGCGGGCCGCACGCACAGATCGATGGAGCGGATCGGTCCAAGCCGGGCGGCGTCTACCGGCGCCAGGAAGGCCACCGGGGAAGGGACCAACGCCACGTGATGCACCGGACCGGGAACGACGGCAACCGTGGCGGACACATCGGTGGTGAGAGAGCCCCGGTCCACGACGGTGACGGTGTATGCGCCTGGCGGGAGACCGTGGATCGTGGCTGGAGTCCAGTCACCATCCTCCTGACGATCGATGCGGCGTTCGATGGCGAGCGAAACGAGTTGGGATGGGCCGGGGGGCTGGTTGCTGCTGGGAGAGAGTCGCAGTCGAAGTGATCCCCGAGGCTGGAAGTCCGTGGGGTGGAAGACGACGGTGAGGGAGTGTGGGCCTGGCAGGGTCTGCAGCCATGCCACCCGATACACATCGCGGGTATCGACTACACAGATGCCGGATGCGCTCATGGGGTCTTTGGCCATGGATCCGCGGATGGCGAGGCGCGTCCCCTCGGCGCAGCGGAGGCCGATCTGGCCGTCGGCGTTCGGCCTGGCGCGCATGATGAAGCCGGTGCCGGGAGGCGCGTCCAGGAAGCCGACTTCTGCCTGTGCAGGGGCGGCGGCGCCAGTGAGCGGTGGAAGGTGGAGTGTTCGTGGGGCCGTCGGCAGTGGTGCATGGGCCGCAAGGCGTTGCTCGAGGTCCTGCAGATTCGCAAATGGCAGCGACGCACATGGGCTGTCGCCATCCCCGTAGATCCACAGCGTCAAGGGCAGGTCGGCCAATTGTGAGCGAGTGCAGCGCAGCGGAGTCGAGGCCAGGTCGGCGAGTCCGGCGGTGATGATTGCGGTGGCCAGGAGCCCTCGGTCGCCCGAGGCACTGAGGACCCAGCGGCCGCCGTCGAGGCCAGCGATGCGCAGAGACCCGTGGATGTGGCGCTCGTCGGTGGCTGGCCCATGCAGAACGAGGTGGAGCCCTGTGCCGGCTTGCACGAGCAGGTGTTCGACCCAGGCCGACTCAGGATCCGGTGAGAGCACCGAGAGTGCGAGGATCTGGTGCTCCCAGGATTGGGGGAGGCGAGCGTCGAAGGCGCCTACGCGATCCGAGAAGGCGACGACCAGGCGATTCTTGGCAGGATTGGCGCTGCCGTGGAGCATGGCCATCGGCAAGACGTGCATCTTGAAGTTGACCAGGGGATTGCCGAGGGTGTCGAGCAAGCGGCCGGTGAAGGCGCAGAAGAGCTCGGCGGGCTCTGCAGCGCGGCCTGATAGGTCGGTCTGTGGCGACGGCTCGGTGCCAGGTGGCGGCGACTGCCCACTGGTGATTGGCGACGTGGGGGGCGGTGACTCTGCGGCCAATGGCGCCGCCGTCACATCGCCCGGATCAGGAGCCGGCCATGTTGTGGGCCAGATCACGATGGCCAGCAGCACACACAGTCCGAGCACGAGGGCGAGGGGAAAGTGGGGCTTTGGTCGCTTGGCATCGGCGCGCATGGGCTGACCCCGGGTGTGGTGGGAGTGGATGGGTACTTGCAATTCCCAGCAGGGAGGCAGGTGCGACCATGGCCTCATGGTGCAGCTTTCCTGCTTCGGGGAGGGAGCATACGCCGTGGCATCGGTCCGGACGAGCAGGCGCCGCGGGCGGCCCACACCGCATCCTGCCGGACATGGATCGTGCACCGCATCGATCCATCGATCTCGCCACTGGCGCCTGCATGCGGGAACAGGGCTGCGGGCGCTGAGCCTGCCGATGGGTTTGCCCGGACGCCGCCGCTGCTGCTGGGGGGGACAGCCGGGTGGCAACTGGGCGCGCCGGGTTGGCGATCCTGCACCAGCCGCGGCGAGGGTGCGGGCAGAACGAGGGGGTGGCCGGGCCATCGGCGCCGAGTTTCGCATCCGGCGGGCCACGGCTACGCCCGTCGCCACGGTCGCAACCTCGCTCTTCCCTTCGGCTTGGGGCGCCGGCTATCCTCTGCGGGCCACCGCAACCCAGCCCCTGTCCAGGAGTCCTGCCTTGGTCCTCGTCCCGCGCAAGACGCGCAGCAAAGACAAGATCGTCGACCGCAAGGCGCTCGCCGCCATCCTGACCAGCGTCGTCGCGTCGGGCAAGACCGTGGTGCTCACCAACGGCGTCTACGACCTGCTCCACATCGGCCACCTGCGGTGCCTCGAGGACGCGCGGTCCCGCGGCGACATGCTGGTGGTGGGGGTCAACGGCGACAAGTCGGCGGAGAAACTGAAGGGCAAGGGCCGGCCGATCGTGCCGCTGGCGGAGCGCATGGAGGTCCTGGCCGGGCTGACGAGCATCGACTACGTCACCAGCTTCGACGACGAGACCGCCGACGCGCTGATCCGGCAGCTCAAGCCCAACCTCTACGCCAAGGGCACCGACTACACGCTGAAGACCCTGCCCGAGCGCGACACGCTGAAGGAACTGGACATCAAGGCGGTGTTCGTCGGCGACAAGAAGGCGCAGAGCACGACGAAGCTGCTGCAGAAGATCAAGAAGCGCAAGCTCGACTGAGGCGGCCCCGGGCGCCCTGGCCGCCCTGCCATCGGCCGGTGGGCGGCATCTCAAGGCCCGGGCTGGCCGCGCCCGATCCGGAAGCCGAGATGCCCGCGACGGCGGTGGAGAAGGCCAGCACCTACCTGCCGGTCCCCCTGGAGGGACTGGCCGGCCGGCAGCCGTTGTCGTTTCCGCTCTACCTGGAGACGGCGGAACACCGCTGGGTGCTCTACCGCGACACCAAGGCCGAGCTGGACGAGGTGCACGTCGGCCGGCTGCACCAGGAGGGCGTGCAGCGGCTGTTCATCCGCGATGCCGACCGGGGCCAGTACTACCGGCGGGTCGAGGGCCAGCTCGACGACATCCTGAAGGACAAGGCGGTGTCGCTGGAACGGCGCGCCGACGTGTTGCACGGCGTCGCGGTGGAGATGGCCACCGACCTGCTGGGCCAGCAGCCCACCCACGAGACGGTGGCGCGGGCCGAGAAGGTGCTGCTGTCCACCAGCGGCCTGATGCTGCGGGAGAAGGGGTCGTTCCAGGCGTTGCGGCGGCTGTTGCGGGCGGGCGGCGATCTCGCCAACCACAGCCTGACGGTGAGCTTCCTGTCGATGGGCCTGGCGCGGCACGTGCTCGGCGCCGAGCCCGGCACGCTGCTGATGGCCGGGCTGGCCGGCGTGCTGCACGACATCGGCCGGGTCGGCTACGGCAACAGCGAGAGCGACCTGGACCACACCCGGCGCGGCCACGACCAGCTGCGGCGGCTGGGGCTGCCGGACGAGGTGGGCGAGGCGGCGCTCTACCACCACGAGCGGCTCGACGGCTCGGGCTATCCGCGCGGCCTGTGCAGCACGGCGATCCCGGAGATGGCGCGGCTGGTGGGGTTGTGCGACGCGTTCGAGAAGATCTGCGGCAAGCACGAACCGCGGGTCGGCGTCTACGACGCGCTGCGGATCCTGGCGCAGGCCTACCGCGGTTGCTTCGAGGACCGGCTGGCCCAGGGCTTCGTGCGGCTGTTCCGCGGCTAGGCGTAGATGCCGCGCATCCGGGTGACGCGGGCGACGCGGTCGACGCCCAGCATGTAGGCGGCGATGCGGTTGTTGACCTGGAACCGGCGGGCCATGTCGACCACGGCGCGGAAGCTGTCCACCATGATCTGCTCCATGCGGTCCTCGACCTCCTTCTGGGTCCAGAAGAAGGCCATCCGGTCCTGCACCCACTCGAAGTAGGAGACGGTCACGCCGCCGGCGTTGGCGAGGATGTCCGGGACGATGAACACGCCCTTCTCGTCGAGGATCTTGTCGGCGCCGGCGGTGACCGGGCCGTTGGCGCCCTCGACGATGACCTTGGCCTTGACGTTGGGGGCGTTGCGGCTGGTGATCACGTTCTCGGTGGCTGCCGGCACCAGGATGTCGACCGGCAGCTCGAGGAGCTGGGCGTTGGTGATGCGGTCGCCGATGTCGAGGCCGTCCAAGGTGCGGTTCTTCAGCATGTGCGCCCGCACGCGCTCGACGTCGAGGCCGTCCTGGTTGTAGAGGGCGCCGCGGATGTCGGAGATGGCGACGACCTTGACGCCCATCTGGTTGAGGTAGTGGGCGGAGATGCTGCCGACGTTGCCCGCGCCCTGCACGGCGGCGACGCACTCCTTCGGGTTCATGCCGATGTGGGTCAGCGCCTCCCGGGCGGTGATCTGCACGCCGCGGCCGGTGGCCTCGATGCGGCCCATCGAGCCGCCGATGTCCACCGGCTTGCCGGTCACCACCGCCGTGCAGTGCTGCCGCACGTGCATGGTGTAGGTGTCCATGATCCAGGCCATCACCGAGCCGTCGGTGCCCATGTCCGGGGCCGGGATGTCGCGGTCCGGGCCGAGGAAGTCCATGATCCCGGCGATGTAGCGGCGGGTGATCCGCTCCATCTCGCCGCGGGAGAGCTTGAACGGGTCGCAGATGACGCCGCCCTTGCCGCCGCCGAACGGCACGTTCACCACGGCGCACTTCCAGGTCATCCAGGCCGCCAGGGCCCGCACCTCGTCCAGATTGACGTTGGGGGCGAAACGGATGCCGCCCTTGGCCGGGCCGCGGGCCAGGCTGTGCTGGACCCGGTAGCCGGTGAACACGCTGATCGAGCCGTCGTCCATCACCGTCGGCACGGCGACGGTGATCTCCCGGTCCGGGGTGCGAAGGATCTGGTAGAGGCCGGGCTCCAGGCCCAGTTTGGCCGCCGCCAGATCGAAGCGGGCGTGCATCGCTTCGAACGGATTCTCTTCGCCCAGGACTTGTTGCGGATTCATGCGGGGGACGCTCGGAAACGCGCGGCGGGGGTTGCGCCGGAAATGAGGGCCAGGAAACCTACCTTCCACCGTGACGGGCAGCAACAGAGGAGCCCCCCCGGGGCCGGGCCCGGCGCCCGATCCGGCCGATCTGGCGGCGGTGCGGGCCGGCGCGCTGGGTTTTTCGGTGCGCACGACGCCACGACGGCGGACCGTGCTGGTGTCCGGCGAGGACGGGGCGCCGTGGTTCGCCAAGATCCGGCGCGAACGAGGCTCGGCGGCGCGCCGCGAGCAGGAACTGCTGCGGGAACTGGCCGAGCGGGGCTTCCGGACGCCCGTGCCGCTGGGCCTGCGCTGCGAGGCGGGCCACTCGGTGCTGGCCATGGCGTCGGCGCCGGGCCGGCCGCTCGACGCGCTGCTGCGGGAGGCGCTCATGACCGGTGGTGACGCCGCCGAGCGGGCGATCGCCTTCGCCTGCGGCGTCGTCGCGCCGATGGTGCGGCGGCTGCACGACCACGGCCTCTGCTTCCGCGACCTCTACTGGAACCACCTGTTCGCCGAGTCGCTCGAGCCGCAGCGGGGCGAGCCGTGGCTGATCGACGTCGAGCGCACGTTCCGGCCGCGCTTCCGCCGGCGGCGCTGGCGGATCAAGGATCTCGCCGGACTGCTCAGCTCGCTGCCGGCGCCGGTGCGGAAGAGCCGCCTGCTGGCGTTCCTCCGTGCCAGTCTCGGTGGGCTCGGCGGCGACTGGAAGGCGCTGGCGCGCGCGGTGGCGGCGAAGGCCGACCGCATCCGCGCCCACCGGCCGCGCTACGGCTGAGCGCCCGGGGGGAGAGTGCCTGGTCCCCGTAAGCCGGGTTCTGGTCCCGCCCCGAAGGGCGGTGGCGGCCATTTCTCTAGGACCGTCCTCGCGGACGGCCTCCAACGACCTACCCGAGGGTCTGGGCGCGGGCAGCGCGACCCTCCTATTCGGTCTTCCTCCAGGTGGGGTTTGCCGTGCCGGACCGGTCTCCCGGTCCGCGGTGAGCTCTTGCCTCGCCGTTTCACCCTTGCCGTTGCCGGGAAGCCCGGCCATCCGGCGGTCTGTTCTCTGTGGCACTGTCCCTGTCCGTGCGGCGGTTGCCCGCCGCGCGGACGGTGGGCGTTGCCCACCACCTTGCCCTGTGGAGCCCGGACTTTCCTCCCGTGGCTTGCGCCACCGGCGGCCGCCCGGGGACCAGGCGGGGGGCAGGGTATCGGCTTCTGCGCCGCGGCGGAAGCGTCTTGTCGACACCTTCGCACTGTGCCTGCTTGTCCCTGGCGCCCGCCTCGCTAAGGTGCTTGGTCCCTGCACCGGAGTTCCCGACTCCGCCCTCTCTCGCTCGACACCCAGGTCCTCGCATCCTCGTGGGCGCGCCCGTGCGAACCACTCTCTGCATCCTCCTGTCCGCGCTGTGTTCGGCCGTCGTCGCGGCCCAGGCTCCGTCCGCTCCTGGAGCTCCGACCGGCGCGCCGCCCGCCACGGCGCCTCTCCAGAATCCGGAGAGTTTTTCGGCGCTCGGCCGCGGGGCGACGGTGCCGCCACCCGCCGATCTGCCGGGCGCCGAGATGGCGCGGGCACCGCGGGGCGCGGGTCCCGGACAGCCGGGCGCGCCGGTGCCCGAGCCCGGCACGCTGCTGCTGGTCGGCACCGGGCTGGTCGGCGTCGCGCTGACCGCGCGGCTGGGCCGGCGGCGTCGCCAGCGCCCGGCCTGAGCCTGCGCACATCGGCCCGCCAGCGCTACGCACTCTTCACGGGTGCGTCTTCCCACCGTGCCGTGGATCCTCGGCTTCGAGGATTCCATGTCACACGCCGGTCATCCCGATCCCATCGCCGCCGCCGCTCCGCCGCAGGGTGATCGCCGCGCCATCTCCGCCATGGGGCTCGCCATGGTCGGGGGGCTCGCGGCCGGCTACGGCGCCTTCGCCTGGATCTGCGGCCGCTTCCTCTACCCCGCCCGGGCGACGCAGAAGGCCTGGCTGCTGGTGGCGCCGGCGGGCGAACTGCCGGTGGGCCAGAGCCTGCGCTACCGGACGCCGGCGGGGGCCACGATCAACGTCGTGCGCCGGGGCGGCGGCCAGACCGCCGACGACTTCATGGCGTTGTCCTCGGTCTGTCCGCACCTCGGCTGCCAGGTGCACTGGGAGCCCCACAACAACCGCTACTTCTGCCCGTGCCACAACGGCACGTTCGATCCGGACGGCAACGGCACCGGTGGCCCGCCCGGCGACGCCGGCCAGAGCCTGCCGCGCTACCCGCTGAAGGTCGAGCGGGGCCTCCTCTACATCGAGGTGCCGGCGGCGGTGCTGGCCAGCGCCGGCCGCGTCCGGCTGCAGCCGATGGACCCGCAGGAGTGTCCCGAGGGTCCGGGGCACGACCCGTGCCTGCGGCCGCGGGCGCGGGACGGGAGGCTGGCGTGACCGCGGTCGGCAACTGGCTGAAGGAGCGCATCCCGGTCCACGGCGACCAGCTCCGCGAGTTGACCAACGAGCCGGTGCCGAACCACCTGAAGCGCTGGTGGTTCTGCCTCGGCGGCACGCCGATGTACCTGTTCGTCGTGCAGATCGTCACCGGCATCCTGCTGGCCTTCTACTACGAGGCCACGCCGGCCCGGGCCTACGAGTCGGTGCGCTACATCACCGACGAGGCGGCGTTCGGCTGGTACCTGCGCTCGGTGCACAAGTGGGGCGCCACGCTGATGGTGGCCGCGGTGATCCTGCACCAGATGCGGGTCTACTTCACCGGCGCCTACCGCAAGCCGCGCGAGCTGAACTGGATGGTCGGCATGTGCCTCTTGATCTGCACGCTGACCGTCGGCTTCACCGGCTACAGCCTGGTCTACGAGCAGCTCAGCTTCTGGGGCGCCACCGTCGGCGCCAACATCACCGACATGGTGCCGGTGGTGGGGCCGTTCCTGAAGCAGATGATGCTGGCCGGCGACGGCTACAACCAGAACACCCTGTCGCGGTTCTACGTACTGCACGCCGCCGTGCTGCCGGCGGCGATGATCCTGCTGCTGTTCGTGCACATCACGCTGATCCGCCTGCAGGGCATCAGCGAGCTGAAGTTCGGCGACGAGAAGCCCGGTGCGCCCAGCCACTTCAACTTCTTCCCGGACCACCTGTGCACCGAGCTGATCCTCGGGCTGGTGCTGATGATCCTGCTGAGCGTGCTGGCGACCGTGCTGCCCGCCGCCATGGGCCCGCGCGCCGATCCGATGGTGACGCCCGAGGTCATCAAGCCGGAGTGGTTCTTCTACGTCACGTTCCGCTGGCTGAAGCTGTTCTCGGGCACGGTGGCCGTGCTGAGCATGGGCTTCATCGTCTTCGTGATGTTCGCCTGGCCGCTGATCGACGGCTGGATCCGCCGGCGCTGGCCGGGCTCCGAGTTCAGCGTCTGGATCGGCATCCTCGGCGTCGCCGCGATCATCGGCCTGACCGTGTGGGAAGGAGCCGTCGCCCACTAGGGCGGGAAATGCAATCATGAGCCTCAAGTTCAAGCAGTTCGTCATCGCCGTCCTCGGCATCCTGTTCCTCGGCTCGCTGATCTACGTCCAGCGCATGGAGGTGCTGCGCCGCGAGCACGAGACCGCCGGCAAGGCGGCGCCGGTGGCGGTGCCGGCCAACAGCAAGCGCTGCGTCGAGTGCCACCAGCAGCAGAATCCCGGCATCGTCGAGCAGTGGAAGGGCAGCACCCACGCCCACAAGGGCGTCGGCTGCGTCGAGTGCCACAAGGCCGATCCCACCGACGCCGACGCGTTCCTGCACGAGGGCGAGACGATCGCCGCGGTGGTGACCCCGAAGGACTGCGCCCGCTGCCACGAACAGGTCTACCAGGAGTTCGCCCGCAGCCACCACGCCAAGGGCGGCGACATCCTGGCCTCGCTCGACAACTACCTGGCGGAGACCGTCGAGGGCCACCGCGAGCCGTTCAACCCGCACGCGCCGACGCCGGGCCGGCCGGACATCCAGCAGGTGAACGGCATGGCCAGCGCCTCGCTGGGCTGCAAGCAGTGCCACGGCAGCCTGGTGGCTCTGCAGGCCACCGACGGCGGCAGCATCACCTACAAGGATCTGCAGCCCGGACCCGACGGCAAGCCGACCAACCTGGCGGCGGTGGCGCGGATCGCCAAGAGCCAGGACGGCAAGCCGATGCTGCACCCGGACTCCTGGCCCAACACCGGCATCGGCCGCCTCAACCTGGACGGCAGCAAGGGCTCCTGCAGCGCCTGCCACAGCCGTCACGACTTCTCGCCGCGCCGCGCCCGCCAGCCGGAGAACTGCGGCAAGTGCCACCTCGGCCCGGATCACCCGCAGAAGGAGATCTACGAGGAGTCCAAGCACGGCGTCGCCTTCCGCGACCTCAAGGACCACATGAACCTGGACGCCGCCGACTGGGTGCTGGGCGAGGACTACACCCAGGCGCCGACCTGCGCGACCTGCCACATGTCCGGCAACAGCAAGAACGGCGGCCGCGTCACCCACGACCCCGGCGAGCGCCTGTCCTGGACCAACCGGCCGCCGGTCAGCCTCTGGCTCGACACCGACATCAACGGCAAGGTGGTCACCGAGAAGGACCCCGTCGAGCGCAAGAAGCTGGTGGTCGACTCCGCCGACGACAAGCGCGCCCGCATGAAGCAGGTCTGCCTGCACTGCCACACCAAGGACTACGTCAACGGCTTCTACAAGCAGTACGACGACCTGGTCGTGCTCTACAACGAGAAGTTCGCCAAGCCCGGCCAGGCCATCATCGGCGCCCTGCGCCAGAACGGCCTGATCACCGCCAAGGACTTCGACGAGGAGATCGAGTGGACGTGGTTCTACCTGTGGCACCACGAGGGCCGTCGCGCCCGCCACGGCGCCTCGATGATGGCGCCGGACTACACCCACTGGCACGGCATGTACGAGGTCGCCGAGCGCTTCTACATGGAGCTGATCCCGCAGGCCCGCGAGATCACGGCCCACGGCAAGGAGCACGGCAAGGACGCCGAGGCCGCGGCGGTCGACAACGTGATCGACGCGATCCTCGCCCGGCCCGAACACCAGTGGCAGAAGCCGGAGGGCAAGTGAGATGAACGAGAAGAACCAGGGCGGCGTCGATCGCCGCGGCTTCCTCTGCGCCATGGGCGGCGGCAGCCTCGGCATCGCCGCCTTCTCCGAGCGCGACCGGACCGAGGCGGCGCGCATCCTGGCGACCCAGGGCGAGGCCCAGGGCCACGCCGGCCTCGCCTGGCACAAGGCGCCGTGCCGCTACTGCGGCACCGGCTGCGGCGTCGAGGTCGGCGTCGGCGACGGCAGGGTGCAGGCCGTGCGCGGCGACGAGAAGAGCCCGGTCAACAAGGGCCTGCTCTGCGTCAAGGGCTACCACCTGCCGGCCATGCTCTACGGCAAGGACCGCCTCACCCAGCCGCTGCTGCGCGGCCCCGACGGCAAGCTGGCGCCGATCACCTGGGACCAGGCCCTCGACCGGATCGCCAAGGAGTTCGGCGACACCCTGAAGGCGAAGGGCCCCGACGCCGTCGCCATGTACGGCTCGGGCCAGTGGACCGTGTTCGACGGCTATGCCGCGCTGAAGTGGGTGAAGGGCGGCATGAAGTCCAACAACCTGGACCCCAACGCCCGGCTGTGCATGGCCAGCGCCGTGATGGGCTTCATGACCCAGTTCCAGTCCGACGAGCCGATGGGCTGCTACGAGGACCTGGAGGCGGGCCACGACTTCTTCCTGTGGGGCAACAACATGGCCGAGATGCATCCGGTCCTGTTCAGCCGCCTGCTGGAGAACAAGCGCAAGAACCCCGGCGTGCGCATCATCGACATCGCCACCCGCCGCACCGCCACCAGCGACTACGCCGACCTCTACGTCGAGTTCGTCCCCGGCACCGACCTGGCGCTGGCCAACGGCATCCTGCACCTGCTGGTGAAGAACAACCACTTCCAGAAGGCCTTCCTCGACGAGAACTGCGTCTTCAAGCGCGGCGAGGAGGACATCGACAAGATCGGCTGGGGCTGCTACGGCGAGCAGGCCGAGCGCTACACCTTCGCCGACACGCCGAAGGACTCCAGCTGGGACGAGTTCACCGCCTTCCTGAAGGACTACGACCCCGACTCGGTGGCGAAGATCACCGGCGTGCCGCGCCAGCAGATCGAGGCCCTGGCGGCGATGTACGGCGATCGCGACCGCCGCTCGGTCAGCTTCTGGTGCATGGGCGTGAACCAGCACACCCGCGGCACCTGGATGAACAACCTCATCACCGACATCCACCTGCTGACCGGCAAGATCTCGCGCCCCGGCGACAACCCGTGGAGCCTCACCGGCCAGCCGTCCGCCTGCGGCACCGTCCGCGAGGTCGGCACGCTGAGCAACCGCCTGCCCGCCGACATGGTGGTCAACAACCCTGAGCACCGCGCCAGGGTCGAGAAGGCCTGGGGCCTGCCCGAGGGCACCATCAACCCGAAGCCCGGCCACCACGCCGTCGACATGTTCCGCGCCTTCATCCGCGGCGACATCCAGACCATGTGGATCCAGACCACCAATCCCTGGGTCACCATGCCGAACCTCAACCGCTTCGCCCGCAAGCCCGGCGACGGCCGCTTCCTGGTGGTCAGCGACATCTATCCGACGCCCACCACCGACGTCGCCGACTTGATCCTGCCGTCGGCGGCCTGGGTCGAGCGCGAGGGCGTGTTCGGCAACAGCGAGCGTCGCACCCAGCAGTGGAACAAGCTGGTCGACCCGCCCGGCGAGGCCCGCGAGGACGCCTGGCAGATCATCGAGGTGGCCAGACGCATGGGCATGGGCCACCTGTTCCCCTGGCCGGCGGACGCCTGGCACGAGCCGATGTTCGAGGAGTACCGTTCGTTCACGCTGGGCATCGGCAAGGACCTCGGCAGCTACCAGGACCTGAAGAAGACCCGCGGCATGCTCTGGCCCGTGGTCGACGGCAAGGAGACGCGCTACCGCTACGCGGCGGGCTTCGACCCCTACGTCAACAAGAAGGAAGGCGTGCACTTCTACAAGGCCAAGGGCTACGGCGAGAAGGCGGCCATCTGGCTGCGCCCCTATCACCGTCCCGCCGAGGTGCCCGACCAGGAGTATCCGTTCTGGCTCTGCACCGGCCGCGTGCTGGAGCACTGGCACACGGGCTCGATGACCCGCCGGGTGAAGCAGCTGCACCAGGCGGTGCCCAACGCCTACGTCGAGATCAACCGCGCCGACGCGACGAAGCTCGGCGTCAAGTCCGGCGACCAGGTCCGCCTGGTGTCGCGCCGGGGCACGCTGGTGCTGCCGGCGCAGATCGACGGCCGCGGCCAGACGCCGCCGGGCTCGCTGTTCGTGCCGTTCTTCGACGAGGGGCTGCTGATCAACCTCGTCACGCTCGATGCGATGGACAACATCAGCAAGGAACCGGACTACAAGAAGTGCGCGGTCCGGGTGGAGCGGGCATGAGGGCCCTGGTCGCGGTGCTCGGCGTGCTGCTGGTGCTGCCGCTGGCGGTGTCGGCCTGCGGCGGCGACGGCGACCAGGTGCCGGTGCCGGGGCGACCCGGCGCCACCAAGACCGCGGCGGTCGTGCGCGCCGAACGGCGCCTGTTCGACGGCGCGCCGCCGGTGATCCCGCACCAGTCGTTCGGCGTGGCCTGTACGAGCTGCCACACGGCGGCGGGCATGGCGGTGCCCGGCGTCGGCTTCGCGCCGCCGGTGCCGCACGACTCGGTCGAGCCGCCCGGCGCCATGAGCCGCTGCAACCAGTGCCATGTGCACCAGCAGACCGATGCGGTGTTCCGCCAGAACGGCTTCGCCGGGCTGCGCCAGGACCTCCGCAAGGGCGAGCGGCTCAACGACCTGGCGCCGCCGGTGATCCCGCACCAGGTGCTGCTGCGCGAGAACTGCGCGGCGTGCCACGACGGCCCGGCGGCCCGCGAGGAGATCCGCTGTCCGCATCCGGAGCGGGTGCGTTGCACGCAGTGTCACGTCGAGCAGAAGACGGCGGCCGAGTTCGGGCGGTAGTGCGCTGCCAGCCTCACCGCCATCGCCCGGCAGGCGGATCGAACACCAGCACCGTGCCGTGCCCGCCGGCCAGATCCAGGCCGCCCAAGCCCACCAGCAGGCCGCCCCACGCCACCGTCGCCGGCATGGCCAGCACCTGCGGCGGCGGTGGGCACGGCAGCCACTGGTCCCGCCCAGCGTCGTAGCGGCACGCGCCGTTCTCGGCGGCGATCACCAGGACGCCGTCCACCACGCCGTGCACCGCGAACTTGGCCCACAGCGGCAGCGGCGGCGGCGCACCGGCGCGCCAGCCGGCGCCGTCCCAGATGTGATGCGTGCTCTGCGGCGTGAACGTCGCGCCGTCGAGGCCGCCGATCACGCGCACACCATCACCGAGCCGATGCATCACGTGCAGGTGATCGCCCGGCGCGAACCCGGGTGGCGGCGGCAGCGGCCGCACCGCGCCGGTCCGCAGGTCGACGGCGTGGCAGCCGCTGCGTTCCAGCGGGAAGCCGCCGAGCACCACGGCCGTGCCGTCCAGCGCCGCGGCGGCGAGGTGGCTCACCGGCAGCACGCCGGGCTGGCTGAGCGGCGTCCAGCGATCCTCCTGCACGTCGTAGCGGTCGACGCCGTCGCCGAGCGCGAACACCGCGCCGTTCCATTCCACGGCGGCGAAGAAGGCGCGGCCGGTGGGCTGATCGGCGCGACGCTGCCATTGCGTGGCGCCGGGGCCGAGCCACCAAGTCTCCGCGGTGCCGCGATCGGCGCCGGCCGGTCCCGCGGAGAAGCCGCCGACGCTGAGCAGGCCTCCCGCGACCGGCACGACGCAATGACCGTGGCGGCCGTGCGGCAAGGGCGGCGGCGGAGCTGGCGGCGGCAGTGCCGCGCAGGCCGCGAGCAAGAGCGGCGCGGTGCCGCAGACCCACCCGCGCGCGTTCATCCGAGCGCCTGGGCCAGCGCCGCGGCGTCGGCTTCGTCCAGCTCCGGGGTGAACCAGCGCACGCGTTCCAGCAGGTCGGTGACGCCGAAGTAGGCGCCGGCGCAGCCGGCGTGCACGAAGCCGCCGGGCTCGAAGCGGCCGTTCTCGAAGAACACCAGCTTGAGCCGCATGACGTCCTTGGCGATCGGCTCCTTGCAGGAGCGGCACGCGGCGCGGGCCGACTTCGCTCGCTCTGCGCCGCAAAGGCGCGGCAGACGGTGGTGCTCGATGCCCAGCGACGCGGCGCGGCGCAGGCGATCGCGTTCGTCGTCGGGCAATGCCGTGGCGGCGGGGAGGCCCAGCGCCTGCATGGCCACCTCCGGGCGCAGGCAGGCCGCGCAGCGGGGGTGATACCAGTGGGTCATGGTGGCGTCGTCGGCGAACGGATTGTCCTGCACGTCACCCAGCCGCAGTTCGCCCTTGGCGATGGGCTGCGCGCACCCGCGGCACTTCGCGCGGCCGGTCGGCGCGAGGTCGAGGATCGGCTCCATGGGGCCGTGAGCGTAGCCGCAGACCGTAAGCAGGGACACGGGCCGGGTGGTCATGCCTACGATCGGACGCCCTCGCCATGTTCCGCGTACTCGGGGTCGCCCTCGTCGTCGGCGTGGCATCGGCCCAGACCGGGCCGGTGCACAACGTCATCACCGACCAGCTCGACAGTCCGGTCAGCATGACCGTGGCGCCGGATGGGCGCGTGTTCGTCGCCGAGCAGGCCGGTCGCCTGCGGGTGATACGGGACGACGTGCTGCTGCCGGCACCGTTCGTGACCGTGCCGACCATCGCCGACGACGAGGAAGGGCTGCTGGCGGCGGCGTTCGACCCCGCGTTCGCGCAGAACGGCTTCGTCTACGTGCTCTACACCGCGGTGACGCCGGTGCGGCGCAACGTCGTCGGGCGCTACCGGGCCCAGGGCGACGTCGCGGCGCCGCAGAGCGGCGTCGTGCTGTTCGAGCTGAGCCCCCTGCAGGCCCACTTCCACGTCGGCGGCGGCTTCGCGTTCGGCAGCGACGGCCGGCTCTACATCGGCACCGGCGACAACGGCAGCCCGTTCCACGCCGGCAACCTCGGCTCCACCCACGGCAAGGTGCTGCGCATCGCGGCCGACGGCGGGATCCCCGCCGACAATCCGTTCTTCGCCACCGCGGCGGGCAATGCGCGGGCGATCTGGTGCCTCGGCTTCCGCAACGCGTTCGGGCTGGCGCTGCAGCCGGGCAGCGGGCGGCTGTTCGTCGACGACGTCGGCGCGGCGAACTGGGAAGAGGTGAACGAGGTCGCCCGGGGCGTGGACTTCGGCTGGCCGGGGTACGAGGGGCCGGCCGGGGCGCCGGGCTTCCGCGATCCGCTGCACGCCTATGGCCACGCCAGCGGTTGCGCGATCACCGGCGGCGTGTTCGCGCCGCACCTGGGGCGTTATCTGTACGCGGAGTACTGCCGGAACGAGATCCGCGCCATCGATCCGCAGAACCCGGCGGCGTCCCAGGTGCTCGCCGGCACGGTGGTGGCTGGACCGGTGGATGTCGCCGTGGCGCCGGGGGGCGCCATCTGCTACCTGGCGCGGGGCAACAGCCAGCCGTCCGGCGGCCCGCACGTGCCCGGCGGCGCGCTGGTGCGGATCGAGCCCGCCGCCGCGGCGGCGCTGGTCGGGACCGGCTGTCCGTCCGGCACGGCGCCGACGCTCGCGACGAACGGCCTGCCGCGGCTCGGCGCGGCCGGCTTCGCCTGCGTGATCGGCAACCTGCCGGGGCCGGCGGCGGGGCTGCTGCTCGGGACCGGCAACGCCAGCTCGCCGCTGGGGCCGCTGCCGCTGGAACTCGCCGCGTTCGGCATGCCCGGCTGCCTCCTGCACACGAGCGCCGAGGTGCTGCTGTTGGCGGTGGCCACGGGCAGCAGCGCCGCGTTCCCGCAGCCGATCCCGGCGCAACCGGCCCTGCTGGGCGCCCGCGTCTTCGTCCAGGGTGTCGCCGGGGCGCCGGGCGCCAACGCCGCCGGCCTGCTGATGACGCCGGGCCTGGCGCTGACCCTCGGCCGCTAGTTCCGCGACACCTTCGCAGGGGCACCGGCATCCAGCGGCCGCACCGAGGTGCCCATGACCGCCACCGAACGCCTGCCCTGGCCGACCGTCCTGCGGACCCTGGCCGATCGCCTGGAGCCCATAGCACCGCTGCTCACCCGGCTGATGCTGGGCTGGGCGTTCGTGCGGACCGGCTTCGGCAAGCTGACCTGGTTCGAACGCACCGTCGGCTTCTTCGGCGATGTCGGGATCCCGCTGCCGACCGTGAGTGCGGGCTTCATCGCCACGCTCGAACTGGTGGGCGGCGCGTGCCTGTGCCTGGGGCTCGGCGTGCGCGCGTTCGCGGCGTTGCTGTCGTGCACGATGCTGGTGGCGACGTTCACCGCCGACTGGCCGCAGGTGCTGGCGGTGCTGACCGAGGGCGACCCGCGCGGCCCGATCGCGGTGGTGCCGGTGCTGTTCCTGCTGTTCCTGCTGTGGCTGCTGGCGGACGGCGGCGGCCTGATCGGGCTGGACCGCCTGCTGGCGCGGGCGTGGCCGCAGATCGACGCCGGGGCGGTGGCGAAGGTGCGGGAACGCAACGCCCAGGCCGGCCATGGCGTCACCGCGGCCGGCGAGCCACGCTGGCGGCAGGTGCTGCGGCGGCCGGGCCTGCTGGCGCCGTTCCTGCATGGACTGGCGTCGCTAAGCTCGCGCCTGCTGGTGGGCTGGACGCTCCTGCTGCAGGGACTCGCCGCGCCGGCGGGCCTCGGGCTGCTGCTGTTGTCGGGCGCCGTGCTGCTGCTGCTCGGGCTCGCCACGCGGCCGGTGGCGCTGCTGCTGGCCCTGCTGACCACCGTCGAACTGCTGACCTCGGCGCGCCCGCAGCTGGTCGAGGCGGCGGTGCCCGGCGGCGCGATCGGCCTGCTGGAGGTGACGCCGCTGGTGCTGACCGTGCTGCTCTGCTGGCTGGCGATCCGCGGCGGCGGCCGGCTCGCCCTGGATCGGCTGGTGGCATCGCGGCGGCGCCGCGCCGGGGGCGCAACGGCGGCGGCGTCGCCGCACACCCGGGTGCTGATCCTGGGCGGCGGGTTCGGCGGCATGTATGCGGCGATGCGGCTGGAGAACCGGTTCGCCGGCGATCCCGGCGTCGAGGTCACCCTGGTCAACCAGGACAACTTCCTGCTGTTCACGCCGATGCTGCACGAGGTGGCGGCCTCGGACCTGGACCTGACCCACATCGTCAGCGCCGCGCGCAAGCTGCTGCGGCGCACCCGCTTCGTGAACGGCGAGGTCGCGGCCATCGACCTGCCGGGCCGGCGGGTGACCGTGGTGCACGGCGAGGAGGGCCGGCGGCACGAACTGCGCTTCGACCACCTGGTGCTGGCGCTGGGCTCGATCACCAACTCGTATGGCCTGCCCGGCGTCGCCGAGCACGCCTTCACCATGCGCACGCTGGGCGACGCCCTGGCCCTGCGCAACCGCCTGATCGGCAGCATGGAGGAGGCCAGCGTCGCCCGCGATGCCGCCGAACGGCAGCGGCTGCTGACCTTCGTGGTGGCCGGCGGCGGTTTCGCCGGCGTCGAGACCATGGCGGCGCTCAACGACTTCGCCCGGGAGACGCGCCGCTTCTATCCGGGCATCGACGAGGACGACATCCGCATGGTGCTGGTGCACTCCGGCGAGCGGATCCTGCCGGAGCTGTCGCCGCAGCTCGGCGTGTACGCGGCAGAGAAGCTGGCCGAGCGTGGCGTCGAGGTGCGCTTGCAGGCCCGGGTGAAGGGGCTGTCGGCGGGCGGCGTGGCGCTCGGCGACGGGACCATGCTGCCGACGCGTTCGCTGGTGTGGACCGCGGGCACCGCGCCGCATCCGCTGCTGGCGACGCTGCCGTGCCCGCTGGAGAAGGGCCGCCTGAAGGTCGACGCCACCATGGCCGTGCCGGGACACCCGGGCCTTTGGGCGCTCGGCGACTGCGCCGTGGTGCCGGACGTCCTGCGCGAGGGGGCGCCCTGTCCGCCGACGGCGCAGCACGCCACCCGGCAGGGCCGCGTGCTGGCCGACAACATCGTGGCGGCGATCCGCGGCGGCAGCCCGCGCGAGTTCCGCTTCCGGATGCTGGGGCAGCTGGCGGCGCTGGGCAGGCGGTCGGGCGTGGCGCAGGTCTTCGGCCTGCGCTTCTCCGGTTTCGTCGCGTGGTGGCTGTGGCGCTCGATCTACCTGAGCAAGCTGCCGGGGCTCGAGCGCAAGGTGCGGGTCATGCTCGACTGGAGCCTGGATCTGCTGTTCAGCAAGGATCTGGTGAAGTGTCCGACCGACCGCGGGCCGCTGCCGGCGGGCGAGGCGGCGGCCACGCCGGCGCGACCGGAGCCGGCGGTGGCTATCCTGCCGCGGTGACGAATCGGCTCTCGCGGCGTGCGTTCCTGCGGCAGGCGGTGGTGCTGGGCTCGGCGGCGGCGTGCACGCCCGGCCTGCGCGGGCCCACGCCGGTCTTCGACCTGCTGGTGCGCGGCGGCACGGTGGCCGACGGCACGCGGGCCGCGCCGTTCCAGGCCGATATCGGCATCGCCGCCGGCCGCATCGCCGCGATCGGTCGTCTGGAGGGCGCAACGGCGCTGCGCGAACTGGACGCCGCGGGTCTGCTGGTGGCGCCGGGCTTCGTCGACGCCCATGCCCACAGCGACCTGCGGCGGAATCCACGCGCCCAGAGCAAGCTGCTGCAGGGGGTGACCATGGACGTCACCGGGCCCGATGGCGGCTCGGCGTTCCCGACGGCCCACTGCGCTGACTTCGCCGCATGGCGGGGCCAGCACGGGCCGGTGTCGATCGGCATCGGCAGCTACATCGGGCATGGCACGGTGCGCGAGGCGGTGCTCGGCCAGGCGCTGCGGGTGCCCGACGGCGGGGAGCTGGTGCGCATGCAGGGCCTGGTCGCGGCGGCGCTGGAACAGGGCGCACTCGGCCTGTCGTCGGGGCTCGAGTACTTCCCGGGCAACCAGGCCTCCACCGACGAACTGGTGGCGCTGTGTGAGGTGGCGGCGCGCTTCGGGCGGCCCTACGTCACCCACATCCGCAACGAGGACGACGAGCTGCTGGAGGCGGTGACCGAGGCGATCGCGATCGCCCGGCGGTCCGGCGCGACGTTGCTGCTGTCGCACCTGAAGGTCGGCGGCAAGCCCAACTGGCCCAAGATCGACGCGCTGCTGGAGCTGGTGGAACGGGCGCGGGCCGAGGGGCTCGACGTGTGGGCGGACCGCTATCCCTACGAGGCCTGGGCCACCAGCCTGTCGGCCAACTACCCGGGCTGGGCCAAGGAGGGTGGCCGCTTCGTGGCCCGCCTGCAGGATCCCGCCGAGCGCGAGCGGATGCGCGGCGAGACCGAGCGGGCGGTGGCGGGGAACGGCGGCTGGGGCGTGCTGATGCTGTCCTCGGGGCTCGGCGCCGAGGACCGCGAGCTGGCCGGAATGCGGCTCGACGCGGCGGCGACGATGCGCGGCATGGAGCCCTATGCGCTGGCCTGCGAGCTGCTGACCCGCGGCAACGTCGGCATCCTCGGCTTCGGCATGAGCGAGGCCAACATGGACCGGATCCTCGTGCAGCCGTGGTGCCTGGTGGCGTCGGACGGCAGCGCCGTGCCGCGCAGCGGCCGCAATGGCCATCCGCGCTCGTTCGGGACCTTCCCGCGGGCGTGGCGGCGATACGTGCGCGAGCAACGCTCGGTGACGCCCGAGGCGATGGTGCGGAAGATGGCGGCGCTGCCGGCCGCGGTGCTGCGGCTCGGCGACCGCGGCGTGCTGGCGGTGGGGGCCAGGGCCGATCTGGTGGCGTTCGACCCGGCGGCGTTCACCGACCGCGCCACCTGGCTGGAGCCGCAGGAATACGCCGAGGGCGTCCGGCTGGTGCTGGTCGGCGGCGCGCCGGCGGTGCTGGACGGCGCGCCGACCGGGGCGCTGGCGGGGCAGGTGGTGACGGCGGGCGGCTGAACCGGGTCGACAGCTTCAGCGCCCCGCGGCGGCCCGCCAGCGCTCCAGGATCACCAGGGCCGCGACGCTGTCGGCGAGCTGCTTGCGCCGCGCGGCCTTCAGACCGCCCTGCTTGAGCCGGTCATGGGCCTCGTCGGTGGACAGGCTCTCGTCGACCAGTTCGATCGGGCAGCTCACCGCGCGGGCCAGCACCTGCCGGAACGCCTCGGTGCGCAGCGCCCGCTCGCCGGCGGTGCCGTCGCGGCGGAGCGGCGTGCCGAGCACGATCAGCTCGGTCTCGCGTTGCTGGCACAGCTCGGCGATGGCCCGGGCCAGGGCCTCGTCGCCGCGCACCTCCAGCCGGCCCAGCGGCACGCAGATGGTGCCGGTCCAGTCGGTGGCGGCGAGCCCCGTGCGGGCCTCGCCGAAGTCCACCGCCAGCACCCGCCGCGGCCGGCTCACAGGAGGTCCTTGCGACCCTCCGCCTTGACCTGCTCGACCAGCACCTTCAGGTCGGCGGCGCGATCCTTGGGGCAGACCAGCACGGCGTCGCCGACGGCGACCACCACCAGGTCGCGGACGCCGAACAGCGCCACGGTGCGCTTGCCTTCGGCGTAGACGATGTTGTCGCGGCTTTCGCAGGCGACGTGGCTGGCGCCATCGATGCCGAGCGCGACGTTGCCCAGGGCGTCGGTGGGGGCGACGGCGCCGAGCGCGGTGAACGCGCCGACGTCGTCCCAGCGCACGTCGGCGCGGATCACCGCGACGTGGCGGGCATGTTCCATCACCGCGTAGTCGACCGATTTCTTCGGCGCACGGCGGAACGCGGCGTTGCACGAGCGGGCGCGGGCGGCGAAGTCGGGGTTGTGCAGCGCCGTGGTCATCGCCTCGCAGGCCGCCGCCAGCTCCGGGCTGCCGTGCGCCATGGCGGCGCGGATCGCCGTCACCGACCAGACGAAGATGCCGCTGTTCCACAGGAAGCGGCCGCTCTGCACGAACTGCTCGGCGGTGGCGAGATCGGGCTTCTCGCGGAAGCGCACGGCGCGGAACGCCTTCGGTTCGCCCTGGTCGAGCGGCTCGCCGGTCTCGATGTAGCCGTAGCCGGTGGCCGGGAAGGTCGGCGCGATGCCGAAGGTGACCAGGGTGCGCTGGTCGCTGGCCAGCTCGGCGCCCCGGCGCAGCAGGTGCTGGAAGTCGTCGGTGGGCGTGATGACGTGGTCGGCGGGCAGCGTGATCAGGGTGGCGTCGGGCTCGCGGGCGGCGATGTGCGCCACCGACAGGGCCACGCACGGCGCCGTGTCGCGCGCCTCGGGCTCGACGATGATGCGGCCGGCGGGGAAGTCCCGCAGCAGCTTCTGCATCGGCCGGGCCTGGGTGCGGTTGGTGACGATCCAGATGCGGTCGGGGTCCACCAGCCCGCGCAGGCGGTCGACGGTGGCCTGGATCAGCGGCACGCCGTGGGCCAGCGGCAGGAATTGCTTGGGGCGCTTCTGGCGCGAGGCGGGCCAGAACCGGGTTCCGGATCCGCCGGCCATGATGACGGCGTGCAGCTGGGTCATGGGGCGACGTTCTAGCAGGAAGGGCCGCGGGAATCGCCGGCGGCTCAGAAGGCCGGGCGCTTGGGTCGCTGCAGCCGCGGTGGCACCGGCGTCAGGCGCAACCGGCGCGGATCCCGCTCGGTGATCCAGCGCGGCTCGGTGCGCAGGTCGCGCAGGTGGCCGTACAGGTGGAAGCGGACCAGGCTCGAGGCGATCGACTGGAAGATCTGCGGCAGCAGCAGCATGTTGGCGGCGCCGCCGAACAGGTTGTCGATCACCAGCCGGATGTCGACGTAGCCCTCCATGGTCATCGAGCCGGTGCCGCTGATCTGCAGCAGCGGCGAGCGGACCAGCAGTTCGTCGAAGGTGAGCCGGCGATCGGCCACGCGGAACGCCAGGGTGCCGCCCTCGAAGCGCGGCCGGTCCTGGACGCTGAGCTGGGCGTAGATGGCGGTGAACACCGGCACCGTGCCGAGGTTGCCATCGGCGAGCTGCAGGCGGCCGTTGGCGACCATGTCGACGAAGTCGGCGCCCTCCAGCCGGTCGAGCTGCAGATGGCCGCGCAGGGTGCCGGAATAGGGCGGGTTGTCGTAGCCGCCTTCGCGCAGCAGGTCGGCCAGCGAGATGCCGTCGAGCTCCAGGTTGAGGGACAGCACGCCGTCGCGGCCGCCGCCGTCGCTGCCGGGCATCCGGTAGACCAGGGGCGGCGGGCCCGGGCGGCCGCGGATGCGCCCGCCGTGCAGGCGCAGGGCGAAGTCGCCGAACTGCACCTGCCGCGCGTCGGCGACGAAGCCGGCGGCCAGCGCGTCGACGCCCTGGCCGAAGATGCGGCAGGATCCGTTCTCGATGGTGCCGTGCAGGGCGCCGCCGTCGCCGTCGATGCGGCTCTCCTGCAGCCGGATCAGGCCGTGGAACGCCTCCACCCGGGTGCCGAGCTGCAGCGACACGTCGATCGGCTGCAGGCTGCCGGCCAGCGTCGTCGCCAGTTCGCCGCCGCCGGCCGGCGGGATGCGGAACCAGAGGCGGAGCTGCGGCACGCGCACGCTCCCCTGCAGCCGGCGGTCGAGCACCGCCTGGCGCATCGGCCCGGCGAACAGCCGGGCCAGCCGGTCGTCCACCGGGAAGCGGTCGGCGCTGACGTCGAACATCACCTCGGTGACGTCGGGGGCGTCGGCGGCGGGCCGCACGTAGCCGGCGCTGCACGCGACCTGGGCGTCGGCGACGCGGGCGCGCAGGTCGGTCCATTCGACCTGGCCGTCGCGGACGCGGAGCTGGCCGGTGACGTCGGTGGCGCGGGCGGGCAGCATCGGCGCGTCGCTGGCGGCGGTACGCAGGTGCACGGTCAGGTCGTGGCTGGCGGCGGTCGCGGCTGCCGCCCGTTGCCGCCGCAGGACCAGGTCGACGCGGCCGCTCGGCCGCAGTACGTCCCAGGTGGCGCGGTCGAGGGCGCCCAGGCGGTCGAGGCTGTCGCGGAGCTCGTCGTCCAGCGGCAGGTCGCGCACCACCGCGGTCAGGTCCTCGCCGGCGTTGCGCCCTTCGCGCAGATGCACGCTGCCGGCCAGGGCGAGCTGCGCGGCGTGCGGCTGCAGCCGGCCGTTGCCGTCGGCCAGCCGGGCCCGCAGGCCGTCGAGTTCGACGCGTTGCTCGCGGCCGTGACCGTGCACGAACACCTCGCCGGCCACCGCGCCCAGGGTCCGGCCGGCGGCGGCGGCGGTCACCGTGCCGTCGCGCAGGGTCAGGTGGGCGTCGTAGGCCGGCTCCGGATCGCCATCCTCGTTCCACACCGTGACGTCGGCGGCGAGCGTGCCGCGGGGATCCAGGGCCCGCCACAGCTCGACGAGGTCCGGGGCCAGGGTGGTGGCCGCCGCGCGGAGGGGATCGCCCAGCGTCAGGTCCTCGGCGCCGACCCACACGGCGGTCTGCCAGGACTCGCCGGGCGCCGGCGGGAAGCCGAGCCGGCCGCGGGCGGTCACCCGGCCGTCGCCGTGGCGGCCGGTGACGTCGAAGGTGGCGCCCTCGTCGCGGAGGTGGATGGCGCCGGTCACGTCGGCGAGCGGCAGCGGGAAGCGATGCCAGGTGAGGCCGCAGCCGAGCGGTTCGATCCGCACCTGCCAGTCGCCGTCCGCGGGCGAACGGACCCGGACCCAGACCTGGGCCCGTCCGGTGGGCGACAGTTCGTCGAACAGCCGCCCGTCGTCGCGCAGCAGCGTGCCCAGCGCCGTGCGCAGGGCCGGGGTGAACGACACCGCTGGCACGTGCACGTCGACGTGGATGCCCGCCGGCAGGCCGGCGCGGGCCGGCACGGTGCCGTGGCAGTGAACCTCGCCGCCCTCGCCGTCCTGCAGCGTGGCCCGCAGGTCGTCCAGGGTGACGATGTGGTCGCGGATGTGGACGCGGCCGCTGGCGCCCTGCAGCGGCAGCGGGAAGCCGACCCGCCGTTCGCCGCCGAAGCCGTGATAGGTCAGCGCCGCGTCGCGCACCGTCAGGTCCAGGTCCAGGTCCTCGCGGTCGTCGGGGTGGCGGCGGAGGAACAGGTCGACGTCGACCAGCCCTGCCGTCGGCTGCAGGGCGGCGATGACGTTGCGCCCCGCCCGCAGTCGGCCCAGCGCGCCCAGCGAGGCCTCGCCGACGACGATCCCGCGGCCGGCGGCGCGCAGCTCGAAGGTCGGCGTCGTCAGCGCGCCGGTGACGCGGCCGCGCACGTCGAGGTCACCCAGCGGCCCGGCCTGCCGGATCCGCGCGGCGACGGTGCCGTCGTCGGCGGTGCTGCACGACGCCTCCAGGGTCGCGCCGGCGATCGGATAGGGCACCTCGGCCAGCGTGCAGCCCAGTTCGTCGGCGTGCAGGTCGATGCCGGCCAGCGCCGCCGGCAGGGGCTCGCCGCTCTGCGCGGCGGGCCGCTGCTCGACCCACAGCACCAGCTGCTGCAGCCGGCCGGTGAGGCCGGTGCGCGGCGCGTCGGGTACGAACGCCGCGATCCGGCCCAGCAGGCCGTCGTCGATCTGGGTCGGCACGAGCCGGGCCGTGGCGCGCGCCTCGCCGGTCCGGGCGTCGGCGCTGCCGGTCAGTTCGAAGAGGAGGCCCAGGTCCGGCCAGCGCGCCGAACCGGTGAGCTGGCCCTGCTGCTCGCTGCCGCGGACCGGCAGCAGGTCCAGGGTCAGACCGGTGAGCCGGAGCGGTGGCAGGTCCGGGCGGAAGCGGACCTCGATCGTCGAGTCCCGCACCCGCAGGGGCGGCAGCCGCTCGGGGGGCTCGGCGCGCCGGTCGCCGGTCTGGCGCAGCAGTTCGCCCAGGGTCGGCAGCCGGCCGCTGGCCAGGTCGAGGCGCAGCGCGAGGCCCCGCACCTCCACCTCGTGCACCCGCAGGATGTCGCCGAGCGGGTTGGTGTCGACGCCGATCCGCAGGCTCGCGACCTCGGCCAGGTCGGCGCCGGAGCGGGCCGGGTCGCCGATGCGCAGGCCCCGCAGGGTGAGCGTTCCCTGGCCCAGGTCCACCTCGGCGTCTCGCAGGGTGAAGTCGGCGGCCAGCGCGTCCCTGAGCAGCGAGCGCACCAGGGCCGCGGCGGCGCCGGTCTGCTGCAGCACGATCCAGGTCGTGGCCAGGAGGCCCGCCAGCAGGGCCACGGTCAGCATCAGGATCTTGCGCCAGCTCAAGCTCGCTCCGGGTTCGGGCGGACCACTCTAGGCGGGGGTGCGGCGGTGGTCGAGAGTCGGGTGGCGGGGGCGGTCGCGGGGCCGGCCGGCGAGAACGGCCCCGAATCGGCGATTTGAGCCGTTCCGGCGCGGATTTTTGGTTGACAGGGCCGCTCGGCCCGCCGAACCTCCCGCACGTTGTCACCGGGCGCTTCGCCCGGCGCAAACACCCCGAAGCTCAAGAAGGATCACACAGTCATGGCCGCGAAGAAGAAGGTCACCAAGGAGCTGATCATCTCCAAGTCCCGCACCAAGGACGCCGTCCAGAAGTGCAACGTCTCGTCGGACTTCTACGGCGCCCTCGACGGCGCGGTGCGCGCGATCATCAAGACGGCCGAGGCGCGCGCGCTCGGCAACAAGCGCAAGACCCTGCGTCCCTGCGACCTGTAGCACGATCTCCAGCGCGAGTTGCAGCGCTGCCTCGCAGCCTGCCCGATGGACGGCCCGCGGTGATCCGCGGGCCGTTCTGCGTTCCGGGGTCCAGGTGCCGGGCCGTTCAGACGGGATCGGCGTAGGAGCCCATCAGGTAGAGGGGCTCGATGGCCGACGGCACCGGCTCCGCCGGCTGCAGTGAGGCCGCGAACAGCATCGTGGCGTCCACCGCCGGCGCCGCCTGCAGCCGCGCGCCGGCCGGCAGTGCCGGCGCCAGCGTCGCGTGCAGCGGCGGCGCGGCCAGCAGCAGGTCGTCGGGACCGATCGCGGCCGTCAGTTCGTCGAGGGTCAGGGCGGCCGGTTCGCCGCGGAGACGCAACCGGCCCGCGGCCACGGTCAACGCCGCGGTGTGGCAGCGGCCGCGGCGTGCATCGAGCACCGGCCGCAGCACCGGTGCCGCGGCGCCTTCGGCCACCGCCGCGGCCGCGATCAGTTCCAGGCTGGTGCAGGTGAGCAGGCGCGCCTGCGAGAAGCGCGCCAGCACGCGGCCGAAGGTCACCGCCACCCGCAGGCCGACGTAGCTGCCGGGGCCGACGTCGAGGCGGATCTCGCCGAGTGCGGCGGCGGCGATGCCGTGGGCCCGCAGCAGGTCGCGGACCAGCACCGCCAGATCGGTCCGCTGGCCCGGCGGCGGCGTCGCCAGATGCACCGCGTCGCCGACGCGCAGGGCCGCGGTGCAGTGGAACGGGCCGCTGCAGGCGCTGGCCTGCAGCGCCAGCGCGGCGGGCGCCGCCGCCGGCATCAGCCGATCTCCCGCCGGATCACGTCGGCCAGGCCCGAGGTCAGCCGTTCGACCTGGGCCGCGTCCGGGCCCTCGACCATGACGCGGCACAGCGACTCGGTGCCGGAGTAGCGCAGCACCAGGCGGCCGTCCTGACCCAGTTCGTCGCGGACCGCCTGCGAGGCCGCGGCGATCGCCGGGATCGAATCCAGGTCCGGCTTGCTGCGCACCGGCACGTTGCGCAGGAGCTGCGGGAAGCGGCGGAAGGCGGCGAACGCCGAGCTGAGGCCCCGTTCGCGGATGCCGGGCAGCGACAGCAGCCAGAGGGCGGTGAACAGGCCGTCGCCGGTCAGGTGGCCCTTGCCGGCGAAAAGGATGTGACCCGACTGCTCGCCGCCGAGCCCGAAGCCGTGCTCGCGCATGGCCTGGCCGACGTGGCGGTCGCCCACCGGCGTGGTGTGCACGCGGATGCCGGCCTGCTGCAGGGCGCGGTGCAGGCCGAGGTTGCTCATCACCGTGGCCACCACCGTGGCCTGCGGCAGTTCACCCCGGCGGAGCAGGTCGGCGCCGAACGCGGCGAGCTGGTCGTCGCCGTCGCGGACGGTGCCGTGCTCGTCGACGAAGATGCCGCGATCGCCGTCGCCGTCCAGGCAGATGCCGAGGTGGGCGCGCTCGGCCTGCACGGCGGCCACCGCCGCCTCCGGGTGCAGGGCGCCGCAGCCGTCGTTGATGTTGAAGCCGTCGGGCTCGCAGCAGACCGGGATCACCTCGGCGCCGAGGCTGCGCAGCACCGTGGGCGCCAGCAGCGAGCCGCCGCCGTTGGCGGCGTCCACGACGATGCGCAGCCCGGTCAGGTCCAGGTCCGGGAAGCAGTTGGCCAGGTGGTCCTCGTAGGTGCGCAGCAGCTCGCCGCGTTCGCGGATGCGCGGGGTCTTCAGCTCGGCGGGGCGCAGTTCGGCGGCCAGCACCTCGAGGCGGCGCTCGAGGTCGTCGGACAGCTTCCGGCCGTCGGCGCCGAACACCTTCAGGCCGTTGTCGTGGGCCGGGTTGTGCGACGCGCTCAGCATGATCGCCGCATCGACCGGCTGGGTGCGGCAGAGGAACGCCAGGGCGGGCGTGGTCAGCAGGCCGGCGTCGGCCACCGCCACGTCGGCGCCGTGCAGGCCCTGGGCCAGCGCCTCCAGGATCCACGAGGCCGACTCGCGGCCGTCGTTGCCGACCAGGACGCGCTTCTGCTCGGTGCCCGAGCCCTGCAGCAGCACGCCCAGCGCAGCGCCAACGCGGCGCAGCGACTCCGGGTCCATCGGCGGCTCGCCGGCGCGGGCCCGCAGGCCGTCGGTGCCGAACTTCAGGGATTCAGGGCTCCAGCTCATGGTGTCTCGGGCGTGATGGGCGGCGGGACGCTTGCGGGCCGGTCAGTTGCGCACCAGGTCCACCGACACAGCCTCGGCGAGGCCGTAGTTGATCGGGTCGAGCCGGTCGCCCAGCGGGCCCAGCAGCACCAGCCGGGCCTCGCGCACGAGGTTGGGGGCGAAGCCCTCCTCGTCGTCGCGGGGCGGGATCCAGACGTCCAGGCGCAGGAACTGGTGGGCGAAGCGGGCCAGCGCCTCGGGGTCGTCCTTCATCGGCACCAGCAGCGAGCCCAGCTCGCCGCTGGCCTTGATCTTCACCTGGCGGATCGGCGGCACCGGCCGGTACTTGCCCTGCAGGGTGGGCGGCAGCGAGCGATCGTCGACCCGCACCTGGATGTCGAGGCTGAACTCGCGGTGGTTGGGCACCAGCTCGATGGTGATGGTCGCCTGGGTGCCGAGTTCGAGGGTGCCGTCGCCGCCGTTGAGCGTCAGCACGCCGGTGGCCTGCCGCTCGCCGTTGATCGGCTCGAGCTGCACCGCGAACGGCCGCCGGTCCGGGTTGGGGAAGGCGCGCATCAGGCTGCGCGGGCCGCGCACCTGGCAGAAGTCGCGATTGAACTCGACCCGGTCCATCCGCAGCCGGCCGTGCAGGCGTTCCTTGTGCTGCGGATCGCGCCACAGCAGCTCGACCACGTCGGCCTTGAGCGGCACGTCGCGCACGCTCTTCTGCTCCAGCTCGACGCGCACCACCGGCGGATCCATGCTGATCTCGAGGTCCTGCAGGGTGCGGTCGGTGCGCCGGATCTCGGCGGCGGTGAAGTCCAGCGCGGTGATCTCGTCCCACTTGCGGTCGAGGAACGGCCCGGCGAACAGGGTGAGCTGGTTGTCGCGGACGCTGTCGACCAGGTGGCGCGGGCCGCGGAAGACGAGCTGCACGGTGTCGCGGTCGATCGGCCGCTCGCTGGCGGCGTTCTTGAAGCCGCGCACCGCCACGGTCTGGGTCGGCAGGCGGACCATGATGTTGTGCCCCGGCTCCGGCTCGATCGCCGTGCGCACCGCCTCGTTGGTGACCCGCAGGGTGGCGGTGACGGTCCAGTCCTTGGTCACCTGCGCGTCGAGGAAGTACCACAGGCCGACGGCCAGGGCCACGGCCGCCAGCTTGCGGTAGGGATCGGTCACCAGCGACGACCACACCGTCTTCTTGCGTCGTTGGTCGCCCATGTCAGGCCGGCTGCTGGAGGCCTGGCTTGAGGCCGAGGTTCTCCTCGAGCATGCGTTCGAGCTGTTCGAGGGTGAGGTCGAAATGGAGCTTGCCGCCGGCGGCCAGCGAGATCTTGCCGGTCTCCTCGGAGACCACCACGCTCACCGCGTCGCTCTCCTCGGCCAGCCCCAGCGCCGCGCGGTGGCGGGTGCCCAGGCGCTTGTCGACGTCCGGGTTCTGGCTCAGCGGCAGGAGGCAGCTGGCGGCGACGATGCGATCGTCACGGATGACGATGGCGCCGTCGTGCAGGGCGCCGCCGGGGTAGAAGATCGACTCGATCAGGTAGCTGTTCAGCTCGGCGTCGATGGTGATGCCGGTCTCCGCCATCGGCGCCAGCGACGCCTCGCGCTCGATCGCGATCAGGGCGCCGATGCGTTCCTTGCTGAGGCGCGCCACCGAACGGAGGATGCGCGGCACGACCTTGGTCTCCGGGCCGAAGAAGCGGCCGAAGATGGGCGAGTCGCCGAGGTGGACGATCGCCTTCCGGATCTCCGGGTGGAACACGACGATCAGGCCGATCACCACGGACTGGGCGATGGCGTTGAACAGGAAGTCCAGGCGATCCAGCTTGAGGGCCTGGATCAGGATCATGAACGCCGTGACGCCGGTGATCAGCAGCAGGGCCAGCCCACGCACGACGTTCGAACCCCGCGTCTCGCCGAGGAAGCGCAGGGTGGCGTAGATCAGGACGGCGAGGATCGCCATCTCGATCACCTGCTTGTAGAGGTCGCCCATGGGTCACCGGTCCAGCGTCGCCGGCTGGAATTGGATTACAGGGCCACGCCGCCGGGCGCCAGCGCGGCGCGAGCCGACCATCACGCCAGACCTTCGGCGCCGGCGAGGCCGACGCCGGGCTCCGCCTGCCGCGCGCCGGGCTCGGCGGTGGCCTCCGCCTCGGCCCGCCGACGGGCGCGCTCCTGCTCCTTGGCCTCCCGCTCCTGGGCCGAGCGGAACTCGTCCAGGTCGTCGCCGCGCACCACGGCGGCGACCTCGTCGCCGCTCAGGGTCTCGTGCTTGAGCAGCCCCACCGCGATCCGGTCCAGGGCGGACCGGTGGTCGACCAGCAGCTGCCGCGCCGCCGCGTACTGCTTCTCGATCAGGGCGCGGACCTCGTCGTTGATCATCTCCAGGGTCTTCTCGGAGAGGTCGCTGGCGATGTGGAACTCGCGGCCGAGGAACTGATTGGCCTCGTCGGTGGTGTACTTGATCGGGCCGACCCGCTGGCTCATGCCCAGCTCGCACACCATCATCTTGGCCAGGTTGGTGGCCTGCTCGATGTCGTTCTGGGCGCCGGCGGAGACGTCGCCGAACACCAGCTCCTCGGCGGCGCGACCGCCGAAGCACACTGCCAGGCGGCCCAGCAGCTTCTTGCGCCAGTGGTTGTAGTCGTCCTTCTCGGGCAGCGACATGGTGGCGCCCAGCGCCCGGCCGCGGGACACGATGGTGACCTTGTGCACCGGGTCCTGGTCCGGGGTCAGGCACGACACCAGGGCGTGACCGGCCTCGTGGTAGGCGGTGACCTTGCGGTCCTCCTCCTCGAAGGTGCGGCTGCGCTTCTCGCGGCCCCAGCGGATCCGGTCGCGGGCCTCCTCGAGGTCCTGGTTGTCGACCGACTCCTTGTTCTTCATCGCCGCCAGGATCGCCGCCTCGTTGATCACCGCCGCCAGCTCGGCGCCGGAGAAGCCGGCAGTGGCCTTGGCGATCCGGCCGATGTCGGCGCCCGGGGCCAGCTTCACCTTGCGGGCGTGGACCTTCAGGATCGCCTCGCGGCCCTTCACGTCGGGCAGGTCGATCACCACCTGGCGGTCGAAGCGGCCCGGACGCAGCAGGGCCGGGTCCAGCACGTCGGGGCGGTTGGTGGCGCCCACCAGGATGATGCCCTTGTCGCTGTCGAAGCCATCCATCTCCACCAGGATGGCGTTCAGGGTCTGCTCGCGTTCGTCGTGGCCGCCACCCATGCCGGAGCCACGCTTGCGGCCGACGGCGTCGATCT
>CAZMGG010000017.1:0-61450 GCA_964565715.1 uncultured candidatus Brocadiaceae bacterium | reverse complement strand
TTCCACAACGACAACTCGCTGGGCGCGATCCTCGAGATCCCGGGCCTGATCCTCGGCGTGCCGGCCCGCGCCGACGACGCGGTGACCATGCTGCGCACGATGACGGCGGCGGCGGCGCGGCACGGCAAGGTGTGCGTCTTCCTCGAGCCGATCGCCCTCTACATGCAGAAGGACCTGCACGGGCCAAACGACGGCCTGTGGCAGTTCCGCTACCCGTCGCCCGACGAGCACATGCCGCTCGGCGAGGCCGCGGTCTACGGCGCCGAGGACGGCGATCAGCTCAGCATCGTCACCTACGGCAACGGCCTGTGGATGAGCCTGCGGGTGCAGCGCCGCCTGCGCGATCAGGGTGTGAAGGCCCGCGTGCTCGACCTGCGCTGGCTGATGCCCCTGCCGATGGCGCAGATCGCCGAGCACGCCGGCGCCACCGGCCGCTGCCTCGTGGTCGACGAATGCCGCGCCAGCAATGCCGGCCCCAGCGCGCTGATCCTGGCCGGGCTGTGTCAGGATCCGGCCCTGCGCGGCTGCGCCCTGCGGCGCGTCGCGGCGGTGGACAGCTACGTGCCGCTGGCGGCCGCCGCCAACCTGGTGCTGGTGCAGGAGCCCGACATCGAACGCGCGGCGCTGGAGCTGTGCCGCGAGCAGGTGGCGCGATGACGAGGCCCACGGCCGTGCTGTTCTGCCCCGGCCGCGGCGCCTACGGCGCTGGCGAGCTGGGTTCGATCGCGCGCTGGCTGCGGCCGGGCCCGGTGGCCGACGCGCTGGCCGCCGCCGACGCGGAACGCACCGCGCGCGGCCTGCCGGCCATCGCCGAGCTGGACGCCGCGGCGAAGTTCCGGCCGAGCCTGCACCTGGACGGCGAGAACGCGGCTCTGCTGATCGCCTTCGCGACGATGGCGCACGCCGAGCAGCTCGCGGAGCGCTACCGCATCGTCGCGGTCGCCGGCAACTCGCTGGGCTGGTACACGGCGCTGCCGGTGAGCGGCGCGCTGTCGCCGCAGGACGGCTTCCGCCTGGTGGCGACCATGGCGCGGCTGCAGAAGGAGATCCCCGGCGGCCAGATCCTGACCACCACGGTCGGCGACGACTGGCGGCCCGATCCGGCCCTGGAAGGCGCGGTGGCGGCGGCGCTGCAGGAGGCCGCCCGGCAGGGTCCCGACGTGGTGGCGGCCCGCTCGATCCGGCTCGGCGGCCACGAGGTGCTGGCCGGCACCGAGCCGGGCGTGCAGTTCCTGCTGCAACGGCTGCCGAAGGTGAAGGTCGGTGAGCGCGAGTTCCCGTTCCGGCTGGCGGGGCACGGTCCGTTCCACACGGTGCTGTGCGAGCGCACGTCGCTGCAGGCGCGCGAGCAGCTCCAGGACCTGCCGGTGCGGGCGCCGCGCATGCACCTGATCGACGGCTTCGGCAACGTGCACTCGCCGTGGTCGGCGGACCCGGCGGAGCTGCTGGACTACACGACGACGGCGCAGGTGCTGGAGACCTACGACTTCTCGGCGGCGGTGCGGGTGGCAATGCGCGAGTTCAACCCCGATGTGCTGCTGTGCTGCGGTCCGGGCCAGAGCCTGCGGGCCCCGGTCGGCCACGTGATGCTGCGCGAGGGCTGGCGCGGGATCCTCGACAGGACCGGACTGTTCGGCTCGGGCGTCGTGGCGGTGGACTAGGGGCGGGGCGCCGTCAGATCATCAGGGCCCAGTAGAAACCCTCCAACCGGGCCTTGTCTTCGGCACGCTGGATGCGCCTGCCCGAGGCCTTGGCGCGCCGCAGCAGCATGCGTTCCAGTTCGAAGCGGAGACACGGCGACGATCCGCGATCCAGCCCGGTCTGCCGAACGCGCCGTCTCAAGTCGGGACTGCCCACCCGTCGAACAAGCCGACACCTTCCCCTTCCCGAGGTGTCGCCATGCCCCGGTCCCGCTCGCTCGCCGCCCTGCTCCTGCCGCTTCTCCTCACCGCCTGCGCCGCACCGCCCGCGACAACGCCCCAGCCCGAAGCCGCCGGCGCCGACCAGCAGATGCACGTCCTGACCGCGCTGCTGCGGCAGCAGGTCGCCGCCACCTTCGACACGCCGTTCGAGCCCGCCGGCCTGACCGAGGTCGCCGCCCGCCTCGCCACGCTCAACGAACGCCTCGACGAACTCCTCACCCGTCTGTCCGCGCCCACCGGACGCACCGCCACGACCGCCGCCGCCGTCACCGACGCCGCGATGACCGCGGCCACCGCCGACGACGCCGGCATCGAACTCCTGCGCGAGGCCCTGCGCGTCAACCAACGCCAGCGCGAACTCTGCCTCGAGAACCTCGCCAACGTGCCGACACCGGGCTTCAAGAAGCGGATGCTCCCGATGACCAACATCGCTCATCCGCAGACCGGCCTGCAGATCCCGCAGGCCGGCGCCGTGACCATGGTCTGCACGCCCGGCGTCCTCGAGATGACCGACCGCAACCTCGACATCGCCATCGACGGCGAGGGATGGTTCGCGGTGCTGCAGCCCGACGGCGCCACCGCCTACACCCGCGACGGCGCGTTCCACGTCGATGCCGAGGGCCGGATCGTCACCGGCCAGGGCGCCGTGCTGCAGCCGCAGATCACCCTGCCGTCGGACACGCTCGAACTCAGCGTCAATCCGGACGGGAGCTTCAGCGGCCGCACCGCCGGCAATGCCGACACGGTGACGCAATTCGGCCAGATCCATCTGCACCGCTTCCTCAACGCGGCGAGCCTCACGCCCGCGGGCAACGGCGCCTACCTGCCCTCCGCGGCGTCAGGCGAACCCCTCACCGGATGGCCCATGCAGAACGGGCTCGGCGGCCTGAAGCAGGGTTTCCTCGAGCGCAGCAACGTGCAGGTGATCCACGAGCTGGTCAACCTGCAGGCCGCCGAACGCCAGCGCACCGTGCTGCGGCGGGCGCTCGCCGGCTGCGGCGTCTACGTTCGTTAGCCGCGCGTCGCACAGCCTCAGAAGTGCTCGTCGCGGATCACCTGCACGTCGGAGACCAGCACGATCCCGGCGTAGTCCTCGAGCAGCTCCTGCGAGCCGGCGACGATCCGTTCCGCCACCGGCTGGGCCGCGATCACCACGATCAGCACGTTCTCGAACACGCCGGACAGGTGGCCCTCGCCGCGCTTGCCGCGATGGCCCTTGCCCGACACGTGCGGCACCACCGTCCAGCCCTTGGCGCCGCACCGCTCCACCAGCTCCACCAAGGCCTTGGCCCGGGCGCTCTCCACCACGATCTCGATCTTCTTCTTCCAGTGCAGCGTCGTCATTGTGGTGCTCCGTCAGGAACCGGGCCGCAGCCACTGCGCGGCCAGCGAGTAGAGCGGGATGCCCAGCAGCAGGTTGAACGGGAACGTCACGCACAGCGACAGCGTGACGTAGATGGCCGGATTGGCCTGCGGCAGCGACAACCGCATCGCCGCCGGCACCACGATGTAGGAGGCGCTGGCCGACAGCACCGCCACCAGGGTCATGCCGCCCGCCGACAGGCCGATCAGGCTTCCGGCCAGCAGGCCGACGGTGGCGCCGACCAGCGGCATGTAGAGGCCGAAGGCCGCCACCGGCAGGCCGACCCGGCGGAAGTCGCCGAGCCGCGGCCCGACCAGCAGGCCGATGTCGAGCAGGAACACCGCCAGCACCGCCTTGAACGGGTCCACCACGATCGGCGCCATGGTCTTCAGGCCCTCGGCGCCGGTGACCCAGCCGATGGCGAAGCTGCCCAGCAGCAGCACCACGCTGCCGCTCAGCAGCACCTCGCGCATCGTCTCGGGCGACAGCAGCGGCCGGCCGCGCGCCGCCTCGCCGCCCACCCCGGCGCGCCGCGCCAGCAGGAGCCCGGTGACGATGGCCGGCGTCTCCATCAGGGCCAGCATCGCCACCACGTGGCCCTCGTAGGCGATCCCCCGTGCGGTCAGGAAGCTGCTGGCCGCGACGAAGGTGACGATGCTGACCGAACCGTAATGGGCGGCGATGGCCGCCGCGTCCGCCGCGCCGGTGCGGGTCAGCAGCCGCAGCAGCAGGAACGCAACCACCGGCAGCAGGAAGCTGATCAGCACGCCGGCCAGCAGCGCCGCCGCCAGCGCCGCCGAGGCGCCCTGTTCCGCCAACGCCGCGCCGCCCTTGAAGCCGATCGCCAGCATCAGGTAGAGCGACAGCGCCTTGCTGATGGCCTCGGGCACGTGCAGCTCGGCGCGCGCCAGGCCCGCCAGCAGGCCGAGCGCGAAGAACAGGACCAGCGGCGACAGCAGGTTGGCGGCGGCGAGCTGCAGCAGGGTGTCCACGGGCGCGCGCAGGCTAGCGGCGCCCGGGGCGGGGATCACGCGATTCCGCCGCGGGGCAGGCCGCTATGCTGCCCGCCATGACGCCCTCCGACACCCACCCGGATGTCCTCCGCCGGCAGGTCGAACTGCTGCGCGCGGCGGGCTTCGAGCGGCGCCTGGAACTGTGCCTGCAGCTCAGCCAGACCGTGGCCGAGCTGTCGTTGCAGGCCCTGCGCGAGCGGATGCCCGGGGCCACCGAGCAGGAGGTCCGTCTGCGTCAGGCCGAATTGAACTACGGCACCGAGCGGATCGACCGGGTCCGCCGCCATCTCGCGGCGCGGGACCAGTGACGCCCCGCCCGACCCGTCGCTCCCCGCCGCCGCTGCCAGACCTGCACTGCCGCCACTTCGGCACGTGCGGCGCCTGCGATCGGCTGGACGTGCCGATCGAGGCCCAGATCGGCGAGAAGGTCGCCATGCTGGAGCACCAGCTGCGGCCGTTCCTCGGCGAGGTCCGCGTCGATTGCGCGATCCCGCGCCGCACGCCGCGGCACCACCGCACGCGGCTTCTCTATCCGGCGCGGCCCGACCGCCAGGGCCAGGCGATGCTGGGCCACTTCGCCTATCGCAGCCACGACGTCGTGCGCATCACCGAGTGCCAGACCCAGGATCCCGGGCTGACGGCGCTGGGCAGCGCCGCCGAACGCATCCTGCGCGAACTGCGCCTGCCGGCGTTCGACCCGGCCAGCGGCCGCGGCCTGGTGAAGGCCATCCAGGCCCGGCTGGCGCAGGGCACCGGTGAGCTGCTGACCTCGGTGGTCACCACGCCGGGGCCGTTCCCGCAGGGTCCGGAACTGGCGGCACGCCTCATGGCCGCGGCGCGGACCCTGCCGCGGGCGAGCGGTGCTCTGCCGACGCTGCCGGTGGGTGTGGTGCGCAGCATCAGCGAACGCGGCGACGAGTTCCTGCTCGGCTCGGAGCACCAGACACTGCACGGCCGCGATCACCTCGTCGATCAGGCCGATGGGCTGCAGTTCCGCATCTCGGCGGGCAGCTTCTACCAGATCCACCGCGATGCGAGCGCGCTGCTCTATCGGCCGGCGCTCTCGATGTGCGGCGATCTGCGCGGCCAGCGGGTGGTGGACGGCTATGGCGGCATCGGCACCTTCGGCCTGCGCGCCGCGCGCGATGGCGCCGCGAGCGTGGCGATCGTCGAGGACAATCATGCTGCGTGCGGTGACGCCCTGCACAATGCCGAACGGAACGCGCTGTCGATGGTGACGGTCACCGAGGCGCGCTTCCACGAGGCCGACTTCGCGCCGGCGCCCGATCTGCTGATCGTCGATCCGCCGCGTTCGGGCCTGCAGGCCCACGGGGTCGCCCGCGTGCTGGCGGCGCGGCCACAGCGGCTCCTGCACATCGCCTGCTCCGCCGACAGTCTCGCGCTGGATCTGGCAGGGCTTCAGGCCGGCGGCTACCGGGTCCAGGCGATGCGGCTCTGCGACCTGTTCCCGCACACCGGGCACGTCGAGGTGGCGGCGCTGCTGTCGCGAGCAGCTCCATAACCGATTATCTTACCATGCTTTACGGCAATCCTCGTCCATGACCATGGTCCGCGTCCTCGCCGCAGCGCTCCTCCTCACGGCCTGCCCCGAGGCACAGACCATGCTGGTCCTGGCGCCGCGGGCCTTCGCCGAGGCCTGCGCGCCCTACGTCGCCGCCCGCAATGCCGACCTGCCGTGCCGCCTGCTGGTGCTCGAGGACGTGCTGGCCGGGAGCCCCGGCGCCGACGATCCCGAACGCCTGAAGCGCCGCCTCTACCGGGCCTGGCTCGCCGCCAACCTGCGCTACGTGCTGCTGGTCGGCGACGGCGACGTGCTGCCGATGCGCTACATGGTCCTCGATCGCAACACGAAGGAAGCCTTCGACCATGCGTTCTATCCGAGCGACCTCTACTACGCCGACGTCGCCCGCCGGGACGGCTCGTTCGAGGACTGGAACGGCAATCTCGAAGGGCACCGCGCCGGCTACTTCGGCGAGGTGCGCGGCGAGCACCACAAGGACGGGCCGATCAACGCCGATGACATCGACTACCGGCCCGAACTGGCGGTCGGGCGCTGGCCGGTCAGCACCCTCGCCGAACTCGAGGTCGTGATCCGCAAGTCGCTGCGGCACCAGGACGCGGCGCCGGTGGCCCCGCGGGCCGGACTGATCGCGGTGGACGGCTGGGTCGACAGCCGGCCGGTCCTGGATGCCGCCGCCGCGGCGTTGGGCCCGCGCTGGACCATCGAGCGCCGCTACTTCGACCGCCCCGACCTGCCGGCGCCGACGACGGCCAGCGTCACCGCCCTGTGGAACGAGGGCCCGGCGCTGCTGCTGCACGCCGGTCACGGCCAGCCGGACGCCTGGGACCAGTGCCTGCCGCCGAAGGCGGCGCGGGAGCTGCGCAATGAACGGCTGCCCATGGTCCTGTCGGTCGGCTGCAGCACCGCCTGCTTCGCGCCGTGCCCGCCCTATGAGGGCTACGTCGATGTACACGGCAAGGTCCACGCCGGCACCAATCACGGCGAGGTGTTCGCGGCGCCGCCGCCGCAGCCGGCGTGCCTGCAGGAAGGGCCGCACGACCGGACGGGCCTGGGCGAGATCCTGCTGCTGTCGGAACAGGGCGGCGCCTGGGCCTACATCGGCTGCAACACGGGAAGCCAGCCCTGCGCGCTGACGTTGCTGGCCGAATTCGCGGCGGCCGCCGGCCGCGCCGAGGCCCCGCGCCTCGGCGACTGCTGGGTGGCGGCGGTGCGCGGCTACCATGCGCGCGAGCGCCTCGCCGAACTGCGGCCGACGGCGAGCTGGTATCCGCCCAGCATCTTCTTCCAGGCCATGAAGTTCATGGTCTTCGGTGACCCGAGCCTGCCCGTGAGGTGATCCGTGCATTGCCACCTGCCGCTGCTCTGCTTCCTGCCGCTCCTCCTGGCCGTTGGCTGTGCCCCGAAGGTGGCGCCGCCGACAGCCCCGGGACAACCCTCTGACCTGCTTCGCACGGCGCCGGCATCGACCCTGGCCGGGCAGGCCGTCGCCGCCCTGACCAAACGCCATGAGACCGGTGTCCGCACCGGCCTCCGCATCACCCCGCCCGGTCACCACTTCATGACGTTCCTGGTGGCCGGCGAGATCGGTGACGAAGCCCTGGAGCCACTGCTGGACCAGCTGGCGACGTCCTGCAGCGCGCACGTCACCGCCGCCGGCGGCACGATCACCCAGCCCTGCTCCGCCGACCTCAGGGGCCTGCCCGCGGGACTCGACCGCGCGATCCTGTCGCGCGAACCCGCACCCGACAGTGGGCTGCGCGGCCGCCACGGCGCCTATCGCGTCGGCGAGCACACCGGCTGGATCACCGTGCTGGCCATGCGCGATCCCGACGCGCCCGGCAGCTGGCGTATCGGCGGCGCCCTGCACGAGGCGCCCTGAACGCGGGACGCGGGTTTCGCCCGCGAGCTGTCACCGGGGCCGCCGGCTCCGTATCGTGGCCCGCCCGCATCGGAGCCCATTTCCTTCCGCACATGAAGATCCGCCTCCTCCCGTTCGCCTTCCTGTCCCTGTTCGCCGCCTGCGCCGGCACCGCGCCGGCGCCGCAGCCCGCCCAGCCGGCGGTGCAGCAGCCCGAGGTTGCCGCGGTCCAGCCCGCCGTCGCCGACGACCTGGCGATGGGCAAGATGTGGACCTTCGAGAACCCGCCGCTCGGCTACCTGGAGAAGGAATACGGCTTCAAGCCCGACCAGAAGTGGTTCGACTCGCTGCGGCTGGCGGCGCTGCGGCTCGGCGAGCGCGAGAACCCCTGGTGCTCGGCGTCCTTCGTGTCGCCCCAGGGCCTGGTGATGACCAACCACCACTGCGTGCGCGACAACGTGTCGAAGGCGCAGGGCGAGAACGACTGGGTGAAGGACGGCTTCGTCGCCCGCGCGCTCGAGGACGAGATCCGGCTCGACGGCCTCACCGTGCAGCAGCTCCTGTCGCAGCGGAACGTCACCAAGGAGGTCGACGAGGGCATCGTCGCCGGCGACGACGCCGCGGCGGTGGAGAAGAAGCGCGAGGCCAACAAGGAGAAGCTGCTGGAGGCGGCCCGGCAGGCCCATCCCGACCAGCTCCACCAGGTGGTGATGCTGTTCCACGGCGCCGAGCACCAGCTCTACAGCTACCGGATCTACGAGGACGTGCGGCTGGTGATGGCGCCGCACCTGCAGGCGTCGCACTTCGGCGGCGATCCGGACAACTTCACCTATCCGCGCTACGCCACCGACTTCTCGTTCGTGCGCGCCTATGAGGACGGCAAGCCCGCCGACACCTCGACCCACTACTTCCGCTGGCGCCAGGACGGCGTGCGCGAGGGCGAGCTGGTGTTCGTGCCGGGCAATCCCGGCAGCACCGAGCGCCTGCTGACCTTCGAGCAGATGGCGGCGCTGCGCGACGCCGAGCACCCGATCACGGTGGAGCTGCTGGAGAACGGCATCAAGATCCTGCGCCACTTCGCCGGCCAGGATCCGCAGATCGAGAAGTCACTGCTGCCGACCATCCTGAACTGGGAGAACAGCCGCAAGGCGTTCACCGGCATGCTCGGCGGGCTGCGCAACCGCGAGCAGATGGCGGCGCGGCTGCAGAAGGAGATGGACTTCCGGGCCAAGGTGGCGGCGGATCCGGCCCTGCAGGCCCGCTTCGGCCACCTGTGGGACGAGCTGGCCGAGGTCGCCGAGCAGCAGCGCGCCCTGCACCCGAAGGCGGTGTTCCACTCGCCGAGCTACTCGTCGCACATCGAGCGCGCCCTCGCCATCGCCAAGGCCGTCGATCCGGCGCTGACCGAGGAGGAGCGCAACGAGGCCCGCGAGGAGGCCCTGAACATGCGGGTGGGCGGCAACCCGATCACCATGTCGTTGCTGGCGGACCATTTCATCCGTGCCCGCAACTGGCTGCCGAAGGACGATCCCTACCTGCAGGCGGTGCTGGGCGACGGCGAGGTGCCGCCGGCCATCGAGCGGCTGCAGAAGAGCACGCTGGGCCGCAAGAAGGTCGTCGAGGACCTGCTGGCCGGCGGCGCCGAGGCGGTGGCGAAGAGCGACGATCCGGCCATGGTGGCCGGTCGCGTGCTGCATCCGCTGATGCAGGCCGAGGAGAAGCTGCAGGAGGAACTCGAGACGAAGAAGAGGGTGCTCGGCGCGCAGATGGGCCTCGCCCTGCACGCGGTGTTCGGCACCAAGGTGGCGCCGGACGCCACCATGACCCTGCGCTTCTCCGACGGCGTGGTGCAGGGCTATCCGTACAACGGCACCCTGGCGCCCTACGCCACCAGCCTGGGCGGCATGTTCACCCGCGGCTCCGAGTTCGGTCACCAGTATCCGTTCGACGTCCCGCAGGCCTGGCTCGACGCCAGGGACAAGCTCGACCTCGGCAAGAAGATGAACTTCGTCAGCACCAACGACATCATCGGCGGCAACTCCGGTTCCGCGGTGGTCGACAAGGAGCTGAACGTGGTCGGCCTGATCTTCGACGGCAACATCGAGTCGCTGCCCAACAACTTCTGGTACGCCAAGGACAACAGCCGCGCGATCAGCGTGCACACCGACGCGATGATCGAGGCCCTGACCGTGGTCTACGGCGCGCAGCGCGTCGCCGACGAGCTGCTGGGCAGGACCCAGTAGCGCAGCACCACGAGCGCCGCGAGCGAGCAGCCGGCGGCGCCGTGGAACGCGGCGATCGGCCCGAACGCGGCGTAGGCGGCGCCGACGCCCCACAGCGGCAGCAGGCTCAGCCCCGCCACCATGTGGTAGAGCCCGTACGCGGTGCCGCGGCCCTTGCCGCCGGCCAGCTCCACCACCAGGCCCCGTTCGGCGCCTTCGGTGAACGCCGCGTGCAGGCCGTGCAGCACGAACAGCACGCAGGCCTGCCACGGCGCCGCCGCCAGCCCGAACAGCAGCAGCACGAGGGCCTGCAGCCCGAGCCCCCAGCCGATCACCGTGCGGCGGTCGCCCCGGTCGCTGAGCGCGCCGAGCGGCTGCGCCAGGGCCGCGCGCAGCAGGTGCAGCCCCGCCCACAGGAGCGGCGCCAGCCAGGGCTGTACACCCAGTTCGAGGGCGCGGTAGAGCAGCAGCAGGTCCATGGCGTTGCCGAGCCCGCCCAGCGCCGCCACCAGCAGGAACGGCCGGAAGCCCGGCCGCGGCGGCACCGGCGCGGCGGCTGCCGGCGGCGCCGCCGCGTTCTGCTCCTCGCGCACGCAGAGCCACAGCACCAGCACGGCGATCGCCGCCGGCACCGCCGCCAGCCCGAACACCGACCGTTCCGACAGGCCGGACCACAGCAGCAACGCCGCCAGCAGCGGCCCCAGCGTGGCGCCGGTGTGGTCCATCGCCCGCTGCAGGCCGAACGCCGCGCCGCGCCGTTCCGCGGGCACCGCACCGGCGATCAGCGCGTCCCGTGGCGCCGAGCGGAGCCCCTTGCCGATCCGGTCGACGACGCGGATGCCGAGCACGCCGAGCGGACCCTGGGCCAGGGCCAGCAGCGGCCGTGCCGCCGACGACAGCCCGTAGCCCAGCAGCACCCAGCCCTTGCGGGTGCGCGTGCGGTCCGACCAGCGCCCGGACAGGCCCTTCAGCACCGCCACCGTGGCGTTGGCCGCTCCCTCCAGGAGCCCGAGGAACGCCGGTCCGGCGCCGAGCCCGGCTATGAACGCCGGCAGCAGCGGCACGATCATCTCGCTGCTGAGGTCGGTGCACAGCGACACCCAGCCCAGCGCCAGGACGCTGCGCGGCAGACGGGCGGTGGGCTGCGGAACCGGCTCGGGCACGACGGCGCGGATCCTAGGCGCCGGGTGCCGCACCCCCTACAGGATGTCCAGCACGCCCGAACTGCCGTTGGTCAGCGTGTCGACCGTCGCCCGGTAGTTCACGTCCACGGCGATCACGGTGTTCCAGGGCAGCGGTGACTTGTCGCCCACCCCGCCCAGCGCCGCCGCCGCGAACGCCCGCGCCAGCTTGGTCCGTTCCGGATCGCGCAGGGCGGCGATCAACGGCTCGATGCTGCGCCGGTCGCGGATGAAGCCGAGCGCGGTGGCCACCGCCGACAGCGCCGCGGTGCTGTCGCTCTTGCCGATCATGTCGAGCAGCCGCGGCACCACCCGCACGTCGCCGAGCCGGCCCAGCGCCACCGCGCACTGCTGCAGGACGAACGGCCGGCGCAGCGAGCGCTCCATCAGGTCCACCAGCGGATCCTTCGCCGGCTCGTAGTCGAGCAGCGCCAGCGCCACCGCCAGGTAGCCGGCCAGCATGTCGCTGCGACCGCGGCCGTGCAGCAGTTCGATCAGCGTGTCGCCGGCCTCGCGGTAGCCGCACAGGCCGAGCGCCAGGGCCAGCGCCGCCTGGGCTTCGTCGTTGTCGATCAGCTGCACGTCGCGGTGCAGCAGCTGGCCCAGTTCGACGTCGACCACGTGGCCGGGCCGCTGCACCTGCTCGCGGGCGATCTGCGCCAGCGCCAGCGCCACCCAGGGCTTCTCGGTGGCCTTGTTGGCCGGCTCGTAGAGGGCCATCAACGCCGCACGGTTGGCGGCGCCGCCGATCCGGCCCAGCGCCATCACCGCGAACATCCGCGCCTGCTGGTCGGTGCCCTCGCGGTAGTAGCGCTGCAGCAGCTGCGAGTACGCCGCGTCCTCCGGCAAGGTCTCGGCGGGCAGACAGAGGCTGCCCAGTGCCATCGCCGCCGACTGCAGGATGGCGTTGTTGCGGCGTTCGCGCGGGAACAGCTCGGCGCCCAGCAGGGCCTTGCTGCGCCGGTGTTCGGGGCCGTCGCCGCGGCCGAGCAGGCGCGCCACCGCCACCGGCACGTGCGCCTGCACGAGCTGGTCGCCCTTGCCGAGGTCCCTGCCGTAGAAGTCCCACAGCTCGCCGACGGTGCGCCAGAGCAGCAGCTTCTCGCCGCCGCTGCGCGCGGGATCGAGCCCGAGCAGGCCGAGACCCTGGATCAGCGCCACCCGCAGGTCGCGGCCCTTCTCCTCGGGCCGCAGCAGGCGCGCCAGCAGCGCGTCGTGCACGCGCCGCTTCACCGCGAGGTCGATCGACTCGTGGGCCAGCAGGCCCAGCGACCATGCCGCGAAGGTCCGCGTGCGGTCGGGCACCTCGTCCTTGCCGGCGAGCGCGCGGCCGACGCGATCCTGTTCGAGCAGGCCGATCAGCGAGTCGAGGGCTGCCGGCTGGCCGAGGATGCCCATGGCCAGCGCCGCCGTCTCCCGCACCTCCTGCTCGCTGGCCGAGACGAACGGCGCCATGGTCGGCAGCAGCGCCACGCCCGGCGGCTCCAGGCCGACCTTGCCGAGCGCGACGAGGCAGGCGGTGATGACGTCGCGGCTGTTGTTCTCGCGCAGCGCCTCCAGCAGGGCCGGCACGATCAGGTCGCGGCGGTCCTTGGCCGACGGGCCCAGGGCGTCGCGGGTGGCGACGTTGCGGCGCGGACCGAGGAAGAACTCGTCGCTGCCGGTGATCGGCAGCTTGCTCGGCACCGCCGGCTTGTCGAGCAGGGGTTCCTTGTTGAACTCCCACCACACCTGCCAGCTGGTGCCGTCGGTGATGGTAGGGCGGCCGCCGGTGAGCGGCCCCGGGCCGCCGAGGCCGCCGGCGGGCGTCACCGGTCCGGGCACGCCGGCGCCCGGCGTGGAGGGCGGCGGCGGCGGATCGTTCCAGCCGCCGCGGTACTGGCCGCCGTGGGCGAGCGCGGCGGTGGCGAGACAACCAGCGGCGAAGGCGGCCAGGAGGGGTACTGCGGCGGGCGGCGCCATGGGCGCCATGGTAGCGGTGGCCGGCGGCAGGGTAACCGCCGGCACCGCAGGACTACCGCACGCCGCCCAGCACCATCGACGCGCCGTCGCTGGTGGTCATGCCCAGCGCGTTGGCGGTCGGATCGAGGCAGATCCACTGGGCGTAGACCGCCTGGCCGACCAGGGCCGGCGCGCCGAACACCATGCTCCTGGTCACGACGCCAGCGCCGTCGGACACAGCCAGCATGGTGACCAGCGGGTCGGCCTGCACCGAGCAGCCCGGCGCCCCGTGCGGCGCCAGCGAGTAGGGCAGCGGAATGGCGCCCGACGAGGTGCGCGACAGCCCGACCGCCAGGAACGCGGCCGACGACGGCGCCATCGGCTGGGCGCGGAAGGGCACCGGCGTGCCCACCGTTGGCTGGCTCACGTCGACGTAGATGTAGGGGGCGCGCCCAGTGGGACCACAGCGCGTGCCGTAGTAGCTGCGCGAACCGATCACGCGGCCGCCGGTGCGCACGCCGTAGGCGCCATCGAGCAGCAAGACGCCGCCACCCAGCGCCGCCCGGCCGCCGAACACGCCGCGCTGCAGGCCGAGCATGCGCAGGTCGAGGGTGATCGGGGTGAGGAACGGCACCGTCATCTGCGCCGTGTATGGCTGGCTGAGCGGCACCCTGCCCACCAGCGAGGTCCAGTTGACGCCGTCAGAAGTGGCGTTGCACGCGAAGCCCGCGTGCGTCGATCGCTCGGCGGCCGGCAGCAGCAGGTCGTTGCGGGCCTGGATGTCGAGTACGAAGTCCTGGTCGGCGCAGCGCACCTGGTAGTTGCCGAGCCACTGGTCGGGCGACACGGGTGTGCCGTTCGAGAAGACCGGCGTCAGGAAGCCGTCGTTGGCGGTCATCGTCGTCGGCCGCCGCAGGTAGCCCCCGTAGAACGGCGGTCCGGCCGCGATCGTGTCGGTGTGCCAGCCCGCCAGTTCGTCACCGTCGTCGTCGACGATCGTGTAGGTGAACTGCCGATCCGACGTCGGCGAGGTCGCGGTCTCGTCGTAGGGCAGGTTGGGCGTGCCACCCTTCCACCAGAAGACGATGGTGTTTCCGGCGATCGTGCCGTTCACCTTCCACTTGTTGCCGTTCTGATCGGTGAACATGCCGAGCCGCCGATCGGTGCGGGTCACCCCGTAAGCCCAGCTCCAGATCCGGCTGGCCGTGCCAGGGATGTGGTAGATGTCCAGCGTGCCGCGATGGCCGTTGAAGCAGATGTTGCGGCGGCCGAGCATGCGCAACTCCGGCCAGGGCGACGGCGTCGCGGCGCCCGTCAGATACGACGCGGCGCTGCCGAAGGCGCGCAGGAAGTCATAGGTGACGTGGGTGTAGCCGCCGGGATTGCCGGTCTCGCCCCAGCTGTTCTTGACGATGAAGTAGTGATCGGCGGGGTTGGCCGCGGCGCGGTCGTAGCCGACGATCAGCATCGAGTGGCCGCCGGGCGTCGCGTTGGCCGGCCGCCAGGTCGACTGGCCGAACACCACATCGCTCGTGTCCCAGATCACCTCGTAACCGGCTCGCAGGGCGCTCTCGATCACCGCCGGATCGCGGGCCGGGCCGCTGCCGGTGGCGGTGAGGTAGACGACGCCGGTGGCAGAGTAGTAGACCGGTTGCTTGAGGACCGACCGGGGCAGGTTGGCAGGATCGAGGTTCCAGGCGTTCAGGTTGCTCTGCGCGTTCCAGTAGGGGTTCCCCCACGGCGCCGGCAGGTTGCTCGGGGTGTTCGACACGTAGGGCCAAGCGCTCTCGAGCGGCACCTTGAACCATGTGGCCAGCGAGTCGGCGTGCCCCGAACCGCCACCACCCCCGCTCCACGCCGCCTGGGCCTCGGCGGTGTCGACCGTGGTGATCTCGTTCCAGTAGGGATGCAGCCACAGGCTCTTGAGCATGGCGTTGGCGAACTGCTCCGACAGATCGATGTCGCCGTAGCCCTGGCGCTTGTAGCGGGCCTCGAGCCCCGCCAGGGCACCGAACACCGTGCAGGTGTTGCGGGAGCCCTGATTCCGGATCGGCGTCTGCCACGCGGAATGGTCGACCCGGATCTGGGCCGCCGCGGGTGATGCGAACAGGAGGAGGACGCTGGCGGCGAGCGCGACGGCCGGTGCGGCACAGGATACGGTCCGGGAGAGGTCGGTCATGGCTGGCTTCGGCATGAGGAGGTCTGACCGAGGAAGTGCCGCTGCCCTGCCGGTACAACGGCCTCGGCCCAGAAACCCGGCAATCCCGATTCCGCCGATCCGCGTTGTACCCGCGGTCCGTGCGGCACTCCCCTCGCCGTGCCCTCAGCCTTCGCCCGTCTGCAGCAGCCGATCCAGGGCCGCCAGGGCCCGCCCCAGGAGCATGCTCACCGCCGCCGGCGACCTGCCGCCCATCGCGCTGCCCACTTCGGCCAGGGGCAGGCCAGCCAACCGGGCCAGGGTGATGACCTCGCGCTGGTCCTCGCTGAGCCGATCGAAGGCGCGCTCGAGCCGGTCGATCTGCTCCGCCGACATCGCCGCGGCGCTCGGGGTCCCGAGGACGGCATAGCCCTCCACCAGTTCGGCGCCGAGCGAACCGCCGATGACGCGATCGGGATCTCGACGCTGCCGGCCGAGATGACGCCCCCGGCTGCGCACCTTGTTGAGCGCCGTCTGGAACAGCCAGGCGCGCAGGCTCGCATCATTGGGAAAGCTCAACCCGGGAAGGTCCTCCACCAGTTCGCGGCAGACCGACTGCACCAGGTCGCTGCACGACTCGAAGGCGCGCACCTTCGGTCCGGCCCGCAGCCGGATGAAGGCATGCAGGAGCGGCAGGTTGCGCGCCAGCAGTTCGTCCAGGGCGGCGCGGTCGCCGCCGCCCGCGTTCGCCGGCGAAGCCGGCCCGGGCACCGAGGGTGGCAGCGGCTCACTCATGGGCAAGGCTAGGATGTTCGTGCATGCAGGATGACGTGGCAACACCCGGCGCCAGGGACGACCACGGCACGTTGTCAGCCGAGTTGGAAGCCGAGGTCTACGCCGTCTGCTTCGGCTCCAACCCGGACCTGGCCCTGCGCGAACTCGCCGACCGCCACCCGCCGCACGCGCCGGCCATCCTGGCCCTGGGCGCCAGCGTGGCCAGGGCCGGCGGCCTCGTCACCCACCTGCACCACGCCCTGTCCACCCTCGGCCTGCATGCACCCATCACGTCCCCCAGCACCCCGCCACCCACCTGCATCGGTCCCTACCGGGTCGTGCGCGAACTGGGGCGCGGCGGCTTCGGCATCGTCTACCTGGCCGAGCAGGCCGAACCCCTGCCGCGCCGGGTGGCGATCAAGCTGCTGCGATGCGGCACCGCGAGCGGCGAAGTCCTGCAGCGCTTCACGGGCGAACGCAAGGCGATGGCGTCCCTGGACCATCCCGGCATCGCCCACATCTACGAGGCGGCGGAGACTCCGGCCGGCGAACCCTACTTCGCCATGGAGTACATCGACGGCCAGCCGATCACCGACTGGTGTCGTGCGAGGCGATTGCCCGTGGCGGAACGGCTGCGGCTGTTCCTCGATGTGTGCCAGGCCGTGGTACACGCCCACCAGCGCGGTGTGCTTCACCGGGACCTGAAGCCCGCCAACATCCTGGTGGTCGGGAACGACGGTGCGCCGCAACCCAAGATCATCGACTTCGGCCTCGCCAAGGCCCTGCAGACCGAGTCGGATCTGTCGGCGGCAGTCGGCACCGTGGAGGGCCGGCTGCTCGGCACCCCGGAGTACATGGCGCCGGAGCAGGCCGCCGGCCGGAACGTCGATACCCGCGCCGACATCTACTCGCTGGGCGTGATCCTGTTCGAGCTGCTGGCCGGCCGATTGCCGTTGTCGAGCGAGACCCTGCGACAGGATGGCATCGCCTCGGTGGTGCGCACACTCGACGAATCGCCGCCCCCCCGCCTGTCGAGCACGATCGGTCAGGCGACCGACGCGGCGGACTTCGGCGGCAGCACGCCAGGCAGCCTGCGCCGGCTGCTGCGCGGCGACCTAGACACCATCGTCGGTCACTGCCTGCAGAAGCACCCCGACCAGCGCTATCAGGGCGTGGCGGAGCTGGCCGCCGACCTTCGACGCCACCTGGCCAACGAGCCGATCGCGGTGCGGCCGCCGGGCCTGGGCTACGTGCTGGGCCGTCTGGCCCGTCGACACCAGGCCACCGCCGCTGCCGCCGCGATCGTCATCGTGGCCCTGCTGGCAGCCATCGCGGTCACCAGCTGGAGCCTGTGGCGCGTCCTGGATGCACGCGACGAGGCCAACGCCGCCGCCGAACTCGCGCGCTGGCGCGCCTACGTCGGCACGATCGCCGCCGCTGATGGCGCCGGCTCGGCCGGTCGCGGCGCCGAGATGCGGCAGCGCCTCGACGCCGCTCCAGACGACCTGCGCGGCCTCGAATGGCACATCCTGGACGCCCAGGCCGACGACTCCCTGGCCCGGATCCCCACCGGCCTGAGGCGCGGCATCGGCCTCGCCGCCGTCGGCGCTGCATTCCTCCTCGCAGACATCGACGATGACCTGCTCCGCTGCGGCCAGGCCATGGGCGCACGGCCCGAAGTCGTCCCGGTGAACGCCGAGGTGCTGCAGATCGCCGGCGACGGCAGCGGCAGGCGGGCCATCGCCTCGTTCGCCGACAGCACCGCCCGCGTGTTCGCGGCGTCGGGGGATCCGGTGATCGTGACCCTGCCGCAACCCACCGAGGCGCTGGCGCTGGCCACCGATGGCAACTGGTTCGCCCATGCCCATGCTGACGATGTCGTGATCCGGGCCCTGCCGGGCGGCGAGGAGCGCCAGCGCCTCGTCGGTTGCCGCGACGGGATTCCCGCGATGGCCATCGCCGACGACGGCCGGCTTCTCGCCGCCGGTGACGGCCTTGGCACCGTCCATGTCTGGCGACTGTCCACCGGCGAACGCCTGACCTCGCTGGCGCATCCCTCGCCGCGCCGGCGCCTCGCCTTCACCGCCGGCGGCACCCGGCTCGTCACTGCCGGCCACGACAACGTCTTGCGCATGTTCGACTGCGCCACCGGTGTCCTGGCCGCCGAGCAGGCCACTGTCACCAGCGCCATCTGCGCAATGGCGACCGATGTCGGCGGCCGCCTTGTCGTGACCGGCGATGCCGAAGGTGTGGTCCGCTATTGGGATGGAGGCACCCTGCGGGACCTGGGCGCGGCGCGAGGCCACCATGCCTACGTCAACAGCATCACCCACCTGGCCGACGGCCGGTTCGCGAGCTTCGCCTGGGATGGCGACCTGCGCGTCTGGCCGGCCTCGCCACCGGAACGCAACGCGGCGTGGAGCGGGATCGATGGCAACGCGGCGCGTCTGGTCCGGCATCCGCGCGATCCGATCGCCTTCGTCGGCACGCTGGCGGGTCAGGTCGGCGCGTTCACGCTGCCCGACGGCGATCCGAAGTGGGTGCGGACCGTCGGCCCCATGGTGCACGGCATGGCCTGCACGCAAGGCGGCCGGCGCCTCCTGGTCACCTGCTGGGATGGGTTCGTCCGGATTCTCGATCCTGCCGACGGCACGCCGATGGGCGAGCACCGCGTGGCCCGTACCGGCGCGCTCGGCAACCTGCTGATCCTCGACCGCCGCGACGAAGTCGTCACCTGCGATCAGGCCGCTGTCCTGCGGCTCGATCCCGCCGGCCTCTCTGCGCGCGGTTCCCTGCCGCTGACCTCCGACAACGAGCCCGTGCCGCTCGCCGAACTGGCGGCCAGCCGCGACCAACGCCTCGTCGCCGCCTGCTCCGATGCTGGCCTGCACGTCTTCGACCTCGACGCCGGAGTCGAGAGCTGGAACCGGCTGGGACATCCGGTGCGCGCCGTGTTCGCCCCCGACGCCGACCTGCTCTACGCCGCGGTCGACGGCCACCTGCTGGTGCTGGACGCCCACACCGGCGCCGAACGCCGGCGCTTCGGGCATGGTCCCGACCGGCCCATGCTCAGTGTCGCGGTGACACCCGATGGCGAGCGCCTGCTGATCGCCGACCAGCACCTGCGCATCTGGGGCACGCGCCGCGGCGACGAACTGCTGGTCCTGCCCGGCCGCCGCTACCTGCCGCACGCGGTCCTGCTGGCCGCCGATCAGGGCCTGCTGCTGACCGGCGGCGGCCACTTCTTCGGGTCGGCCGAGCTGCTGGCCTGGCCGCTGCGGCCCGGCGTCCGCGGTCGGCCGTAGGGAAACGGCCCCGGCGCGGCAGGAAGGCCACGCCGAGGCCTGCATGGGACGAAAGCGCTGTGCGGGCGGACCGCAGGCCCGGCCGGGGGACCGGCCCGCGGGTCTGGTGCAGCCGGCGAGGTGGTGCCGGCCGCCGCGAAAGAGACGTTCGCCCACCGGCCACCATGACATTGGTTTTTTGGCGACCTGCTGTCGTAGTCGCCCCCGCTCCCCGCGACCAAGGAACCCGTCGGTAGTGCCGGCCCCCCAACCAGAAACCAGAGACCTCGACCTGGTCAGCCATGCCCTGAAGGGTTCGCGGGACGCGTTCGCGCTTCTCGTCGCCCGGTACTCGCGGTCCGTACGCGCCACCTGCCTCGCCAGGCTGGGCCTGCGGGAAGATCTCGACGACCTGGTGCAGGAGACCTTCCTGCGGGCCTACAAGGGACTGCCGCGGCTCGAAGACCCGGGTCGTTTCGGACCCTACGTGCATCGGATCGCCCAGAACATCTGCATCGACCGCCTGCGCCGGCGGGGCCGCGAGCCCGTGCCGCTGGAGGAGGTGCATCTGGACCCGAAGCCGACACCCGGCGCCACCACCGACATCCGGGAGGAACGGCTGATCCGCCTGCGCCAGCTGGTGGGCCGCCTGCCCGAGTCGCTGCGTGAAGCCGTGCTGCTGTTCTACTTCGAGCAGAAGAGCTATGCCGAGATCGCCCAGCAGATCGGCGTGACCGAGGCGGCCATCAACCAGCGCCTGCATCGCGCCCGGCAGCAGCTCAAGGCGGCGTTCGCCGACGAACTCGGCGCCGGCGGCGATCCTGGCCCCGCGCACAGCGAGGAGGCCGGGCGATGAACCTCGACCGCGACCTCCGCGACGCCCTGGCGCCGCTGGCCGGCGACCCCACCGCCGACGCGGCCCGCGTGCTGCAGGCCCTGCCGCCGCCCGGCCTGCCGCCGATCGGCTGGTGGCTCGGCGGCAGCGGGCTGGTCCTCGGCCTGCTGCTCGGGATCGCCGTCGGCCGTTCGACCGCCGACGCGCCGCCGCAGCCCGCCCCCCAGCCCACGACGCCGGTGCAGGCGCCCGACGCCCCACAGCCACATGACCCGAAGCCGCCGCAGCCGTGGCCCATGCCCCGCGACGATGCCTTCTACCTGATGGCGTTCGGCGAGCTGGCCGTCGAAGAACCCGGCCGCGGCCCCGGCGACCTGAAGCCCGGCGCCTACGACCTGCCGATGGGCACCCTGGTCCGCACCACCGACCTGTCCCGCGCCGGCGTGTACACCGCCGTCAACGACAGCCGCATGCGGCTGGACTGCAGCACGACGGCCCGCATCACGGCCGTGGAGGTGACCCTGGAGAAGGGCCGCCTCTGGCTGCACGCGAGCCCGCGTCATCCCGGCGACCTGCGCATCGCCAGCAGCCTCGCCACCGCCATGGTCACCGCCGGCCGCGCCATCGCCGACCACCGCACCGACGGCCTGCAGGTGCTGTCGATCGACGGCACGGTGGTGGTCCGCACCGCCGCCGGCCAGACGGCGCAGCTCCAGCCCGGCCAGCTGGTCTGGGTCGACCCCGACCAGGGCCTCAGTTCCGTCGAGAAGGTGCCGTTCCTGGGCAGTGCGACCTCGTGGATGACGGACATGGTGCTGATGGAGCAGGACCAGACCGAACTGCACGAGCGCGTGCGCGAGATGGTCGCCGCCTACGAGGAAGGCACCCATCGTGCGGCGGCGGCCCTGGAGATCCGCAAGCTCGGCACCACCACCCTCGGCCTCCTGGTGGACATCGTCCAGCGGAGCACCACCGCCGATCCCGACTTCGCCCGCGCCACCGCGGCGCTCGCCGCCGACGTGGTCGAGTACCGCACCGTCGACTGGATGTTCCCCCTGCTGGAGAGCGACGACATCGACGTGCGCCTGATCGCCTTCCGCGGCCTCCGCCGCGCCACCGGCACCGATGGCGGCACCGACGAGGAGTTCTGGCGCGACGCCTCCACGGTGCGGCGCCGGGACGCGATCCAGAACTGGAAGAAGCGGCCCCGGTAGGAGCCGTGGATCCCGAATTGGCTGTAAATTCGGGATTCATCTTCCCGTTTTTACAGCATAATCGGTCATCGTGGATCCCTCTCCTGTGCTACCGCGGTGCCTGGCCCGACGCCTGCCCCGGCCGGCCGAGCGCACCCTGGTGGTGCTGACCGGCGCCCGCCAGGTCGGCAAGACCACCCTCGCACGGCATCACTACCCCGACCTGCGTTACCTGTCCCTCGATGCGGCCGAGGACCGCGCAACCGTTGCGGGCATGCGCACCCAGGCCTGGGCCACCACGATCGGGCCTGCCGTCATCGACGAGGCACAGAAGGAACCCGCCCTGTTCGAGAAGGTGAAACACGCCTTCGACCAGGGCGGGATCACCTTCACGGTGCTGCTGGGCTCGGCACAGATCGCACTGCTGCAACGCATCTCGGAGTCCCTGGCAGGACGCGCGCTGGTGTTCGAACTCTGGCCGCTGACCCTGGCAGAACTCGCGGCGCAGCCGGACAAGGCTCCGGAGCCCGGCCTGCTGGCGCGTCTGCAGCAGGACGACCGATCACCGCTGCATGAACTGCTCGCCGACCAGCCCGAGACGCTGCCGTCCGCCGACGAACACCACCGCCTGCGCGCGCTCGATCACCTCGCTGCCTGGGGCGGCATGCCCGCGCTGTTGCGACTCGCCGACGAACGCCGCCGCGACTGGTTGCGCAGCTACGCGCAGACCTACCTCGAGCGGGATCTGGCAGACCTCGCGCGGTTGAACGATCTGGCCCCGTTCCGCACCTTCCAGAGGCTGTCGGCCCTGCGCTGTGCGCGATTGCTGTCGTTCGCCGAGCTCGGCCGCGACGCCGGCATCGCCGCCAAGACGGCGCGCAACTACGTGGAATACCTGCGGATCTCCTACCAGGCGTTCCTGCTGCAGCCCTACTTCGAGAACCTGACCAGTTCGGCGATCAAGACACCGAAGCTCTACTGGACCGATCTCGGCCTGCAACGGCACCTGACCGGCCAGTTCGGGCCGCTCAGCGGGCCGCAGTTCGAGAACCTGGTGGTCGCCGAGGTGGTCAAGGACCTGCGCACGTCGGGCTCGACCATGCAGCCTTGGTTCTACGCCACCCGCTCGGGACTGGAGGTCGATCTGCTGTTGCAGAGCGGCACCCACTTCGTCGGTGTCGAGATCAAGGGCCGCACGCGCGCCGATCCATCCGACACCCGCAGCCTGCGGAGCCTGGCGCAGGCCCTGGGCCCGCGCTGGCGCGGTGGCATGGTGGTGCACCGCGGCCGCGAACTGGTCCGGCTCGACGAGGCGCTGGATCTGTGGGCGATGCCGGTGCACCGGCTGCTGTAGCGCCCTGCTACAGCCCCACGCCGACCCGCGGCAGCAGGCCCACCACCGCCGATCCGTCGGCGTTGAGCACGAACCCACCCACCTGCACGGCGTGCCCGCGCAGCACCGGCGCCCCGGGCAGCCGCCAGCCCGCCTGCAGCCGGCCCTCCCGGTCGAGGTCGCCGAAGAACCCGCGCAGGCCCCGGGTCCCGCCCACCAGGAAGCACGGCGCGGCGTTCCGCCCCAGCACGAACACCTCGGCGCCGACCTCGCCCAGTACCAGCGGAAACCCGCGGTCGAGCCAGAACCCCAGCGCATAGGCCCCGCCCGGCGCCGACGGCACCACGCCCATCACCGCCACCTCGCCGTCCGGCCCGCCGTCCCGCCGCACCGCCAGCACCGGCCCCGGCGCCGCCACCTGGCGCAGCGCGCACTCCCGGAACGTCCCGCCGCCCCGCCGATCCGCCCACAGCCCGAACCGGCCGCCGGTGTGGGCGCCGTCCATCACGCGGATCACCGGCGCATCGTCGAGCCAGACCTCCAGACGGAAGCCCGCGCACTGCAGGGCCACCTCCCGCTCGGTCCCGGCCTGGCCGCTCACCGGCACGCGGCCCAGTTCCAGTTCGTGGCCCGACAGCCGCCGCAGCAGCACCACCTCGCCGCCGTCGTAGCGGGCGAGATAGCAGTCGCCGCCCTGCCAGCGCGCGCACAGCCCCACCGCGCCGGCGCCGGCGACGATGCGTGCCGTGATGCGACCGTCGCCGCCCTCATGCGCCGCCAGCAGCGGCTCCGTTCCCTCGCCCACCGCGCAGCGCACGACGTCACCATCCACCGCCCAGCGCATGTCGCGCTCGCGCCCGGCCGGACCCTGCCAGGGCAGCAACGGCAGCGGCTCGGCCGGCGGGCCGCTCCGCACGCCGACCGCGAGCGTGCCGCCGTCCGGAACGCGCCCTTCCAGCGACGCCGGCTTGCCCGTGCGGCCCGCGCCGAAGTGCAGCGTCACCGGCCCGGCCGCGTGCTCGCGCCGGCTGCTCGCCCCAGGCCACGCCTGCCCGTCGACCCGCACGCCGGCCCGTGCGCCGTCGATCTGCAGGATGGCCGGGGGCTCCTGGGGAACGGCGAAGGCGAGCAACGCGGCCATGACCAGCATCCCCGCACTGTAGCGACGGGCCAGAGCAAAGCCCGGTCCGCCTCAGCGTCGAGCCGGAGCCTCTGCGGGCCCTGCCCGATCGAGCCAGCTCAGTTGCCCCTCCGCATACCGCATCGTGACCCCCTCGCGATGCAACTGCAGCACGAGCGAGCCGTCGGCCGCCACTTCGATGCGATCCGCCTGGCTCGGCAGTTCCGTCCGGCCGAGCGGCACCCAGCGCTCGCCCTCGCGCCGGAAGGCGTGGATCGCCCCTTCGCTGATCTGCAGGTGGGTGATCCCGGTGATGCACAGAAGCACCCGATCGTCACCGATCAGCGTCTGGACCGTGTCCGCCACCAGCACCTGCAGCAGGCGATCCCGTGGATCGTGCCACTGGGCGAAACCCCCGAACTCGCCGCACGCGCAGGCGATGAGCCGGCCGCCATCCATTGGCAGGATGGCCCAGGCGCCGAACTGCCAGGATGCGCTCGACACTGGCATCGGCTAGCGCAGCGCGGGCACGACGCCGACCTGCTCCAGCAGCTCCCGCACCTGCCGGTGCCCCGCCGCCGTGTGACGGATCAGGAACAGCCCGTTGCTGTTGGTCAACGTCGCCCGCGTGCCCCACAGCTCGGGCGTGACGTTCTCGGTGATCAGCCGTTCGATCCCGTCGGCGGTGAACCCGCTCACCGTGGTGCCCGAGTCCTCCTCGGGCGGGAACAGCACCGAGCCCTCGTCGCCGGGGCCGCGCAGGCCGAGCTTCGGCCCGGGGAAGCTGCGCAGCGGCGTGACCGCGGAGCGCAGGTTGTAGACCCGCAGCTCGGTGTGCGGTGCGACCTGGTCGGCCGGCGACAGCGCGACGACGCCATCACGGAACACGAAGCGCAGCCCGGTCTGGGTCTGCAGGACCGCCATCGCCGACAGCAGGCTGGTTGCCTTCCGTTCGAGCGAGATCGGCGGCACGACGGCGGCGCCTGAGCGATCCATCCACAGGAACGGCACCTTGTCGCCGGTGAGCGCACTGAGATGCCGGCACAGCTCCCGCGGCGTCATCTCCAACGCGCGGAAGTCGAGCCGGGTCTGCCGCAGCAGCGCGGCGATGCGGTCGCGGTCGCGGCGCGCGGTGGCCTTCTCGATCGGCAGCACGTCATCGTCGGCCTGGGCCTGGACGTGCGGCGCGGCGCTGCCGAGAAGGATGGCCATCACGACCGGGAACGCCGCCGAGCTGCGCGGTTGCATGGGTTCTACGGTAGGCGGTGCGGGGTGCGATCGGCAGGGGGCTCGGTGGCGATCTTTTCCCGCGCCGGGCGCGCGCGATCCTGCGGAATGGCTACGACACCCGGCCGCCGCCACCGACCTCGAGCAGTTCTGCCAGCCGCACCACCGCCGAACGGATGCGTGGAACCAACCCGACGAGTTCCTCCGCCGGCAGGATCGGTAGCAACTCGGTGTTCAACGCCGCGTCGGTCAGCGCCGCCGCGGCCTGGCGCAGTTCTACCGCGAGTTCGACCCGGGTCATGGAGTGGCGCTTGCTCAGGCGGGGCAGCCGCGACTCCACCCTTGCCAGCCGGCGATCGAGAACACCAAGGTCGGGCACCTCGCCGAGCCTGCTGGCCAGGAAGTAGATGTCGTAGAGGTCTCGCAGCAGGCGCCGTTCATTCCAGGCCGCAAGCTTGTGGGCAAGGCGCAGCCGATTGCCATGACGCGGACGAGGCGTGACGGCTGGCCTTGGGCCGTCGCGAACCCTGCGGTCGGCAGCGCGAACGCCGGACACTCCAACTCGACGTTCGCCTCCACCTGGATCGCCGCCGAGTCCACCCGGACCGAGGCCCGCACCATCTTGGAGTGCAGAGCGACCGCAACCTCGGCGCCCTCGATCTCACGCAGCACCGCCTCGATCCGATCCGAGACTCCCTTCTTGGAACGGAACGGCACGAACACGTAGTCGATGTCCGTGGTCGACCGGGGGCAATCGAGCAGCCGCAGGGCGATCCCCCCCTTGATGATTGCATGCTCTTCGAACACCTCGGCGAAGCGGTGCATCACCCACAGGAACAGTCCGTCCGGCGTAGCGGGACGAGTCAGCGGTGGCGTCATGCGAGCCCCAGGATGCCCTTGGCAAACGCGACGAACTTGGGATTGCGATAGTGGCCCAGGTAGGCCGCGAGACGCCGGCGGTCGAGCCGCTGGAAGTCGATGTCCGAGTAGATGTCGAACGGATAGCGCCGTCCCCGTAGGTGGAAGTACAGGATGTCGAGGGTCGCCTTCTCCGGATCAGCGAACCGCACCCCCCCGGACACGGTGTGGCCGAAGTCGAGATGCGCAGCCACATGCACGTGGACCACCTGATAGCCGAGACCGGAGTAGGTGCGTGTGGGGCCCGGCCTGGCGGCCATGACCTGACGCTCGGGCCGGCTGCCGATGAGGAGTTCGCGGGCCAGCACCAGGCCGAAGCTCACGTAGGAGTCGGGGGCAATCCGCTGGCTCAGCGTCGGCAAGTCGAAGGACTCTGCCACGTAGAAGCCTCGGCAGAACCGTCGCAGGACGGGATCGAGCGCGCGCACGCGCCGCGCAAACGCTGCCGGGTGCGGTTCGGCGAGCAGCACCTGCAGATCGGCCTTGGTGAACACGCCCTGCTGGGATGGGGCCACGCGCTCGATGGCCCTGGCATCGGCGAGACGTTTCATAACGTAAGAAAATATACTGATCTGTATATTTTGTGTCTACATGAAACAGGCGGGTGCTATCGGCAGGGGGGCCCGATGGCGATCTTTTCCCGCGCCGTCCTCCAGCACCTCGTCTGCGCTGTGATGCGCCGTACGCGACGGCCCGCCCTCGTGCTGCTGGCGCAGGCCCGCTGCATCGTGAACCGGGCGACGAGGCTACCCTCGGCCGATCCACCAGGGGCCGGAGGGGGGCTCGGGCCGCGGCCGGTCCGGCTGCAGGTTGGCGGGCATCCATTCGTCGGCGGCGATCGGGATCGAAGCCCGCGGCCCCGGCGCCGCAGCGTCGCCGCCGAGGCGCCGCAGGAGGTAGCGCCGGACCTCGTAGCGCCGGACGCCCTGCTCGTGCAGGTAGCGGGCGATGCCCTGGCCGGCGGCCGCAGCCACTCCCGCGGCCAGTTCGTCCCAGCGCGCCAGCACATCGGCGACCTCGCGTTCGAGCTGCCGGCGCTCGCGCAGCGCCCGCGCTGCGAAGGCCAGCACCGCCAGGCCGCCCAGCATCGCGACCCACGGCAGGGCCGGCAGGATCCGGCCCCGGACGTCGAACAACAGCCCCGCGCCGACGCCGACGAGCAGCAGGCCGATGGCCAGGCGCTTGCCCGGCGACAACATCGGCGCCTTGCCGGCGACTTCATGGAGGAAGTTCGCGTAGACCAGCGGATCCATGGGTGGAGCGAAGACCCGTACCGGGTCAGCGGGCGCCGAGGAATCGGCGGAGCCAGGTGCGTGCGAACAGGAAGTCGCGGTCGATCGTGCGCGCGCTCACGCTCTCGAGTTCGGCGATCTCCTCGATCGCCAGCCCGGCGAAGAAGCGGAGATCGAGCACGCGGGCCGGGCGCGCGTGCTCCTTCGCGAGCGCGGTCAGCGCCTCGTCGAGCGCGAGCATGTCGACGCTGTCCTGCTGCACGTCGACGATCAGCTCGGCCTCGACGTCGACCGGCTGCCGGCCGGCGTTGCGTCGCAGCCGCTGCTTCCGGCGGGCCTGATCGACGAGGATGTTGCGCATCGAACGCGCGGCGGCGCGGAAGAAGTGCGCGCGGCTCTCCCAGCCGCCGTGACCCTCGCCGTCGAGCCGCATCCAGACCTCGTGCACGAGCGCGGTCCCGTGCAGCGTCTGACCGGGCGGAAGCCTGGCGAGCCTCGCGGCGGCGAGTCGCTTGAGATCCTCGTAGACGAGATCCCAGAGCTGCTCGGCAGCTCCGGGTTCGTTGCGGCGGGCACGTTCCAAGGCCACGGTGATGGCACTCGCGCTCATCGTCGAGGACCATAACCACCCGCGAGTCAGCGACGAAGCAGCTCGGCGACGCGGGGCAGCGCGCGCAGGCCGTCGACTCCCGGCACCTGCTCGATCTCATCGACGGGTGCGCCGTAATGACGCGCTCGTTCGAGCGCAGCGGTCGCGGCGGAGTGATCGCTGGCATGGCGGGGTGCGCCCTCGGCAGTGGCGGCGAGCCGGCGGCACAGCAGTTCGGCGAGCCGCAGGTAGATCGGGTAGTCGAGGTGCAGGGGCCGGAGCTCGAAGGCGCCCTCGTAGCACCGGATCGCCTCGTCCAGGTCGCCGTCGCCGAGCGCGAGCTCACCGAGCCGCGCCATGTTGCGCGGCGTCGGGCGCTGCAACAGGTAGGCCCGCTCGCGCACCAGTCGCTCGGCGAGGTTGCCGACGCGGTAGCGATCCAGTTCGCGGGCGCTGATCTGTCCGGTCGCGAGCCGCCTCGCCACCGCGACCGTGTCCAGCGGCCAGCGCTGGCACCGGCCCATCGCGTTCACCGTCACGATCTCCGTACCTTCGGCATTCGTCGCCGTCGCCTCGCAATGTGCATCCAGACGCAGCACCGAGAACGGCCGCGCGGTCAGGGTCTCGAAGACATGGACCTCGTTCGCGGTCTGGACCCAGCACAGGCGACCGCCGGCGGCGAACCCGCACCAGACGTGCTGGCCGAACACCAGATCGTCGTACTCGGCGATCGGCTGCGCATCCGCGCCCTGCAGCGTTGGCGCCAGATCCCAGACGACGGCGCGTAGGCCGCCGTCGGTCACCAGCAGATAGCGGCCATCGGGGCTGATCGCCCGATGCAGGTGCGACGCCCGGTAGGGCCCTTCCGCCCTCGCGACCGACGCCCCGGTGCGTCGATCGTACACATCGGTGCGGTACGGGTTGACCCGCGAGGCCAGCCGATCGAACGTCGGCGCGCTGGTCCAGGTCGGCGGGCCGGCGATCGGGCAGCGGATGGTATCGAGATGCTCGCCGGTCTCGAGTGCGTGGAACGTCACCGACTTCGTGGCGCCGAGTGCCTCGTCGCTGTGGGTGGTAGCGAGGATCCGGCCATCGGGTCGGATGGAGAAGTACCCCAGATTCTGCGGCACCGGCAGATCGCGCAGCCGGCGTCCGTCGGCGGCGAAGACCACCGCGCGAACCCCGGCCCCGGTGTCCACCCGCTCGATGCCGACGAGCAGGTCTCCGCGCGGCGACAGCTGCAGCTCGCGCATCCCGGACGCATCGAAGCTCGCGAGCAGCTCCTGGCGTTCGATGCTCCAGAGCTCCCAGCACTGCGTGTCCTTCCGCCGGATCAGTACGCGGGCTTCCGCGCCTACCGCAAGTGCGAAACTGCCGATCGACAGCTCCTGACGCGGGATGTCGAAGGGTGCGAACTCCGGCCGCAGCCGCCAGATGCGGATCTCGGTGCCGGTCAGAGCGACCCGCTGGCCATCCGGATGGAACGCGACGTCGACGAAGGCCGCCCGCTTCTCGCTCTCGCCGTGCAATCGGTTCACGATGCGATTGCTCGACAGGTCCAGGATGCACGGGTCCCGCCGCGCGCCGACCGCCACCGCGAGCCGGCCATCGGCGGTGCAGTCCAGCACCACCAGGTCCTCGCCCTCTGGCCATCGTTGCTCGCTGATCCGGCCGAGGTCGAGCTGCGCGATGCCAGAACCCGCCGCATGCGCGAACAGCAGCCGATCGTCGTCGAGGAACCGCAGCGGGTACGCGCCGGGCAGCTCGAGCACCCGCTCGCCGGTGATCGAGTCGACCAGCAGCTGCCGGCCGCTGCTCGCCACGCGTTCTCCGTCCGGAGAGAACTCCACGCCCAGCTCGCCGAGGGGATCGCCCGCGCCCGGGTCGGTCAACACGCGTTCGAGATCTCCGGTCGCGGCGTTCCACAGACGGGTGGTCCAGTCCTTCGCACGCGTCGCGATGCGGGTGCGAGCGGGATCGAAGGCGACACTGACCACGGCGGCGGTGTGGCCGCGCAGGACGAACTGCTCGGCGCCCGAGCGAGCGTCGAAACAGCGAACCGTGCCGTTCCTGGATGCCGTGAGGAATCGCGCGCCATCGCGGGACAAGGCGCCGGTCTCGAGCGGACCGTCGCCGGTCGCGACCTCCACCAGGACGTCGCCGCTCGCGATGTCCCAGACGCGGGCGGTGCCGTCGACGCAGATCGTCAAGAGGACCTTCTCGCCGGCGTCGACGGCCATCCGTACGATCACGTCGGCGTGGCCGGCGAACCGCCGCACCACCTGCCCTGCGTCGGGGTCCCAGAGCAGCACCGTGGCATCGTAGGCGCGACTCAGCAGCCTGCCGTCGGCGAGGTAGATCACCTGACGAACACCATGGTCGTGGCCATCGAGAACCGAGACCAGGCTGTGGACAGGAAGCACGCGGTGCACGGTCTGGTGCACGGCATAGCTGTCGGTCGCCTTGCTCGCCTCGAGGGCGAGCAGCAGCGCGAGGTTCGGATTCTCCTCGGTCAGCATCGCGGCCTCGGTCGCGAGCCGGACGCCGTCGGCCTCGCTCCGCGCCGCCTCCGCCTCTCGCGCGCGCCGGTCGGCCGTGGCGCGATTGGTTTCGGACTCCAGCAGATACCAGGTCGTGCCGAACAGCCCGGCCAGCAGCGAGAGCAGCACGAGCGCCGCGGCCGTGACCTGCACGCGATGGCGGCGCACGAACTTGCGGACCAGATAGAAACCGCTCGGCGGCCCGGCGCTCACGGGCCGGTGGGCGAGGTGGTTGCCGAGGTCCGCCGCCAGTTCGCGGGCCGTGCCGTACCGGCGGTCAGGCTCGTGCTCGAGCGCCTTCATGACGATCCAGTCGAGTTCGCCCTCGAGGCGACCCGCCCATCGGCCGGGGTCCTCGATCGGCAGCACGCACTCGTTCCGGGCCGTGACCTCGCGCACGCGGCAGCTCGGCTTCGGCATCGGCGTGCTCCCGAGCCTGCCGACCTGCGCTCGATCACGCGATCGGGAGTCCTTGGATTCGACCGGCCGGACGCCCGCCAGGATCTCGTAGAGCAGCACCCCGAGCGAGTAGACGTCGGAGCGGATGTCGATCGCTGCGGCATGGCCCGCGATCTGCTCCGGGCTCATGTACTCGGGAGTGCCGATCAACGTGCCGTCGAGAGTGTGGGTCGCCGCGTCCTGGAGCTCGCCCGCGATCGCCTTGGCGACGCCGAAGTCGATCACCTTCGGAACCGCCGCTTCCCCCTGTTTGCCGACCAGCACGTTCGAGGGCTTCAGGTCGCGGTGCAGCACGCCGCGGCGATGGGCATGGTCGATCGCTTCGCAGACCTTGATGAACAACGCGAGCCGGGCTTCGACCGTCAGCCGTTCGCGTCTGCAGAACTCCGTGATCGGCAGTCCATCGACGAACTCCATGACCAGGAAGAGTCGTCCCAGCGCGTCGGTGCCCGCGTCATGCACCGTCGCGATGTAGGGGTGGTTCATGAGGGCGAGCGCCTGACGCTCGATCTCGAAGCGCTGCAGCAGCGATTCGCTGTCGGCGCCCGCGCGCAACAGCTTGATCGCCACGGTGCGGCGCACGGGCGCCGTCTGGTGTGCCTTGTAGACGACGCCCATGCCACCTTCGGCGATGCACTCGCAGCGTTCGTAATGCTCGATCTGGGGCGGCGGGGCCGGCCGGCGCGGGGCACCGGCGCGCCGTTCCGCCATGGGCGGCACGGTCGCCGGCCGCGCCACCACCGGGCGGGCCAGGAAGTCGCCGAGCTGACCCGACTCGATCTCGAGCAGCTCGGCGAGCTCGCTGCAGAGCGCCGGGTCATCGGCGCACTCCCGACGCACGAAGGCGACGCGTTCGCCCGGCGCCAGCTCCGAGCCGGTCGCGAACAGGCACCTCAGGCGTTCATTCTGCGTCTCGTCGAGCATCGGCGTTCAGTCTCCGGATCCCGGCGATCGGCAACAAGCATCGCCCTTGCGGGACGATGACGGGGCCGCCGCTCACTCGTGATGCGATGGTGGCGGCGAGTGGCGGCGAACGCTCCTATCGCCGTACTGCGTCTCCCACAGCCGACCGGAACGGCCCGGTCGCCGGATGCTCGCGTCCTGCAGCCGCTCCTCGACCAGGGCACCGAGCGCCGGCCCGAAGTGCTCCCGCAAGGCCACCTGTCGCCAGGAGGACAGCTCGCCGAGCCCAGCGCGCAGGGCCGCTTCGGCGCCAGGCTTTCCCTCGTCGGACCGCCACCGCGCCACGAGTTCGGTGCGGCGGATCGCGCCCTCGCGCATCACGTCGGCCAGGAGTCCGATCTGCGGTGGCGACAGACCCAGCTCCCGCGCGATCTCAGCGGCACGCTGCTCGACCACAGCCTCGGTCACCCGCGGCAGCGGATCGCGCGGCTGCTCCACCGGCTCTCTTGGCATCGCTGGTTCGTCCTTCGGAATCGCGGCTGTGCCGGTGACCCGGCTGGCATCCGCTGCGGTGCCGGTGGAGGACGATGCGTGGTCGGCCGGCGCCTGCTCCAGCGCCGGCGCCGGCCCGAGCTTCGGGCCGGTGTCGAACAGCAACGCCGCCGTGGCGGCCAGGGCAACCGCGATGATGACGGCTGCCACGACCACATGGCGGCGTCGGTCGGGACCGGCGCCGGCCTCGGTCACGGGGTGACGCGCACCCCGCGACCGCGCTGCCGTGAACCCGCTCACTGGGTGGAAACCACGTGGTTGCCGCTGTCGACCGCGGGGCTTCGCTTGTCGTGCGGCACGGTCACCGTCACCACACCCGACCGGCTCCCCTCGAGGTCGCTGGCCGTGAAGTGGATGCGGTAGACCCGACCGTCGCCGTTGCCCTGGCGCTCGGCGCGCAGCATCACGCTGCCGTCGGACTGCACGATCGCATCGACCGGCGTGTCGCCACTGCCGGTGCCGGCGGTGGGCTCGTCCTGCGTGACGAGATCGATGGTGATCGTGGCATTGTCGTTGGGGTCGGTGACGCCGAGGATCCGGATCGCCACCATCTTGTGGTTCGGCGGCCACAGCACGTCCTGGCTCGGCCGGGCGGCGTCGGCGTTCGGCGGATCGTTCACGTTCTGCACGTGCACGACCACCGTGGCGCTGTCACGCCCACCGTAGCCATCGTCGACCGTGAGTTCGAAGGTCAGGTCTGCACCACCAGCACTCACGAACGGCGTCGTGAAGCTGGGCGCGCCCGTCGTGGCGCCGGCGAGCGTCACTGCCGGGCCGGCGGTCTGCAGCCAGCTGTAGGTCAGCGCGTCGTTGTCGGGGTCGCTGCTCTGGGCGCCGCTCAGGGTCACCACCACGTTCTCGTTGCGGGTCTGATCGGTACCCGCATCGGCAACGGGGTCGGTGTTGATGTTGAGGACCGTGATCGTGACACGGTCGCGGACGTTGGCGAAGGTGAAGCCGGGGGCGGGCACTTCGGCGGGATAGCCATCGTCGACGAGAAGCTCGAAGACGAGCTCGGCGACGATGCCCGGCGCTCCGCCACCGCCGCCGAACGGCGCGACGAAGGTGGGGTTCGCGGTGGTCGCGCCGGTCAGGGTGACCGCCGGCCCGCTGATCTGCACCCACGCGTACGAGAACGCATCGAGATCGATGTCGAAGCTGTCCTCGCCGTGCAGCGTCACCGGCGTGCCCTCGGCGAGCTCCTGATCGGCTCCGGCGTCGGCGACGGGCGGATGGTTCAGGTTCACGATCGTGACGTTGACCGTGTCGGTCGCTGTCACGTCGTTGGCGGTCACCGTCAGTTCGAAGGTCAGCGTCGCGCCGCCGATCGACACCTGCGGCGCGGCGAAGGTCGGCATCGCGGCCGAGGCGTCACTGAGCGTCACGGCCGGGCCGGCGATCTGCGACCAGGCGAACGTCAGCGTGTCGTTGTCCGGGTCGCTGCTCCCGCTGCCGTCCAGGGTGACAGCGGGCGCACCTTCGTTGACGCTGAAGTCAGCGCCCGCGTTGGCGACCGGCGGCGAGTCGGCCGGCGCGCGCAGCGCGTAGCCGTGGAAGCCGCGCGAGGAGATCGCCCGGTAGCGGCCGGTGGTAGGAGTGCCGGACAGCTGTCCCAGGTCGTTGACCGGGTGTCCCCAGGCGGCGATCGATCCGTCCGCACGCAGCGCGAAGCCCGCGGCGATACCGCCCGAGATCGCGACGAAGCCGGTGCCGGTCGGCGCCCAGAAGGCGTCCTCGCCCCAGGCCCTGATCGAGCCATCGGCCCGCAGCGCGTAGCACGTGGCATTGCTGGCGGCGATGGCCACGTAGCCGTTGTCGGTGGGTGCGCCCGAGACGGTCCCCCCCGCATCGCGTCCGAATGCGGCGATCGATCCGTCCGCGCGCAGCGCCAGCCCATGATGGGCATTGAAATCGATGGCGACGAAGCCGCTCTCGGTCGGCACCGGCGTGTAGGCGTACCACGGCCAGTCATCGAGCCCGACATCGCCCCAGGCGACGATCGAGCCGTTCGCATCCAGGGCATAACCAACCCACGCCCCGGCAGCGACCGCCTTGTAGCCGGCGCCGGTCGGGACGCTCGAGACGGCCCCGTACCGGTCGAATCCCCACGCCGCGAGCGAGCCATCGGAGCGCAATGCCACCGTGACGTCGATGCCGCCGGCGACGGCGACGAAGCCGGTCCCCGTCGGAGTGCCTGAGACGAGCCCGGCGAAGTCGTCACCCCAGGCGGCAATGGATCCGTCCTCGCGCAGCGCGTAGCCACGGTTCGAGCCGCTGGCGATGGCGGTGAAACCGCCCCCGCGCGGCGCGCCGGAGATATTGCTTTGGAATTCCACGCCCCACGCGACGATCTGATCGACCTCGCGGAAGGCGAGGCACTCGACGGCCGAACCGGCCCACTGCGGCACGAAGTCGTAGCGCACCTGGATCGTGCCGGCGGCCGTCGACTTGATCGCCGGCGAGGCGTCGTAGCCGTCGACCGTGTTGCTGTAGCCGGCGCCGGCGCCGGTCAGCGTCCAGGTGGTGGGCGCCACCGAGCGACCCTTCATCCAGCCCTGGAACTCGTACTCGCGCGACGGCTGCAGGCCGCTCAGCTCGAGCGTGAACGAGCCGGTGCCGGAGTTCTGGTTGAAGCCGAACGCCGAGGTCGTCGCCGAGGCCGGGATCGGGTAGCCGAACAGGTCGGCCGTCGCGGGCGCGGTGTCGCCGAACCAGGTCGAGAACGCCCCCGCCGCCTGCGTGATCCGCGCCACGACCGGCCGCGAGTGCGTCTCGGCGTCGTACAGGGTGATCTGGCCGCCGACGCCGGGGAAGTTCCACGCCGCCCAGCTGTTCCACGGCGCCGGGGTCGCGTTGTAGCGACCCATCGTCAGCAGGTAGGTGGTCGACTGCTGCGCCGACACCGGCGCGAGCGCGAGCGCCGCGATGCCGATGGCGCAGAGCGTGCGAAGGGCAGAGGCAGGACCGGGCCGCTGCCGAGGCGGAAGATGTCTCGTGAGCTGCATGACTGGGACGGGCTCCTTGCTTGGAGGAAGGGATGGAGACGGCGTCGCGAATCGACCCGCCACCTCCGTTCCGCCGTCCCCCGACCCGCCACGACACAGTTCTCGAAAAAAAGTGCGCGCCGCGCCGGGCGCCGAGGCCCGGACCTTCAGGGACGGGCGACTCGTCCGTTCATCCGATCCGCCGGCAGCGGACCACCTGTCCGGCCACCCGGTCGCCGTCGAGGTCCCTGCCGTCCCACTCCGTCACCTGGCCGAGCGCTTCGCAACGGAGCCCGCCCTCGTCGACGCGGAACGCATGCACCGACCACCGCAGCGGCGGCCGGTCGGCGGGCCATTCCATCGCCGGCAGTCGTGACTCGATGGCCTCGGCGGCGGCGTCCATCCGTTCGTCGAGATCCTGCAGCTCGAGCGACGCCAGCGCCGCTTCGCCGATCACCGTGAAGCCGTCGTCGTCCCGCCGCAGCGCCGCCAGCGCCGTGGCGCCCCGTTCGCCGAGCACCCGCAGCCAGCGCCCCACCGGCGGCGGCGCCGCCGGCAACGGCCGCAGTTCCACCGCCGCCACCGGCAGATCCTCGGGCAGCAGGCTCGGCCACGGCACGTCGCCCGCGGGCGGCCCGGACAGGATCATGCTGCCGTCGGGCAACTGGCGTGCTTCGCCGGGCGGCGGCAGCGGCACCGGCGGCTTCGCGCCATCCGATGCGGGCCGGCTCGGCTTCACACGCAGCGCCGTGCGCAGCCACCGCGAGAGGACCGTCTCCCGCGAAGTGCCGTGCGCCACCGCGGTGCCGGCGATGCCGTCGGCGGCGATCCAGCTCGCGTCGCCCGGCACCTGGCCGGCGAACAACGCCCGGCGCAGGGCCCTTCGGGCGCAGTGCCAGACGCCCTGCACGCCGCTCGGCAGCGGCGCCGGCATGCGCACGCGCGCCGGGCCCCGGTCCTGCACGGGCAGGGCGCACACGCGCACGGCCAGACGCTCCACTTCGCTGCCCGGCGCCTCGCCGGCCTGCGGCACCAGCGCCGCGAGGCCGCCGAGTTCGGCGCTGCGCGAGGTCTCGAGCACCTGGCCGTTCTCGCCGTAGGTGATGGTGAGCTCGCAGGCACCGTCACGGAACTCCAGTTCGGCCGGGCCGATGCCGCGCAGGCGCACTTCGCGCTGCGCCGGGGCCGGCGCGGGCGGCGCAGTCTCGCCGGTGCCGACGTTCATCCAGTCCGTGACGAAGCTCATCCGGCCGCCGAGTCGCAGGCTCAGCAGCGGCCAGGGCACCAGCCACTCCCCGTCCTCGCGGCGGAACAGGCGGCGCCACGATCCCTGGCCGGCGGTCTCGATCCAGGCCCCTTCGCCGAGCTGGGCTGCCACGGCATCGCACAGGAGGCCGGCATGGCGGCTGGTCGGCAGGGCGTTGCGCACGGCGGTGACGGCCGGTGGGAGTTCACTCATGGCGGGAGTCCTGGTCCCTGGCGCGCTGGGGAATGGCGGGTGCCCGCGGGACAGGCGGCAGTGTAACGGCGGGAGCGGGCGGCCCTGGCGCAGAACCGGTACGTGGGGTAATCGTGTCCGCGTGGAAGAGCACGACTTCGCACAGCTGTTCCGAGAGATGGAGGACTGGGACGTCCGCGGGCGGTCGGGGTTGACCGCATGGGTCCTGTCCGGCTTGCAGCACCGCCCCGAAGTCCTGGAGCGGCTGTGGAACGGCAGCCGCGGCAGCGCGGACCCGCTCGGCTGGCGGTGGTGTGAGTACCAGCTCCAAGGCGACGAGCTGTTCCTGCCGATCCTCGAGCAGCTGCAGGGGACGAAGGCCGGCACGCTGCCGACGGCCCCGGTGTTCGTGATGCGGACCCGATGCCCGCATTGCCAGCAGGACGGGTTCTACGCCACCGACGCCGCCGACCCGGCCCTTCGCCAGTTGCGCGGCGTGCCGGGCGGCCGCTGTGCCGCCTGCAGGCGGGCGGCGCTGAGAGCACCCCGGCGCTCCGCGCCGACCAGACGCCGTAAGCGTTGAGCTGCCGAAGGCCGCCGAAGCGGAGCCATGCTTCCGCGTGGCCATCGGCCCTCGCGCCCGCCGAGATGGCCCTTCCTCCGACCACGGAATCCCCCGGCGGGTGGCTGGCGATGCACGAACAGCCGAAGTGCGCCTGACGCGGCCGGACCGCATTCGCGCCGGCTACCGCGAGCCGATGGCGATCTCACTGGCGTCGCTGTCCGTCGCCCCCGCGATGTTCGCGGAAGGGTTGACTACCACGGCTTGCCCATGGAGCAGTCCAACAGCCAACGTCGGGTTGTTGGGCACGCGGCACGACCACGTTAGCGGCGAGCTGACAACCGCCTCGGATCACGAGGCCCCCCTACGAGATCGGAAAGGCCTGTCCGCCACAACGGAGCCAAGGAGAGGCTTCGGAGCTCTTCGCCAAGTGCGCGAGTCGTTCCGCATGCTTGTTCCGCGCATCCGGTCCGGCAATTTGCCCCCAACTCCATCCACGGACTACGAGCCGCAGAATTTCGATCCAGAGGATCCGGTGACGTCAGTCCACCGAATGACCAAGGACATCGCTCTCAGATACTCGCTTCCCAAGCCGATGGTGATTGTGTCGTTCAGGGACGACCTTCACGTCGCAGGGCGCATCGATGTCAGTGGTCAGAGTGGTGCCTATTTCGTGGAGGTCCGCGGCGAGATGCGTAGGGACCCGCAGCGGTTGGCCGCCGTCATGGGGCATGAAGTCGCCCATCTGTTCCTGCACAGGCACTCCATTCGCATGGCCGAAACCCTGGACAACGAGATCCTGACCGACGTAGCAGCTGCCACGTATGGGTTTGGGTTCCTGATGGCGGACGCGTTCTACGACGAGACAACATGGCATGGCAACTACGAGCGACGGGTGTTCTCATGGATGGGCTATTTGTCTCCGGAGGAACTCGGCTACGTCCTGTGCAAGACGGGCCGCAGCCAGCGCGTGCGACAACTGACTCACGGATCGTCAAGGGTGGCGGTTCGCAGGGGAATCCGGCTCGCCAGCTGTGAAGCCACGGCTGCGCCGAGGACCACGGCCGGGCTCGTCCGGCATGGGCTGTACAAGGCGGCGCGCTGCATTGCCTCCCATGGGTTTGGATCAAATCGCCTCCATGAACGAAAGCACTACGCCTTCGAGAAGGAACACGTGTTGTTGCGGTGCGCGGAGTGCTGTCAGGCGATGAGGCTGCCTCAGTGGACCTCACTCCTGGCGACGTGCCCGACTTGCGGTCATCGGTTTGAATGCAGGACCTAAAACCCGCCCTAGCACCTAGAGGGGCGCACTTTCCGCCGGTAGCCGACCCGCAGTCCGCAGCGCCGTCCCGGCGCGACTCCGCAACCGGGCCTTGCCTGACCCATGGCGCTCACTCCCACGACAGGTCCGGGTTCCGGCTGGTCCCGTGCGGGCGCCAGCGTCGGCGCCTCTGCCGGCAGGCCCAGCAACCCCAGCACGGAGCGGATCGTGCCCGGGTCGAGGATCGCCGCCAGTACCCGGCGCCCGCCGCCGCGGCACGGCCGCCGTCAGGAATGGCGAGACGCCAGATTCAGAACAGCAGACCGAGGCTCAGGGCGAACGTGAACGTGCCATCGCGATAGACCTCGGTGGGGTCCCCCGTGCGGGTCCAGAATCGGTCGTAGCCGAGCAGCACCTGGAGGAACCCGCGCGGCTGATGCCAGTACTGGAAGCCGAGATGCGCGCCGGTCACGCCACTCTCGTTGACCGATTCGCCGTAGGCCGCGCCGAGGCTCACGCCGCCGAAAGGGTCGAAACGGCGGCGCCAGGGGTGCCAGTCGATGCCGACGCGGGTGAGGTTGAACGAGGTGTCGTGGCCGTTGTCCAGGTAGTCGCCCACGTGCCGCGCAGTGATCGCGTAGTCGCTGGCGGCGCGCCAGCCGATTTCGAGCTGGCCGCCCACGCTGCCGTAGTCGAAGTCGGGCGAGAGCGCGGCGGTTCCGACCGCGCAACTCCAGTCGCCCGGCCGCGGACCGCAGTTGGGCGTACGGGCTTGCGTCGAGGTGCTCGGGTCGGTGCTACAGCAGGCCAACAGGGCGAGGGCGGTGACCCGCGCCAACCCCACGCCGAACTTCACCCAGCCCGGTCCCCACGGTACCCTGTCCGCCCCCTTGGCCGCCCCGCCGGCCTCCGCACACCCTCGAGACCCCAGATGAGCTTCACCCACCAAGGCAGGACCCTGACCAAGGTCGCCGTCATCGGCAGCGGCCAGATCGGCCCCGACATCGCCCTCTACTTCGCCAAGGTGCTGGCGCCCGATGGCGTCAAGATCGTGGTGGTCGACGTCGCGCAAGCTGCCCTGGAGGCCGGCAAGGCGAAGCTGCAGAAGAAGGTCCAGAAGGGCGTCGAGACCGGCGCGTTCACCGAGGACCAGCAGAAGCAGATGCTGGACCACGTCCACTTCACCAGCAACTACGACGACATCGCCGGCTGCGAGCTGGTCGTCGAGGCCGCCACCGAGAACAAGGAACTCAAGGCGAAGATCTTCGCGCAGGTCGAGAAGCTCGCCGCGAGCGACGCCGTCCTCTGCTCCAACAGCTCCCACCTCGAGCCCGAGGTGATCTTCCAGAACGTCGCCGACAAGGGCCGCACCGCGGTCGTGCACTACTTCTTCCCCGCCGAGCGCAACCTCGTCGTCGAGGTCGTTCCCGGCGAGCAGACCAGCCAGACCACCACCGACTGGCTGCTGTCGTTCTACGAGCAGATCGGCAAGGTGCCGATCAAGGTCCGCTCGCGCTACGGCTACGCCATCGATCCGATCTTCGAGGGCCTGTTCCAGGCCTGCGCGCTGATCGCCGAGCGCGGCACTGCATCCGTGAAGCAGATCGACGTGGTCTGCAAGCAGACCTTCGGCATGGGCATCGGCTCGTTCACCGCCATGAACCTCACCGGCGGCAACCCGATCACCGCGGTGGGTCTCGACAACTACACCAGCAAGATCCACGGCTGGTTCCACACGCCGAAGAGCCTGAAGGAGAAGGTGGCGCAGAAGGCCAACTGGGAGGTCGCCGGCCGCGGCGAGAAGGTCGAGGTGCCGGAAGCGCTGCACAAGCAGGTCGCCGACGAGCTGCTGGGCGCCTACTTCTGCCTGTGCGGCGAGATCCTCGACGCCGACCTCGCGACGATCGCCGACTTCAACATGGCGCTGGAGATGGCGTTGGACATGAAGCCGGCGTTCACCCTGATGAACCAGCTCGGCACGGGCAAGGCGCTGAAGCTGGCCGAGGCCTACCACGCGCTGCACCCGAAGATGCCGGTGCCGAAGTGCCTGCGGAAGGTAGGGTCGAAGAACGCGCCGTTCACGATCCCGACGGTGCTGCAGAAGGACGTCGATGGCGTGCGAGTGCTGACGATCCGGCGGCCGAAGGTGCTGAACGCGCTCAACCAGGAGATCTTCGACGAGATCGCCGCGTGCTTCGTCGCCGCCGACCGGGACGCGACGGTGAGCGCGATCGTGCTGACCGGCTACGGCAAGAAGGCCTTCGTGTCCGGCGCCGACGTCAAGTTCCTGGCGAAGATCCAGGGGCCGAAGGACGGCGAGGCGACCTCGCAGGCCTCGCAGAAGTCGCTGCAGGTCGTGCAGGACACCAAGAAGCCGACGGTGTGCGCGATGAACGGGCTGGCGTTCGGCGGCGGCCTCGAGCTGGCGCTGGCGTGCGAGACGCGCATCGCCAAGGCCGGGCTCGGGGTGCTGTGCGCGACGCCGGAGGTCAACCTGGGCATCATCCCGGGTGCCGGCGGCACCCAGCGGCTGCCGCGGCTGATCGGCATGGAGCGCGCGGCGCAGATGCTGCGAGTCGGCCGGCCGATCAGCTCGGCGCAGGCGCTGAAGTGGCACGTGATCCAGGAGGAGGTGACCGGCGACCTGCTGGCGCGCGCCATCGAACTGGCCCGCGATCTCGGCAAGGGCATGGTGCCGCGACGCGACGTGCGCCGGGATCCGCTGCCCTACGTGCCGGACGCGCTGCCGGAGCTGGACATCGGCCACCTCAGCAGGAAGGTCGACGAGATCCTGTGCAAGGCGATCCTCCAGGGCGCCGGCATGCGGCTGGAGGACGGCATCGCCTTCGAGGCGAAGTGCTTCGGCGAGGTGTGCGGCACCGAGGACATGAAGATCGGCGTGAAGAACTTCATCGAGAACGGACCGCGGGCGAAGGCAGCGTTCGTGCACCGGTAGCGCCGGGGCGAGCGGCGGACTCGGCGGTGTTCCTGCCGACGACGCGGCGGCACTTCCGGTCGGCACTCAGTCCTCCCGGCCGTGCAGATGCGAGGGCGGCGCGGTCGCTTCGACGGCCGAGAACGTCTCCTGGATCTCGTAGGTGTGCGGCGCGCCGGCGGGGACCAGCCAGCTGTCACCGGGATGCAGCTGCACCACCTGGTCGCCGTGCTCGCCGATCCGGAGTTCGGCGTGACCCGCGAGCACGAACCCGACGGTCTCGTACTCGCGAGCGCGGGGCTCCTTGGCCGTGCCGGGCTGGAGCTCCTTCCAGAGACGCATCGCAATGCGCTTGCCGGACACCAGATAGGTCTGCCCGTCGTCGCCGACCGGGGATTCCGCGGAATCGACCTTCTTGACGGTGCTGTCCATGCCCTGGCTGGGTGCAACAACCATTCCCGACCCGGCCAGGGCGCATGGTCGGCACCCTTACTTCACGTGCGGCACCGCCTTGGCGGTGGCCAGCAGGTTGAAGGCCTTCAGCTCCACGGTCAGTGCCTGGTCCAGGCGGGCGAGCTGCTCCTCGATCCTGGCGGTGAGATCGGCCTTCACCGCGATGGCCTGCGCGGTCGGCGCCGCGGTGCTGCCGGCGACGCCGTTCATCACGCCGGCCAGCTTGTCGTTGAGGCGGATCGGGAAGTTGAGCACGTCCTGGCTGCTCTTCGCCTTGGTCTGGTAGAGCGTCTCCTCGACCTCGGTGAGGGATGCCTTCAGCTTGTCGGCGGCCGCCTTCAGGTCCGCCTCGCCGTCGATGCCGGCGGCCCGCTGCAGCACGTCGTCGACGCCGTCGCGCACCGCGCGCAGGCGCTTGATGCCGTCGTGGGTGCGGTTGAGCAGGTCGCGGCACTCGACGAAGAAGCGGTAGCGCGCCTGCAGGTCGGCGGCGGTGCAGGACCAGCGCGGATCGACGATCACCTCGACGTCGGTGACCACCTTGCTGTCGCCGTGCGCGAGCCGCGCGGTGTAGGTGCCGGGCGGCAGCTGCATGCCCGAGCCCAGCCCGCTCCAGAGCACCATGCCGGGGAAGCCGCGGGCGCCCGGCACGCGGCCGTCCCACAGGAAGCGGTTCATGCCGGCCTTGGCGCTCATCTTCAGCAGCGTCGGCTGCTCGGGCTCGCCGGCCTCGCCCTCGCCCTCCTCCTCGGCGTCGGCGCCGCGGCGACCGCGGCGCTCGGCCGGGGCCTTGCCCTTGGTGCTGAACTGCTGGACGACGGTGCCCTCGGCGTCGAGGAAGTCGAGGGTGACCTCGCCGTCGATGGCCGTGCCGGGCTCGCCGGGCAGCAGGAAGCGCAGCTCGACGCCGCTGGCCGGGTTCTGGCCGGCGACCGCGCTGCCGCTGCCGCCGCGCCCTCGCCGGAAGCCACCGCCGCCGCCGAACGTGCCCGGCGTCGGCCGGTAGAGGTGGACCTGACCGTCGGCGGCGTGCGCCGCATCGAGCTGGCGCAGGTGGTCGAGGCCGTTCAGGATCCAGAACGCGCGGCCCTGGGTCGACGCCACCAGCTCGTCGCCGCGCACGCACAGGTCGGTGACCGGCGTGATCGGCAGGTTCTGCTGCAGGCGCTGCCAGAGGCGGCCGTCGTTGTAGGAGACCCAGACGCCGCGCTCGGTGCCGCAGTAGAGCAGGCCCTGGCGCACGGGATCGGCGCAGATGGTGCGGGTGAACCAGGCCGGGTCGAGGCCGGAGGTGATCTCGCGCCAGGTCGCGCCGAAGTCGGTGGTGACGTAGAGATACGGCCGGAAGTCGTCGAGCTTGTAGCGGGTGCCGGCGACGTAGACGCCGCCCTTCTCGAACGGATGCGCCTCCAGGCAGTTGATCTGCATCCACTCCGGCATGCCCTTCGGCGTCACGTCCTGCCAGTTCCTGCCGCCGTCGCGGCTCACGTGGATGAGGCCGTCGTCGCTGCCGCACCAGAGCACGCCCTGCTGCAGCGGTGACTCACAGGCCTGGAAGATCGTGCAGTAGACCTCGACGCCGGTGTTGTCCTTGGTGATCGGGCCGCCGGACGGCTGCATCTTCTCGGCGTCGTTGCGGGTGAGGTCCGGGCTGATCGGCTCCCAGCTCTGGCCGCCATTGCGGCTCTGGAACAGGCGGTTGCCGGCGGTGTAGAGCAGGTTGCTGTCGTGCGGCGAGAACAGGATCGGGAAGGTCCACTGGAAGCGGACCTTCTGGTCGATGGCGCCGCCGCCGAGCGGGTTGTCGGGCCACACGTTCACCGTGCGCCGCTCGCGGGTGCGGTGGTTCAGGAACTGCAGGTAGCCGCCGTAGCTGCCGCCGTAGACCTGGTCGGGATCGTCGGGATGCGGCGCGATCCAGCCGCTCTCGCCGCCGGCGGTGGGCTCCCAGTCGTCGGCGGTGATGCTGCCGCGGTCGCTGCGCGAGAGGATGCGGACCGTCGAGTTGTCCTGCTGGGCGCCGTAGACGCGGTAGGGAACGTGGCTGTCGGTGGTGACCCAGTAGAACTGGGCGGTGGGCTGGTTGTCCTGCGGCGACCAGGTGGCGCCGCCGTCGAAGGTCACGTTGGCGCCGCCGTCGTTGCACTCGATCATGCGCTTGGGATCGTTGGGGTCGATCCACAGGTCGTGGTTGTCGCCGTGCGGCGTCGAGATGCGGCTGAAGGTGCGGCCGCCGTCGGTGGAGCGGTGGAAGCCGACGTTGACCACGTAGACCGTGTCGGCGTCCTTCGGGTCGGCGTAGCAGCGGGTGTAGTACCAGGCGCGCTGGCGCAGGTCGCGCTCGCTGTTGACGCGGGTCCAGGAGCCGCCGCCGTTCTCGGAGCGGAACAGGCCGCCCTCTTGGGCCTCGACCATGGCGTAGACGCGCTGCGGCCGCGCCGGCGAGGCGCTCACGCCGATGATGCCCAGGGGGCCCTTGGGGAAGCCATCGTTGCCCGACAGGTCCTGCCAGGTGTCGCCGCCGTCGGTGCTCTTCCACAGCTTGCTGCCCTCGCCGCCGGACTCGAGGGTCCATGGCAGGCGGATCACGCGCCAGGTGCTGGCGTAGAGCACCTTGGGATTGCCCGGCTCGAAGCAGAGGTCGACGGCGCCCGCCTGTTCGTTGGCGAACAGCACGCGCTCCCAGCTCTGGCCGCCGTCCTTGCTGCGGTAGACGCCGCGCTCCTCGTTGGGCCCGGAGATGTGGCCCATCACCGCGACGTAGACGAGGTCGGGATCGGTGGGATGGATGCGGATGCGGCCGATGTGGCGCGACTCGGGCAGGCCGGTGAAGTGCCAGGTCTTGCCGGCGTCGGTGGACTTCCACACGCCGTCGCCGGAGCTGACGTTGCCGCGCACGGTCTTCTCGCCGGTGCCGACGTAGACGATGTCGGGGTTCGACTCGCTCACCGCCAGCGCGCCGATGGAGCCGCCGAAGGTGCCGTCGCTGACGTTGTTCCAGGTCTTGCCGGCGTCGGTGGTCTTCCACACGCCGCCGCCGCAGCTGCCGAACCAGTAGGTGTCGCGGTCCTGGGCGATGCCCGCCACGGCGTCGGCACGGCCGCCGCGGAACGGGCCGATGTTGCGCCATTCGATGGTGTCCAGCAGCAGCTTGGGCACCGGACCGGCGGGGTCCTGGGCGGCGAGCGTCGGCAGCAGGAACAGGAGGAGCGCGGACGAGGGGGCGAGGCGGGGCGTGGGCATGGGAGCGGCCAGGGTTCCGGGAGGGCCGCATGCTACGGGCCCGGCCCGCGCGGCGATGGCGGCAGTTGCGCCCGGACCGCCGCCGCGGCACGGTCAGGGCCATGGCCGAGCCGTTCACGCCGTTCCACCTGGAGCGCTACTTCGCCCTGCACGAACACGCGGCGCAGCACATGCTGGGCGCGTCGGACTGCGAGGCGCTGACCGCGGCCCAGGTGCTGGCCCTGGCGGGCATGGCACCCGGCGAGTTGCTGGACCGACCGCTGGGCTATGGCCAGTCCCAGGGTGACCCGGCGCTGCGCGCGGCGCTCGTCCCGTTCTATCCCGGCTGTGGGCCCGACGACCTGCTGGTGTGCAACGCGCCGCAGGAGGCAATCTTCGTCTGCATGCAGGCGCTGCTGCGCGCCGGCGATCGCGTCGTCGTGCAGACGCCGTGCTACCAGTCGCTGGCGCAGATCGCGCGGGATCTGGGCTGCGCGGTGGTCGAGTGGCCGGTGGTGCTGCCCGACGACGGCCCACAGCGCCTCGACCTGGATCGGCTGGCCTTGCTGCTGCGCGAACGCACGACGTTGCTGGTGACCAACGCGCCGCACAGTCCGACCGGCGTGCAGCCCACCGCCGCCGAATGGCAGCGCATGGCCGGTCTCGTGCGGAACACCGGCGCCCGCTGGTTCTCCGACGAGATGTACCGCGGGCTGGCGCCGGACGACGCGCGCGAACTGGCGCCGGCGGCGAGCCTGGTGGAAGGTGCGGTGTCGCTGTGGGGCACGTCCAAGAGCTTCGGCCTGCCCGGCCTGCGCATCGGCTGGCTCGCCTGCCGCGACCGCGACCTGCTGGCCCGGATCGAGGCGCGGAAGGACTACACGACGATCTGCAGCAGCGTGCCCGGCGAGATCCTGGCGCGGGCGGCGCTGGCGGCGGCACCGCAGATCTTCGCCCGGAACCGCGCGCGCATCGCCGGCAACGGCGCGTGGATGGCGGCGTTCGCGGCGCGGCATGCCGAAGTGCTGGGGTGGCACCCGCCGCAGGCCGGTCCCGTGGGCCTCTGCCGCGTGCGGGGGGAGACGGCGACCGACCACGCGGCCCGGGTCCGGCGGCAGGGCGGCCTGCTCGTTCCTTCGTACCTGTTCGACCTGCCGGACCGGTGGGTGCGGGTGGGGTTGGGCCGGGAGGGGTTCCCGGCCGCCCTGGACCGGTGGCACGCTGCCCTTGGGGAATGACGGGAAGCCGCGGCAGGAACGGGTCTTCCGTTCCACTGAGATAGTGGAGGCAAGACCTCGATGCACGCGAACGACACTCATTTGAACCTGTTGGACCGGTCCACACCGGTTGACTTTCTTCCCCTGCCGCCCGACAAGGGGGCGATGACCACCCCCGCCGCCCAGGACATCGTTGGCGCCCACGATGCCAAGACCAACCTGGCGCGCCTGCTGGACCGGGTCGAGCAGGGCGCCAGCATCGTCATCACCCGTCACGGCACCCCCATCGCCCGGCTCGTGCCCTACGTCGAGCCGATCGACCGCGACAGGGTGCGCGAGGCCATCGAGGGCATCCGCCGGATCGCGGCGAAGCAGACCTTGGGCCCCGACCTCACCGTCGAAGACCTGATCAACGAAGGTCGACCGTGACCATGGTGCTGGACGCCTCGGTGGCGTTGGCCTGGTTCTTTCACGACGAGGCGACGCCTGCCACCGCGTCGCTGCTCGATCGGCTGCAACGCGGCCGAGCCCTCGTTCCAGCGATCTGGCTCTACGAGGTGACCAACGGACTGGTGGTCGGATTGAGGCGGCGACGAACCACCGCGGACCGGGTGACGGCGTTCCTGGGTGGTCTGGACGCTCTGCCGATCGAGGTGCAGGGGCCCGTGGCGACGTTCGCCGCCGGCTGCCAGCCGATCGCCGCGCTGGCCGAGTCGCTGGGCATCACCGCCTACGACGCGGCCTACCTGGAACTGTGCCAGCGCCTGGACCTGCCGCTGGCGACGCTGGACGGCGAAGGGCGACGGACCGGGTTGAAGCAGGCGGCGGCGGCGCTCGGCGTGCGACTCGTCCGTCCGGACTGAGTCACCGGCTGCCGAGCCAGTCCGCGAGAGGCACCGCGAGCCCGGCAGCGGCCTCGCGCAGCCTCCCGCGCAGGGACGCCGCCTCGGCGTCACGGCCGGCCGCCGCCAGGCGCGCCGCCAGCACGGCGCCGAGCCGGAAGCAGATGCCGCGGCGATCCTCGGCGCCGCCGGCGGTCTCGCGCACCAGCAGGTCCGCCACCGGCTGCGCCGCCGCCGGATCCTGCCAGCCGGCGAGGTCCGGCAGCGCCGCGGCCAGCAGGTGCGGCGGCAGCATCTCCACCGCGAACGGCTGGTCCGGGCGGCGTTCCAGCGCGGCGATGGCCGCGGCCAGGTCGCCGCTGCGCAGCAGCACGCCGGCCCACGGCAGCCAGAGCAGCGTGTCGCGGTAGGAGCCGGCCCGCTCGCCGGCGAAACGCTCCACCGCGGGGCCGAAGGCCCGCGCCACGGCCTGCGGATCCGGATGGCCGAGGGCGGCGGCGGCGAGGATCTCGCCGTCCAGGTCGACCTCGAGCGGATCGCCGGCGCCGGGCTGCAGTTCGACCACCAGATCGGGCCGATGGCGGCAGGCGAGCGCCAGCACCGCGGCCAGCCAGGGCCGCAGCCGCATGTCGGTGAGCAGCGGCCGCTGCTGCACGAGGACCGTGAGCACGCGGTCGGCCTGCGCCCGGTCGCCGGCGCGCTCGGCCACCGCCAGCGTCTCCGCCAGCAGCACCGCATCGACGCGACGTTCGCTGATGCGACGCTCGAAGGCGGCGTGCAGGGCCGTGGGGGGTACCGGCAGGCCGATCTGCGCCGCCGCCAGGACGATGCGCAGCGCCTCGGCGTCGTGGGGCCGTTCGTGCAGGGTGGCGACGGCGCCGTCGACGATGGCCCCGGCATCGCCGAACCGCCGCGCGGAGCCGAGCAGGCCGCGGTAGATGCCCGGTTCCGCGTCGCGCTGGCCCGCCTCGAGGGTGCGCAGGAGCCGGCGGGCGAATGCCGCGCCCTCGGGCAGGAAGGCCAGCAGGTCGTGATCCGACACCGCGCGCCGCGCGGCGGTCGTCACGTCGTCCTGGGTGAAGATCGGCAGCGTCGGCGGCGCCAGGGCCGCCGCCAGCGTGTCGACGTGACCATCGTCCTGCATGCGGGCGAACACCACGCGGCTGCGGGTGTTGGCGGCACGCAGCTGTTCCAGCCGTCGCAGCAGCGAGCCGCGGCGCTCGGCGTCGCCGATGCCCGCCAGCGCCTGCAGCATCAGGCGGTAGTTGGTCAGCATCGGGTCGTTGGCGGCGAGCAGCGCATCCAGCGCCGCCGCCGGCCGACCGAGGCGCAGTTCGAGCCGCGCCAGCTGGCCGGCCTGGTGGGCGTAGAACGTGCCGGCGCGATCCCGGGCGGTGCGATACAGCTCGACGGCGCGCTCGAGCAGGCCATCCGCCTCGAGGATGCGGGCGGCCTGGAACAACAGGGCGGTGTCGTCGGGCCGCTTGCGGTAGGCGGCGATCAGGGCCTCGGCGGCGCGGTCGTTCTGGCCGAGCCGGCGCAGCAGGGGCACCCGCACCTGCAGGGGCGCGCCGGACGACATCCCCGCCAGCAGCTCCTGCGCCTCGGCCGCGGACAGCTCGCCGAGCAGCAGGGCCAGCGCGCCGTCGCTGCGGGCCGACACCTCGCGCAGGCCGGCGATGGTGTGCACGGCGGCCACGGCAGCCATGCGCCGGGCGGCTGGATCCGTCAGGAGGCGCACCTGCAGGGCCAGGGTCGCAGGCTCCTGCGGCCGCTTCGCGGCGAGCCGTTCCGCCAGCACCGCCGCCGCCGGCCCGGCGAAGTCGCCCACCGCCAGCCGTTCCAGCACGTACTGGTCGCTCGGCGTGAGGCGGTCGAGGTCGACCTCGCGGGCGATCGTGGTGAGGACCGCCGCGGGCACGCCGGCTGCGTCCTGCAGGATGCGCAGCTGCTGCGAGCGGCGTTCGTCGGCGGTCACCTTCTGCAGGCTGTTGCGCAGCAGTTCGAGGGCGCGGGGTTCGGCGACGTGGCGCAGGTGTCGCACCCGCGACGGGATCTGGTAGGCGCGGTCGATCGAGCGGAACAGCAGCTCGACCAGCGGCTCGCACACCGTCGCCGGCAGCACGTCGCTGCCGGCCGCCAGCACGCGCTCGGCCAGGTTGGCGTCGCCGGCGGTCTGCACCTCGGCGCAGAGATTGAGCAGATGGGCACGCCGCTCGGCTTCGCCCAGTCCGCGGCTGTCGCGCAGGGCGAACAGGATGGCGTTGACCCGCTGCGCCGCCGAGCCGCTGCGGCCGAGCGCCGCGGCCAGGCGCCGCTGCGCCAGGGCGGCCTCGTCCACCGGCATACCCAGCGTGCGCTCCAGTTCGGCCAGGTGCGGGGCCGCCTCGTCCGGGTCGGTGCGGGCCTGCTCGCGCAGACGGGGCAGCAGGGCCTCGGCCTCGGCGCGGCGGCCGGCGAGCAGCAGCGTGCGGCCGAGACCGGGCAGCAGCGCGACCTCGGCCCGGGCGGCGGTGGCGGCGAGAATCGCCGGATCGCCGCCGAGCAAAGCGAGGCGCAGTTCCTCCCAGCCGACGGCGCCGCCCTGCGGCAGCGCCGCCCGGGCGCCGTCGAGGTCACCATCCTGCAGACGTCGCTCGAGGATGGTGCGCAGGAGCCGCGCGTCGCCGGCCGCCGCCAGACCGTCCTCGGCCTGCCGCACCGCGGTACGCAGCGCCGCGTCGTCGAATGCCAGCGCGAGCTGCCGCAGGTGCTGCTGCGCCGCCAGCCGGCGCTCGGCGGGCCGGTCGGCGTCGGTCGCCGCCGCCAGCAGGGCAAGGCGCAGTTCGCCGAGCCCGGCGGCGGTCCCGGTGCTGCGCAGCGCCCCGGCGAACGCCTCGGCGAACGTCGGCTGCGGCGCCTGCCGGTTCTGCACCACGCTGCGCCCGGCCGGCCGCGGACCGTCGAGGCCCGCCGGCAGCAGCCGCAACGCGGTGGCGAGGTAGAGCGGCAGCGCCCGTTCGGGCGCGTTCTGTCGCTCGCACAGGCGCGCCACCGCCAGGGCCGAGGCCGCGTCGTCGGGCCGGCGACGCAGGAGGCGGCGGCGCACGCGCTCGGCCTCGGCGAGCCGATCGGCGCCTTCCAGCAGTTCGGCGATGCGCACCTCGACGCTGGCGAAGTCCGGCGCCAGCCGCGCCCGGGCGAAGGCCTGCGTCGCCGCATCGAGGTCGCCGGCCTTCAGCAGGGCCTCGCCGAGCGACAGGAACACCGCCGGCGGCACCTCCTCGCCGAGCATGAGCAGGGTGCGGCCGTGCGCCACGTAGGCCGGCCAGTCGCGGCGCAGTTCGGCCTCCTGGATGAGTTCGCGCACGAACGGCGCGCGCTGCTCGCCGGCCACCACCACGGTGTCCTCCAGGGCCCGCACCCGCGCCGCGTCGTCGCCGAGGGCCTCCAGCAGATCCTGCAGCACGCGATGCAGGAACACCTGGTGCGGCCGCGCCGCCAGCCGCAACCGCACGGCGCGGACGGCGGCCGCCAGGGCGTCGTTCGGCGCCTCCATGTTCAGCAGGCCGTCGACGGCGACGACGAACAGGTCGTCGGGCAGGTCGCGCAGCAGCAGTTCCTGGAACGTGCCGATGGCGCGGACGCGCTGGTCGGCGGCGCGCAGCGAGTTGCCGAGCAGCAGGAAGGTCTCGACGCGGTCCGGGTGCAGGGCGAGCGCCCGCCGGTAGAGCCGCACCGCCTCCTCGTGCTGCGCCGCCAGCGAGTAGATGCCGGCACCGAACTCGATCGCGACCTGGTCCGGCAGCGCCTCGCCGGACAGCATGGCGCGGATGTAGTCGCGGGCCAGCGCCGGCCGGCCGCGCTCCAGGGCCGACATGGCGAGCTGCTGGCGATAGTCCAGTTCGGCGCCGGGATTGGCGTGCAGCAGCCGTTCGAGGGTTCGCTCGTGGTTGCGGAACTCCTCGGCGGCGAGGTAGACGCGGGCGAGCTGTTCCTCGGCCTCGATCGCGCGTTCGGGCTCGCTCTCGGCCCACTGCCGGAGGATCGCCGCGGCGCCGACCGTGTCGCGGGCGCGGGAGTAGATCTTCACCAGGGCGTCGCGCACCGCCGGACGGTTCGGCGTCTGCGGATCGGCGAGCTGCTCCTCCAGCTCGATGGCGAGGTCGGCCAGCGTGCCCTCACGCGCGGCCAGGTCCAGCACCTGCTCCTCGGCCTGCACGCGGCGGGCGTGGCTGCCGGCCCTGGTCCACAGCTCGCGGTAGAACGCTGCCGCGCGGGCGCGATCGGCCGGGTCCTTGGACTCGCCGAGCAGCCAGGCGAGCCGCAGGGTCACGTCCTCGGTCCCGGTCTCGGCGTGGATCGCCGCATACAGCTCGATGGCGCCGCGGGCGTCGCCGAGGCTCTCGAGCTGTTCGGCGACCTTCAGGCGGTCGGCGGGCCGTTCGGCGGCCTGCCGCGCCTGCCACAGCAGGCGACCCGCCTCGGCGTCGCGGCCCTGATAGCGCAGGTGCGCCACCCGCAGCAGCGCCGCCTCGGTGGCAGCTCCCGGCTCGTCGCCGGCGGCCACCGCCGTCGCGATCGCCGCCACGACATCGTCGAACGCGAGCTGCGAGCTGGTCTGCCACAACGCCCGCAGGGCCCGCGGCCGGGCGCCGGCGATGCCCTCGCGCAGGACCACGCGCGCCTCTTCCTCGCGATCCAGATCCGCCAGCAGCACCGCCAGCGAACCGCGCAGCTCGTGGTCGTCCGGCGCGGCGGCAAGGCGCGCCCGGAGCTGCGCCACGGCGGCGGCTGGATCGCCGGCGGCCAGCGCCAGGTCCAACGCCACGTCGGCGTAGGGCGCCTGTTCGTCGGCCGGCAGCGCCGCCAGCACGGCGAGGCCGTCGCGCGGGCGGTTCAGCTCGCGCAGCACCTCCAGCAGCACGCGCAGTTCGGCCTCGCCCAGGCGCTCGCCCTCGCGAGCGCGGGCCAGCCAGCGTTCGGCGCGGGCCGGCAGCGTGCCGGCGCGACGTTCGACCGCCACCAGCCAGGCCAGCGCGAAGGCGCGATCGCGGCGCAGCTCGGCGCGATCGTGCGCCAGCTGGTAGGCGGCCGCCGCCGCCGCCGGATCGCCGGACCGCTCGTGCCACAGGCCCCGGCGCAGGGCGGCCTGGAACGCGTCGCGGGCGCTGCCGGCGCCGGCCGTCGGCACCGCGTGCAGCTCGAGGGCCACCTCGTGCAGCCCGAGGCTGCCGGCCAGCACGCCGGCCAGCTGGGTGAAGGCCGGCGTCGCCGCGGCTGCGGCGGCGGCTCGGATCGCCACGGCGGCGCCGTCCCGATCGCCCGTCGCGTGCCGCAGCATGGCCTCGCGCAGCAGCCAGTCGCCGCGTTCGACGGCGGTGGCGCCCGGCGGCGCCGGCAGTTCGGCGATGGCGGCCAGCGCCTGCGGTGCCCGACCGATCACGTCGAGCAGGGCGACGCGCAGCACCGCGTCGGTGGTGCGCAGCGGCGGCTCGTCCAGCAGCCGCGCCGCGCGACCGAGGTCGCCGAGCGCCATGGCCAGCTGCAGCCGGTGCGCCGGTGGCGCTTCCTGCCATCGCCCGGCCAGCACCTCGAGATCGCCGGTGTGGCGCAGTTCCGCGTCGATGGCCGCCCGGATCGCAGCCCGATCGTCGGCGGACGGCAGTTCCTGGGCCGGCGCAGCCGCGGCGAGGCCGAGCATGGCCAGCAGCAGGGCCGCGCCGGCGCCAGGCATGGGTCGGGCGCGCGCGACGGACCAGGGCCACCGGCGCAGCAGCACCGCCAGCAGGAACAGGAACAACGCGGCGCCGGTCGCCCACGGCACCAGGGAGACCGGTTGCGGCCGGCTCGCCGGCGCAGGCTGCGGCAGGGGGGCACCCGCACCGGCGGTCGCGTCCGTTCCGCCGCTCAGCGCGACGAGCTGCCGCAGCACCGCCGCGTGGTCGGCGAGGCGCCCGGCCCGGCTGCCGGGCTGTGCCACGGCGCCGCGGGCCAGCACCACGTCCCCGCACGCAGCGGTCAGCAGGTGGGCGCCGCCAGCGCCCGCGGGCCACGGCACGAACGCGGCGAACTCCGCGTCGCCCTGCGGCGCCAGCGTGACGCGACGTTCCTCCAGGCGCGCCTCCGGCAGGCCGGGCAGGTGCGTGCCAGCGGGGACCTGCAGCGTCACCAGCACGCCGGACTCGAAGGTCCGGGCCCGCAGCTGCGCCCGCGCCGCGCCGCGACCCGCCGCCGCCGACCGCAGCAGATCGGCCAGGAACGCGCCGTAGGCCGGATCGGCGCGCAGTTCGCCGCTGTGCGGCCCCAGCGTCTGCCCCGCCAGCACCAGCACGCGGCCGGCGCCCTGATCCCAGCCCACCAGGTAGGGCTCGCCACCGCCGGTGCGCAGCAGCACCTCGGCGCCGCGCCGCACGCTGGCCTCGACGATGCCGCCGGTTGCCGGGAGCTGATCGCCGGCGAACGCCGCCACCGCCTCGGCCTCGGCGCTGCGCCAGAGCGGCAGGCTGCGTTCCTGCACCGCCGGCAGCAGCGCCGACTGCGGCTCTCGGAACTGCAGCTCCGGGAGCTGGAAGCGGTCCGGGCAGGCGTAGAAGCGGCCGCGACCCCACTGGGCGAGATTGCGCAGGAACGGCGAACTCGCCTGCGGACCGATCAGCACCGTCGACAGCGTCTGGCCCGCGGCGGCCATGCGCCGCGCCAGCGCCTCGAACGGACCGCTCTCGACGCCGCCGTCGGTCAGCACCAGGATGTGCTTGAAGCGGGTCTGCGCGTTCAGCAGCGCGTAGTAGGACTCCTCCAGCGCGTCGAAGATGATCGTGCCGCCGCCGGCCTGCAGACGATTGAGCGCGCGCGTGATCTCGATGGTGTTGGTGGCGGGCTGCAGCGGCGCCGCCCAGCGCTTGCTGCCGTAGAACTCGACGATGCCGACCTTGTCGTGGGGTTGCAGGCGCTGCACCGCGAGGCGCGCCACCTCCTTGGCCAGCTCGATGCGGCCGCCGCCCATGCTGCCGCTGGTGTCGATGATCAGCACGAGCCCGACGCTCGGATCGCGGCGTTCCTCGCGTTGCGGCATGCGCACGGGCAGGACATCGGCCAGCGGCGAGCTGCCGTAGCCGCCGGGGCCGAGGTTGGCGTTGGTGCCCGCCAGCACGAGGCCGAGCCCCTGCTGCAGCACGCCGGTGCGAACCAGGCCCTGGTTGCCGAGCCAGCCGGCGGCCGGCACGTCGTCGACCAGGACCGCCTCGCAGTCGAAGAACGTCGCGTCGGCCGCCAGCGGCGCCAGCGGATCCGGCGCGTGGGCGACGATGCCGTGCTGGCGCAGGGTCGCCGCCAGCGCATCCCGCCGGCTCGGGTCGGCGGCGAGGTGCAGGATGCGCAGCGGCTGGTCCACCAGCACGGCGCTCCGTTCGGTCTGCGGCCCCGCGCCGACGACCGCGAGGGTGGCGGTGAGGCCGACGGTGCCGGGCTCGGTCAGCACCACCTCGACGGCGCGGACCTGCTCGCCGGCGGCCAGCGCGAGGTCGGCGGTGGCCACCACCTGCTCCGCAGCGCGCACCTCGAGACGGGCGGAACCGGCTGCGCGGGCCCGCAGGTGCAGGAGCAGGCGGAACGCCTCGCCGGGCGACACTGCCAACGGATGCTCGACCCGCAGCAGCGCCACTTCGGCTTGGGCCGGGGCGGAGGTCCGGCGCACGTGCAGCGGCAGGCCGCGGGCGGTGAGTTCGGCGGCGAGCGCGGCCAGCTCCTCGCCATCGTGCCGGTCATCGGTGTAGAGCACGAGGCAACCGGCGGCGCCGGAGGGTATGGCGGCGGCGGCGGCGCGCAGCGCCCGCACCAGGTCCGGCGTGCCGGCTTCCGTCGCATCGGCGGCGGGGTCCGAGCGCCGCGGTGCTTGCCCCGCGACGAACACCGTGAACGGGTCGCGCCGGGGCACGGCGGCCCGCAGCGCCGCCAGATCGGCGCGGGCGGCGGCGGCGTCGCCGGCGGCCCAGACCACGACCCGGTGCACCGGGCCCGCGCTCGCGGTCCAGGGCCCGGCCAGCGCGATCGCCGCCAGCAGCACCGCCACAACCTGCAACGCGACGACGGCGCGCCGCGGCCCGGCGGCGAGGCCGTTGCCGGCGCCGCGCGCGGCCAGCACGATCGGCACGGCCAGCAGGGCGAAGACCAACCACCAGGGCGACGCGAAGGTCATGGCAGCCGTCCCTTCTGGAACAGCCAGCCATCGGCGGCCAGCACCAGCAGCAGGACCAGCAGCAGCCACGGCAGCAGCTGGTCGGCGCCGCCGAACGGCGCGACATCGACCGGGTCGTCCGGCGCGTCCGCGGCGACCGGCGCCGCAGCCGGCAGCCCGATCACGGTGAACGTGTCGCCTTGGCCGCGCCACTCGCCGCGTCCGGGCGGGGCCACGGCGCGGAACGCACCGGCGACCGGCAGGGCGCCGCCGATGGCGCCATCCGCCCACGCGGCGGGTCGGCGCCACGGCTCGCCGACGCCGGCCAGCACCGCCTCGGGTCGCCCGCCCAGCGCCCGCAGCGCGGTGACCAGCAGCGGCAGCACGTCGGCGTGAGTCTGCGGCGCCAGCAGCCAATCGACGACGTGCACGCGGCGGCGCTGGTCGTGGCGGGTGGCCGCCACCAGCACGCCGCCGGCGGCGGCGTCCATCACCCACGGCGTCACGCCGGCCTCGGCCGGCGACAACGGCAGCGCGCTGGCGTCGCGCCGCGTGCGATCGCGCAGGGACAGCTCGAGAGGCGCGGTGCCGGCGAGCACCGCGAGGCGTGGCCCGCCGCCCTCGCCGGGCGTCAGCACGAGGCGCGGCCGTTCGTCGACGGCGTCGGTGGCGGCCACCAGCACGTCGGCGTCGCCCGCATCGGCGGCCGGCGCCAGCTCGTCGTCCACCGCGATGGCCGCCGCCACCACCTCGCGGAGGTCCGCCGGCAGGTCGGCGGCGAGGAACACCCGCAGCGGTGCTGCGGCCGGGAACGGCACGTCGCAGCCGAGTTGCGTCGCGCCGGCACGCAGGAGCAGCCGCGGCACCGCGGCCGGCGCTGGCGGCGCGACCAGGGGGCCCAGGGTCACCTCGCCGAAGCCCGGCAGCAGTTCCGCCTGCACCTCGCCTTCGCCGGTGCGCAGCGCGGCCTCGCCGCCGGCCACCGCCGTCACCGTGATCACCAGGCTCGGCGGCGCGCCGGCCACCCGCTGCCAGCGCGCGCCGTGCACGACCAGCGGTGCGACGTCGCCGCGCAGCACGGCGCGCAACGGCACCGGCAGCTCCACCGCCGGTGGCGGCCCGCCGATCCACAGCACCTCGTCGGCCGGACCGAGCTGGTCCGCGGCCCGGATCAGCGCCGCGACCGCGGTGCCGGTCGCCGCCCGCTCGGGCAGGGCGCGCAGCCGTTCGGCAAGCGCACGGCGTGGCTCGTCGGCGCGGAGCAGGAGCAGGGGCGGCGCGGCGGCGGCCAGCACGGCGCCCCGCGGTCCCAGGCCGCCGCGCAGCACTTCGTGCAACGCCGCCAGCCGGGCCTCCCACACGGCTCCGGGCGGCGCCGGCTCCAGCACGACCACCCGCGACGGCGCCTGGAGGTCGACGCGCGGGTCCGCCACCGCGGCCCAGGCCGCCAACGCCGCCAGCGTCGCCAGCAACCACGCCAGCCACCGCGCCGGCCGGCCCGGCAGGACCCGCGGCTGCCGCACGCTGCCCGCCAGCCGGAAGAACAGCAGCGTGTCCACGTCGACGCGCCGCAGCCGCACGCGCAGCAGGTGCAGGGCGGAAACCACCGCCGCCAGGGCGACGGCGACCATGCCGAACACCAGCGGCGACACGCCGAACAGGGTCATGCGGTGAGCACCCCGTGGCGGAACAGCGTGGCGATCTGCGGCACCACCGGCTGGTCGGTGCGCACCTCCAGGTAGCCGCCGCCGCGGCCGGTGGCGAAGCCGGCGAGCCCGTCGCGGAAGGCCCGGTAGGCGGCCGCGTAGCGGTCGAGCAGGGCGTCGTCGACGGCCAGCTCCAGGCTCTCGCCGTTCTCGCAGTCCACGGCGCGCACCTCGCCGCGCAGGTGGAGCGGCCGTTCCTCGCCGGCATGCACCGGGCGCACGATCAGCACGCGATGCGGCAGCAGGCCGAGGGCGCTGCGCACGGCCTCGGGCCCCCGCGGATCGAAGCAGTCGCTCACCAGCACGCACAGCCCGCGGCGCGCGCGACGGGCGGCGAACTGCTGCAACGCCGCGCACAGGCCGGTGCCGGCCTCGCCGTCGGGCGGGGACAGCGTCGCCAGGAACGCCAGCAGCCGCTGGAACGCGTGCTTGCCCGACGTGCCCGGCAGCGGCGCCAGCGGCTGGCCGGCGAACGGCAGCACGGCGATGCGATCCATGTGGTTGAGCGCGACGTAGGCCAGCGCCGCCACGATCCGCGCCGCGACCACCGCGCGCGGCACGCCGGGGCCCTGCGCCGGCCCGCGCGCCATGCTGCCGCTGCGATCCAGCAGGAAGTAGACCGGCAGGTCCTCGTCCTGCAGGTAGAGGCGCAGGAACACCTTGTCGAGCCGCTGGAACACGTGCCAGTCGATGGCGCGGAAGTCGTCGCCGGGCACGTAGGGCCGCACGTCGGTGAACTCCTGGCCGGCGCCGCGCGCACGCGAACGCTGCTCGGCGTGGCGCCCCCCCGCCGGCACGCGCTGTGCGACCATGCGCAGGCCCTCCAGGGCCCGCAGGAAGCCCGGATCGAACAGTCCGGCGGCGGCGGTCGCCGTCGTCACGCGCGCACGACCTCGCCGAGATCGGCCCGCTGCAGCAGTTCGCCGAGCAGTTCGTCGGTGGTGAGCCCCTGGCCGAGCGCCTCGAAGTTGAGCAGGACGCGGTGACGCAGGGCGGGCAGCGCGTGGCGGACGATGTCGGCGGTGGCCACCGCGAAGCGGCCGTCACGGAGCGCCGACACCTTGCCGGCCAGCACCAGGGCCTGGGCGCCGCGGGGCGAACTGCCCAGCATCACGAAGCGGTTGACCCGTTCGCTGGCGTAGGGGCTCTTCGGCTGCGTGGCCATGACCAGCCGCGTCGCCAGCAGCCGCGCCGCCTCGGGCACCGGCACCGCGCGTACCAGTTCGCGCATCGCGAGCACGTCCTCGGCGGACGCCACCGCCGGCACCTGCGGCGGCGCGCCGCCGGTGGTGCGTTCGAGGATCGCCTGGTAGTCCTGCTCGCGCGGGTAGCCGACCAGCAGCTTGAACAGGAAGCGGTCGAGCTGGGCCTCCGGCAGCGGATAGGTGCCCTCCTGCTCCACCGGGTTCTGCGTGGCGAGCACCGCGAACGGCTGCGGCAGCGCCCGGGTCTCGCCGCCGACGGTGACCTGCTGCTCCTGCATCGCCTCCAGCAGGGCCGACTGCGTCTTCGGCGTGGCGCGGTTGATCTCGTCGGCCAGCAGCAGGTTGGTGTGGATGGGGCCCGGCTGGAAGCGCACCGCGCGGCCGCCGGCGCCCTCTTCGAGCACCATGGTGCCCAGCACGTCGGCGGGCATCAGGTCCGGCGTGAACTGGATGCGGCCCTTCTTCAGGTGCAGCGCGTCACCCAGCGTCTTCACCAGCATGGTCTTGCCGATGCCGGGGACGCCCTCCAGCAGCACGTGTCCGCCGGCGAGCAACGCCGTCAGGACGCCGTCGACGACCTCGTCCTGCCCGACGATCAGGCGGTGCACGGCATCGGCCATCGCCGCGAAGGTCTTCTGGAAGTGCTCGACGCGGGCGCGGGCTGGGGTGTCGGTCATCGGCGTTGGGTGGCGGGGTCGGGTTCGACGGGAGAAGCGGGGGCGGGCGCCGCCTGGCGGCGCAGCAGTTCGTGGTAGGCGGCCAGCAGCGGCTGCAACGGGCCCAGGCCCGCCCGCGGGCTCTGTGGCGTGCCGGCGCGGCCGGGGCTGGCGCTGCGGGCGAGGCCGGGATCGGCCTGCTGCGGCCGCGGCGGGATCTGCTCGAGGCTGGTCTTGGCGGTGCCGGGGTTGGGCTGGCCGCGGACCTGGTCCGGCAGGCGGATGCCGAGCACCAGCGATGCGGTGCCGCGGGCCTTCTTCGGCGGCGTCGGGCCGCCGCGGCCCTGGTCCGGCGGTCCGTCGCCGGAGATGGACAGCTCGCGCCCGGCGGGCCGCTGATCCTGGCGGCGCATCGGCATCACGCCGCCGCGCTGCTCCTGTTCGCTCTGTTCGTCCTCGATCGCCTCGTCCTCGACCTCGGGCTCGTCCTGCCGCTCCATGCCGCGGGCGAGGTCCTGGCGCTTGTTGCCCACCGGCGCCATCCGGCCGCTGCCGCGGGAAGGGCCGCTCGGCGCGCCGGCGGACTCGGCGGCCTTGGCCTCCTGGTCCGGGGTCGGCTTCGGCGGGGTGCTGCGGCGCGGCTTCGGCGCCGCGGCAGGGTCCTTGGGTGGTTCCGGCGCGGGCTCGGCGGCGCTGGCGGCGGCGCTGCCCTGGCCGCCGCCGGGCCGGCCTGCGCCGGGACTGCCCGACGGCGCCGACTTCGGCGCGCCGCTCTGCGCGCTCTCGCCGGGCGCCTCGTTGCCGCTCGGGCCGGCGCCGGTCGCGGCGGGCACCGTCGGCGCCGGCTGGTCCGGCGCCGGGGCAGCCTCGGGATCGCGGCGTTCGCCGGCCGGGCGCGGCGCCGCCCGCCGTTCGCCGGCGGCGGGGCTCTCGCCCGCCTCATGCACGCCGGCCGCGGCACCGCCGGCCGCGGGGCGGCTGGCCACCGTGCGGTCGCCTGCGGGCGCGGCCGGCGGCGTGGCGACCGGCGCCGCCAGGAAGGGCGGCAGCCAGTGCGTGGCGAGGCCGAGCACGAGCAACGAGGCCAGCGCCCCGCGCCAGGCCACCGCCGGCCGTTCCGGCGCGTGCGCGATGCGTTCGGGATCGGTGCGCTCGAGGGCGGCGAGACCGTCGGCGATCGCCGCACGGGCGAGCTGCTCGCCGAGCGCGTCGGCGTCCGCCGTGCCTCGGGCACCCGGTGCACCCGCCAGTTCGAGCGCCGCCGACAGGCGGTCGCGATGGTCGTGGGCGCGATCGCAGGCCAGCGCCGCCGCTCCCGGCGACACCGCGCGGGCGCGGGCCCCCAGTGCGGTGATCGCGATCGCCGCGCCGGCGACGGCGAGCAGTGCCAGCGGCGGCAGCCAGAACGGCACCGGCGCGCGCAGGGCGATCAGCCCGGTGACGACCAGCACCAACGCCGCCGCCAGCGGCAGCCGGCGACAGATGCGGGCCGTGGTCCGGCGCACCGCGTCGGCGCCGCGCGCCCGCGCCAGCCGCACGCCGGCCGGCCGCAGGGCCGAGGCCAGACGTTCCCAAGCCGCCGCGTCGCGCCGGCTCACCGCTTGCCGCCTCCGCCGCCGCAGGGCAGTCGCACGGCCTGCACCACGGTGCCCGATCCGTCCTCGGCCCAGCACACCACCGCCAGCCGTTCCGGCGCCGGCGTCGTCGGCCGCACCAGGAACTCACGCTCGGTCTCGTAGCCGGCGATCAGCCGGTCGAGGCCACGGGCGATCTCGGCCAGCGACGCCGACGCCCGCACCGGGTCCGTCGGACCGTGCCCCGCCGCCGCCGCGCCGCTGGCCGGCAGCAGCCGCGCCCGCGCCACCTCGTGATGGAACAGGATCCCGTTGCGGCCGGGCCAGGCGATCAGGTCCTCGACCAGCACCGCGTGCAGGGTGAGGCCCGCGGGCAGCGCGCCGTCCGCTGCCGCCGGCTCCGCCCACAGGCTGAGTTCGACCTGGTCGCCGTCGCGCGTGCAGCGGCCGCCGAGCCGCACCACCGGCGCCTTGGCCAGCTCCCGCGTCACCACCTCGGCGTAGCGGCGGAACATGTCCGGCGCCGCCTCGGCCCGGCCGCCGCCGGTGATCTGCTCGACGCCGCCGAACACCACCGTCGGCGTGCCGCGCACGCCGAACATGCCCGCCCGTTCCAGGCTCGGCGGCGCCACCAGCGGCTCCGGCGCCGGGATCGGCAGGTGCCACTGGACCAGCACCACCTCGTCGGCGTCGTAGTGCGAACCCAGCGCCGCGCAGGCCACGTCGGCGGCCACGCACGGCGGACACATCGCGCCGGTGAACAGCTCCACCAGCACGGTCCGACCGGTCTTCCGGATCGTCGCCGGATCGCGCGGCAGCGGCTCGAACGCCGGCACGCGGCCGTCGGCGTCGTCCCGCAGCGTCGCCAGCGGATCGGCGTCCGGCCGCAGCCGGCGGAAAAGGTCGAGCCAGGCCCGGAAGCCCGCCTCGCCGGTGTTGCGCGCGTCCAGCGTCGCCAGGAAGAAGCGACCGAGCGCCCGTTCCGGCTCGTCCATCGCCTGATGCCAGCGGCCCATGGCCAGGTTGGCGGCGCCGTCGATCGGCATGCCGAACACGGCGGCCAGCAGGTGACGCCGGGCCGCCGGCAGGTCCTTCTCGCGC
>CAZMGG010000016.1:7741-61692 GCA_964565715.1 uncultured candidatus Brocadiaceae bacterium | reverse complement strand
GCCGGAGCCGCCATGCGCCACCACGCCACCGTCCTCCCCGCCCTCCTGCTGCTGACCGCAACGCCGGTCGCGGCCCAGACCTGGACCCAGCGCAGCCCGGCCCAGAACCCGGGCAACGTCCGCGATGGCGCCATGGTGTTCCACGCCACCGCCAACCACACCATCCTGTTCGGCGGCTGGCCGACCCTGAACGGCACCTGGCTGTACGACGGCAGCAACTGGAGCCAGGCCACCCCCGCCGCGACGCCGCCCGGGCGCCGCGACTTCGCCATGAGCCACGACCTGACCCGCGGCCGGACGGTGCTGTTCGGCGGCCAGGGCAGCACGCTGCGGAACGACACCTGGGAGTGGGACGGCGCCAACTGGACCGACGTCACGCCCCCCGGCGGCTCGCCCAGCGCGCGGCTCGGCCACGTCATGGCCTACGACATCGCCCGCTCGCGCACCGTGCTCTACGGCGGCACCACCAACCCCAACCTGCCGCGCACCCAGCTCGAGACCTGGGAGTGGAACGGCAGCGCCTGGACGCGGGTGACCACGGCGAACGCGCCGGCCGAGGCCGAGTATTCGAGCATGTGCTACGACATCGGCCGCGCGGTGTGCGTGCTGACCGGCGGCACCAGCTTCTTCGGCGCGCCGGACCAGAAGACCTGGGAGTACAACGGCATCGACTGGAGCGACCGCACCGCCGGCGTCGGCCCCGGGCCGACCAGCACGCCGGGGCTCGGCGTGATGAACGCGCGGATGGTCTACGACCAGGGCCGGGGCGTGTGCGTGCTGCACGGCGGCCGCACGCCGAACGGCACCTTCTCGACCGAGACGTGGGAGTACAACGGCAGCGCCTGGACGCGGGTGTCGACCGGCACGCCGTCGTCGCGCAGCGGGGCGCAGCTCGGCTTCGACCTCGGCCGCGGGGTGTGCGTCTTGTATGGCGGCTCGCACGGCAACCTGCAGACGCACTATCCGGAGACGTGGGAGTTCCAGGGCGCGGTGCCGGCGGCCTATGCGGCGCTGGGCGCGGGTTGTCCGGGCAGCAGCGGCACGATCAGCAACACCGCGACGGCGCTGCCGCGGCTCGGCCAGACGATGGCGGTGCAGTTCGGCAACCTGCCCGCACCGCAGGTGGCGTTCGTGGTGGTCGGGCTCAGCAGCACAATGTCGGCGTTCGGGCCGCTGCCGTTCGCCCTGGGCGGGCTCGGCGCCCCGGGCTGCCTGATGCGGGTGTCGGCGGACGCGTCGACCCTGGTGCTGGGGAGCGGCGGCACGGCGAGCTGGAGCCTCGCCCTGCCGAACCAGCCGGCCCTGTCCGGGGCGCGGATGCACGTGCAGGCGCTGGCGCTCGATCCGCCGGCCAACACGCTCGGCGCGGTGGTCAGCGCCGCGGCGACGGCGACCCTGGGATCCTGAGTTCCGGGTCGGGGCGGGTTCAGCGGGCCGAATGGCCGTCGCGGATCATCCGCCCCACCACCGGCGCCAGCAGCGCCGCCACGGAGCACCAGAGGAACAGGATCAGACCGAGGGTTTGCACGCAGCGCGCCGGCCGGTTCTCGCTACCGCCCGACTGTGGCCGAGCATACGCGGCCGGGCGTGCGGGCAGCTCGGCTTTCTCGGCAGAAGTGCCGGCCGCACGGGGCCTTCGGGGCTCAGGCGCCGGCGGCCGGGCCCGGCGGGCCGAAGGCGCGGGCGACGATGCCCTGGTAGCCCTGCACGGCGGTGCGCTGCAGGTAGGGCATGAGCCCGCGCAGGCCGCCCAGTTCCTCGCCGCCGCCGGCGCGGCCGGGGCCGCCGTGGATGGTCTGCGGCAGCACCGCGCCGGGGCCGAGCGCCTGGCCGATGATCTTCTCCGAGCCGATCCAGACGCGACCGTGCCAGGGGGCGATGCCGAGCGTCAGTTCCTCGCAGAAGGCCTTGTCGTCGGAGTAGATCGAGGACACCAGCCCGCCGCCGCCACGGTTGCAGAGGGCAGCGGCGTCGGCGGCCTTGCCGGAGTACGGGATCAGGGTGGCGCAGGGGCCGAACACCTCCAGCGAGTGCAGCACCTCGGCGGCCGGGTCCTTCCCGCGCAGCAGGGTCGGCGCGACGAAGTAGCCTTGTTCGGCGATGGGGTCGGGGCCGCCGGTGAGCAGGTCGGCCGCGGCCAGCAGCTGCCGCATGCCGTCGCGGACCGATTGCAGCGCCTCCTGGCTGGCCACCGGGCCCATGCGCACCGACTCGTCGGCGGGGTTGCCGACCTTGGTGGCGCGCAGGCGGGCCACCAGCTCCTCGGCCACCGCCGCCAGGCGGTCCTGCGGCACCAGGATGCGGCGCACGGCGGTGCACTTCTGGCCGGCCTTCTGGGTGAGGTCGACCATCAGGTTGGCGAGGAACAGCTCGTACAGCTCGGTGTCCGGTTCGACGTCGGGCGCCAGCGTTGCCGAGTTGATCGAGTCCGCCTCGATGTTGACGCGGACGTTGCGGTGGACCAGGTTCTTGTTGCCGCGGATCAGGGCGCCGGTGGCGGCGCTGCCGGTGAAGGCGACGCAGTCCATCGGCCCGAGCAGGTCGAGCAGGCCGGTGACCGAGCCGGGCAGGTACTGGAAGGCGCCTTCGGGAAGCTGGCCGCTCTCGACGATCAGCTCGGCGATGCGCTGGCTGAGCAGCGCGCTCGGCGTGCCCGGCTTGGTGATCACCGGTACGCCGGCGAGGATCGCGCAGGCGAGCTTCTCGGCCATGCCCCAGGCGGGGAAGTTGAAGGCGTTGATGTGCAGCGCGACGCCCGGGCGCGGCACCAGCACGTGCTGGCCCCAGTGCTTGGCGTTGCGGCCGAGCTGCACGCCGTCGCCGTCGGGCAGGTGGTTGCCGGTGGCCAGGTCCTTGCCCAGCGCGGCGTAGTAGGCGAGCGTGCCGGTGGCGCCGTCGATGTCGAACTTGCCGTCGCCGCGGGTGTTGCCGCCGTTCTGCGCGCTGAGCTGCAGCAGTTCGTCGCGCCGCTCGTGCAGCAGGCCGGCGATGGCCTTCAGCGCGGCTGTGCGGCCCGCGAAGCCCATCTGCTGCAGGGCCGGGAAGCCCTGCTGGCGCGCGTGCGCGAGGCAGGCGGCGAAGTCGGTGCCGCCCGGGCGGACCTGGCCCAGGACCTCGCCGGTGGACGGATCGTGCAGGGTGCGCGGCTCGCCCGAACCCTCGGTCCAGGCGCCGGTGGCATAGCTCTTGAGCGTGATCATCGGCCGGCCACCTTACCGGTGGCGTCCGCCGCCGTCACGGCTGCGTCAGGGCAGGATCAGCATCGGGTCGGCCTCGCCGACGAAGGTCGGTCGGCCGAAGAGGTCCTGGCTGATGACGCTCCAGTGCACGGTGGCGCCGATCAGCGGGTGCAGGAGGCCCGGCGGCACCTGCAGGGTGGCGGTGCCGCGGCCAAGCCCGTCGAGGGTGCCGAGGCCGTTGGCAAGCACTGCGCCGTTCGGGTCGGAGAGGAAGGCGGTGGTGACCCAGTCGATGTTGATCGGCACCGGGTAGCCGGGGCGCCAGGTGAAGCCCGGCGAGGTGCCGGACAGGGTGGCGAGCACGAGGTAGGTGGCGTTGGCCGCGGCCGGGCCGGCGTCGATCCGGACCTGGCTGATGCCGCCGAAGCCCGAGCTGACCGCGCTCGGCTGCAGCGAGACGACGCCCTGGGCGGTGAAGCGGCGACGGGTGGCGCTGGTGTGGCCCTGCGCGTCCTTCACCTGCATGGCCGCGCGGAAGGTGCCCGGGTGGCGCGCCAGGTGCGTGCCCTGCAGGCTCGGCAGCCAGCCGGTGTCGAAGGCGCCGTCGTCGTCCAGGTCGTAGCGCACCTGCAGGGTGCCGCCGGGCTGGTCCAGGTCCCGGGACAGGGTCGGGTTCCAGGTGCCGGTCACCGCATAGTGACTGACCGTCAGCAGCGGCACCGGCCAGTTGGGGCCGGGCACGGCGTACTGGGCGAACTTCTGCCACCAGGTCGGCTGGTTCAGCATCGTCTGGTAGCGGAAGCTCTGGTAGCCGTCGGCGCCGCCCAGCAGCGCGCCGGTGATCGAGGCCTCGATGGTCAGCGGCGTGCAGGTCTCGTTGCTGTCGTTGTAGGTGCGGATGGTCGGGCAGACGCGCCGGAACGGGAAGCCGGCGGCGGTGCAGGCCTGCCGGGCGTAGAGCGCGGTCTGCCGCACGTAGGCCTGGTGCAGGGGGAAGGTGTTGTAGATCGACCCGTCGGCGGTGTAGCTCATCGGCATCAGCACGTCGACGTGCCGCGCCATCTGCTCCCAGTGCTGGCCGTACTGGGAGGCGAGCGACGCGATCACCGAGCTGTACGAGACGAACTGGCCGTTGTAGGAGCCGCCATCGAAGGTGTAGCGGCTGGCGATCAGGTAGCAGTGCAGGCTGAGGCTGCGGATCACGGTCCGCACGCTGGCCAGGAAGTTGGTGACCTGCAGCGGATCGTTGCCGGTGGTGCTGCTGACGAAGCGGATGTAGTCCAGCGCGACGCCGTCCAGGTCGTAGACCGGCAGGCCGTTGCTCTGGTAGCTGTTGCAGAGGTGGTCGAGCACCTGCAGCAGGTAGGCCTTGTGGCCGGCGTGGGTCGGCTGCACGTTGTCGTTGAAGCACTTCAGCACCGCTACGACGCGCAGGTTCTGCGCGTGGCAGGCGGTGATCAGGGCCTGCAGGTCGATGCCGGCGCCACCGGGACGGACCGGACCCCAGGCCGGGTTCCAGGTGCCGGTGCGATCGGTGATCCAGAGGTCGCCCTGCTGCGGCCCGGTGGCGCGGAAGGCGCTGACGTAGACCGTGTCGATGCCGTTCTGCACGCAGTTGGTGACGATCTCGCCGATGCGACCGTCCATGTTGCCGACCAGGAACGGGAACACGCCCATGGACACGTCGCTGCTCGGCAGCTGGGCCCGGACCGGGCCGAGCGCGGCGAGTACGGTGGCCAGGAAGAGGGAGAGCCGCGACATCATGAGGCGCGGGAGTATAGCGGGCGGTCGGCGCGGAGGACTGGGCGTTGCCGGTGACTGCGCTATCCTCTGTCGCCGCAACCCATCCCTCGGCGCGACGCCGCTCGCGCCCTTCGGACCCATCCCGGAGAGTTCCCTCATGCGCAAGATCCTGCTCCCGGCCGCGTTCCTGCTGGCCGCTCCCCTGTTCGCCCAGAGCCACAGCGTCGTGTTCGTCGGCCGCTTCCCGGCCCGCAGCCTCGACGAGGTGAATGCCCGTCCGGGCAGTTCGATCACGATGATCGAGGAGTTCGATCTGGCCTACGTCACGCCGGGGCCCGGCGCGTTCGCGCGGAGCTGGCTGCCCAGCACGGCGCACCAGGCGTTCCGCGGCGACGCCAACAACAGCGGCAACCAGACCTTCTTCCGCGGCTTCAAGGCCTACTTCGACCGGATCAACTTCGCCGGCCCGTTCGTCAAGAACGCCGACCGGGCCAGCGGTGACCCGCTGAAGGTGTTCTGGACGGTGCGCGACACCATCGCCACCCACCAGTTCGACGTGTTCACGACCAACGGCACGGCGATGCACACGCTGCGGCCGGGCGACTTCATCCGCTGGGCCGGCAATGGCAACGTCGAGTTCTTCATCACCCAGGACCAGATCATGGCGGCGGCGGGGCCGCAGACCGGCACCTTCGCCAACGGCGCCAGCGCGATCTGCCAGGACGCGGCCGGCAACCTCTACTACAGCCCGGCCGAGGGCGGCCACTGGATCGCCGGCAACAACTTCGTCAACGGCAACGGCAACCGCGTCTTCGCCAACGACGGCTCGATCATCATGATCGACGCCGCCAACATCACCTACGACGCCAGCGGCAACGTCGCCTCGATCGTGCCGGCCACCGCCCACATCCTGTGGGAAGAGGTCAGCGCCGGCCCGCTGTCGGGTCTGTCGGTGCGCGGGATGGCGGCCAACTCCAACGGCCAGACCGCCACCGGCGCCCTGCTGACCGGCTACGCCAACACCGTCGGTCTCGACCTCGACCCGAACGGCGGCACGGTGGTCGCCGCGTATCCGGTCGGCGAGGTGCCCAACCAGGTCTCCTACACCGTGCCCAACCTCGTCTGGACCGTCGACAACGGCACCATGTGCAGCACCATCTTCAGCACCCAGAACAACGGCAGTATCGCCGTGATCAACGGCGTGCAGATGGGCAGCAACCAGACCGGCATCGGCTGCACCGGCACGCCGATGGGGCTGGTCACCGACACCGGCAACTTCCAGCCCACCAGCATGGGCTTCTGCATCATGAACGCCTGGGGCCACGAGCCGCTGGTGCTCGACATGCCCAACTTCGGCGCGCTGGAGAACAGCACGACGCAGGCCAGCTGGGAGATCGACGTGCACGGCGACAACGGCCAGGTGGTGTTCCTGCTGTTCGGCATGGGTCCGGGCACCAACTCGTTCGCGCCCAGCGTGCCGCTGGCGCTGCTGCCGCCGGTGTTCACCGGCACCAGCTTCGGCCAGGCGTTCCCCTACCAGTCGCCGTCGACGCTGGCGCTGCTGATCAACGACTCGTTCGGCTACAGCACCTTCTCGGTGCCGAACCCGCACACCGGCACGTTCGCCGGCATGACCCTGCTGCTGCAGGCCGTCGGGCTGACCGGCAACCAGTTCGCGCTCAGCAACCCGGTGCAGATGCAGCTCAAGTAGTCGCTGCCCGCCTCGTCCCTCGCGCGCCGTCGCCGCCCGAGCCGGGCCGCGCCGGCGCGCTTTCTTTGCGCGGGGACGCCGCTACGCTCAGCCGGGATGAAACGCGCCGTCCTCAGCCTGCTGCTCCTCCTGCCGGCCTGCGCCATCGGCCGCCAGGAGCAGAACGAACCGATCGACGTGGCCGCGGTGGCCACCCTGGTGCCCGGCACCACCACCGCCCGGGAGGTGACCGAACGCCTGGGCGCGCCCACCGAGGTGGTGCAGCTCGGCCGCCGCACCGCCTACCGCTACGACGCCGGCAACACCAAGACCGCCGGCCTGATCCTGCTGGTGTTCAACATGTTCGCCCAGGACACGCGCACCGACCGGGTCTGGGTGTTCTTCGACGAGAAGGACGTGCTCACGCACTACGGGGCGAGCTTCGGCACCCACCGCACCCAGTACGCGCTGCCCTGGGAGGACGTGCACGAGCCGGGCGACAACCAGAGCCGCGACGCCGAGCGGCCGGGCCTGGGCGGCAAGTGAGGCCCCGGCGCCTGCCTGCCCTGGCGGCGGCCGCCGTGCTGCTGCCGGCCGCCGGCTGCGTGCGCCTGCAATGGCACGTGCAGCACCGCGAGGAACCCCTGCCGGCGGTGGCGCTGGCGGCGCTGCGGCCGGGCCACGACGACCTGGCACGCTGCCTGCGCACGTTCGGCGCGCCCCACTTCGTCTGGGAATACGACGGCGATGGCTGCGCGCTGGCCTGGTACTACGTCGACATCCACGGCTTCGGCCTCAACGTCAGCTACAGCCTGATCCGTGAGGCCTCGGCCAGCTTCAGCCTCGATCTCGACTCCACCGACGTGCCGGGCGTGGTGCTGTGGTTCGGCCCGGACCTGGTGCTGGCGAAGTGGCAGCAGGGCCGCCTGCGCGAACTCACCCGCGGCCTGCGGACGCGGCCGGCGGCGCCCGCCGGCGATGCGCCGGACGGCGGCCGCGACGGCTGAGCCGGCCGCGGCTCAGCCCTGCCGCAGGTGCAGGTCGAGCTGCAGTTCCAGCTCCAGCATCGCGTGCCGGTCGCGCTCGCGTCCGCCGCGCCGGTAGGCCTCCTGCAGGTTGCGCAGCATGCGCCGCAGCCAGGCGGCGTGGCCGATCGGCGCCAGCAGGTTGTCGCCCGGCGGCACCGGCCGGCCGAGCAGCGCCGCCACCCGCTCGCAGGCCTCGGCCACGCTGAGCTGGACGCCGCGATGGAACGGATCGATCAGGGCCGGCCGGCCCTCCACCACCACCTGCGCCAGGAAGTGCCCCGGCGCGCCGACCCCCGCCACCGGCACGTCGAGCTGCTCGAGCACCGCCTTGTAGACGAGGGTCAGCATGATCGGCAGGCCACGGCGACGCGCCAGCACCCGCGGCAGCAGGCTGTTGTCCGGCGCGTAGTAGTCCTCGCGTTCGCCGCGGAAGCCCAGCTCGCCGAACAGGACCTCGTGGGCGTGGGCGACCACCGCCTCGGCGCTGCGGCTCCGGGCCCGGCGGCCGATCGCCATGGCCAGCTCGGCCAGGCCGGCGTGGACCGCCCCGGGCTCGGTGCCGGGCACGCCGTGCACCGCCATCGCCGTGGCGGCGGTGACCAGGCCGGCGGTGGTGTTCAGGTGCGGCAGCGCCGACTGCAGCACCGCGACCGCCTGCGGCGCGCAGGCTCCCTCGGGCGGCGGGCTCACATCCCGACGAACTGCTGCAGTTCCCGGAAGCGACGTTCGACCAGCTCGCGATCGGCGGCTGCCAGCCGCTTCACGCCGAAGCCCTCCACCGTCAGGCTGGCGGTGACCGTGCCGTAGGCGACGGCCTGCTTCATGTTCCACAGGCTGAGGCTGTCGCAGGTGGCGAGGTGGCCCATGAAGCCGCCGGCGAAGCTGTCGCCGGCGCCGGTCGGATCGACCACGTCCTCGGTGGGATACGCCGGCAGCGCGTAGTGGAAGAAGTTGCTGAACAGGAAGCAGCCGTGCTCGCCCTTCTTGACGATCACCAGGGACGGCCCGAGCGCCAGGGTGGCGCGGCCGGCCTTGATCAGGTTGCGCTCGCCGGTGAGCTGCCGCACCTCGGAGTCGTTCAGGATGATGCCGTCGACCCGCCGCAGCAGCTCCAGCAGGCCGTCGCGCTCCCGCTCGATCCACAGGTCCATGGTGTCGGCGACCCGGAAGCGCGGCCGGTCGACCTGCTCCAGCACCGACAGTTGGGTGGCCGGCGCGCCGTTGGCCAGGAACACGTACGGCGAGTCGCGGAACGCGGCGGGCACCTTCGGCCGGAAGTCGCCGAACGTGTTGAGCTGCACGTCCAGCGTCTCGCGGTCGTTCATGTCGGGCTTGTAGCGGCCGCTCCAGCGGAAGGTCCTGCCCTTCTGCACCTCGAGGCCCTGCAGGTCGATGCCACGCTCCTCCAGCAGCTTGCGGTTCACGGCCGGGAAGTCCTCGCCGACCACCGACACCAGACGGACGCCGGTGAACAGGCGCGCGGCGAGCCCGAAGTAGGTCGACGAACCGCCCAGGCAGTCGCGTTCCTGCCCATGCGGGGTCTCGATGGTGTCGAACGCGGTGGAGCCGACGACGAGTACGGTCATGTGCAGGGAGCCTCGGCGGAGCAGCATGGACGGCGGCCGGCGGCGGGACAAGCACGAGCCACGGCGCCGGCGGCCGAAATCGGCGTCATTCCGGCCCGGCGGCTCCCGCCGCCTCCTGCTCCTCCAGTTCGACCTCGTGCGCCACGTCGGCGCGGGTCACCCGGTCCTTCTCGAACAGCACGAACACGCCGCCCAGCAGCGACCACAGGGTCAGGTGCAGGCGGTAGAGCACCGACAGCGCGAAGCCGCGGGTGCCCATCACCGCCGGCGGCACGCCCGGCGGGGCGTAGGTCGAGAACAGGCCCTGGTACATCCACTCGCCGAGCCCCCAGCCGTTGGGCGCCAGCGGCACCGCCGAGACGATGTTGATCACCGGGATCAGCACGAAGTACTCCAGCGACGGCATGCCGACGCCGAGCGCGTTGCCGATCAGCAGCACGCTCATCACCGACACCACGTGGTTGAAGATGCCGAACAGCAGGCTGGCGACGATCACCCGCTTGTGGTCGCGGTAGAAGAACACCGCCTGGTCGACCAGCTTGAGCAGGCCGCCGAAGCGCGCCGGCAGCTTCTCCAGCAGTTCCTTCAGCCGCACCAGCCGGCGCAGGCGCTTGCTGAAGGCGATGACGAAGCAGGCGCCGACGGCGGCCATCACGCCCCAGATCGAGAGCGCGATGGTGCCGAAGCGGTCCAGCGCGAACAGCACCACCACCGCGCCCAGCACCGCCAGCGAGGCCAGCCCGAGCACGCGGTCGACGATCACCGACACCAGCGCCGGCACCCGCTGCCCGGGGCACCGCTTCATGATGTAGATCGCCTTGATCAGGTCGCCGCCGGTCTGGCCCGGCACCACGGTGTTGAAGAAGGTGCCGATCCAGGTGAGCCGCAGGGCCTCCCCGAGGCCGACGCCGAGCCCGTTCACCCGCAGCAGCCACCACCAGCGGGTGCCGGCGATCAGCACCGTGGCGAGGTAGCAGAGCGCGCCCAGCGCGAACAGCAGCCCATCGAGGTTCTTCCAGTAGGTCCAGAAGCCCGGCTCGGCGGCCAGCAGGGTGCCATCGGGTTGCTCGCCGACCGGGTAGGAGGCGGTCGCACCGCCGTCCGGCCGGAACGCCACCGGATCCAGGTCCCACTGCCCCTCGATCGCGCCGGGCACCTCCTTCACCACCGGGCCGCCCGCCCCCTGGCGGTAGACCAGCCGGTCCTCCCAGTGGACGTTGCCGAACACGATCGCCATCAGGGCGGCGACCACCAGCAGCTTGGCCAGCGTCAGGAGCCAGCGCTTCACGGCTGCCGTTCTCCCTTGGCGCGCACGGTGGCCCGGGCGGCGGCGATGGACGCCTGCTCGTCGCGGCAGCGGGCCAGCAGCAACTCGGCGAACGGCCGCGCCTCGACGCCGAGGTCGGCCAGCGCCGCGATCGGCACCGGCGCGCCGCCCTGGCGGGCGTTCACCGCGAAGTGCAGCAACGCCGAGGTCGGACTGACGGTGGCCACCGAGATCGACAGCTTGCCGTCACCGACATACAGGTCGTCGCCGTCCCGCCGCAGGCCGGCGAGGTCCGGCAGCAGCTGCCGCAGGCATTCGGCGGCCTGCGCCGCCAGCAGCCGCTGCCGGTGCACCATCAGCAGCAGGTCCGGCTGCGAGAACTCCTCCCACAGGAAGTGCACCATCGCCGCGGCGGCGATGGTGGCGCCGGCGCGACGATCGACCAGATCGGCCATCTCCTCCTGCTGCACCTCGCACGGTCCAGCGAACGCCACCAGCGCGTCGCCCATCAGCCCGGTCTGCTCCAGGATCCAGTGCGGCCGCAGGGCCGCACCGTCGTAGGCGATCGTCCGGTCGATCCAGAGGGTGTGCATGCGACGTTCCGCGGTCAGCCCTTGTGGCGTTCGGCGTACCAGCCGCGCACCCAGGCGACGTCGTAGTCGATCGGCCGGCCCAGCGAGCGGCACAGCGCCTCGGTGGCGATGGTGCGCAGCCCGGAGTAGTAGGGATCCTCGCGCAGCACCAGCTCGGCGAGGAAGTCGACCGGCGCCACCGGCTCCCAGGCGGCGCGGCCCGGCAGCAGCACGCTGCGGCCGGCCCGGGCCGGGTCGAGCTGCCCGCACAGGTGCACGAGGCGCAGCCGCACGAACGGATCGCGGTCGAAGCGCGACCCGGTCTCGCGCAGCCGCTCCTGCGAGCCGGCCATCAGCGCCAGGATCGTCGGCACCGAGTCCGGGCCGCCATGGCGGTGCAGGTGTTCCATGGCGATCAGGCGCACGTCGGCCAGCGTCGGGTCGTCGCCCTGCACCGCGTCGACCAGCAGCCAGAACGCGCAGTGCCGGAACGCCTGCCGCAGGGCCTCGGCGGTGGCCTGGGCCAGCTCCCGATCGGTCTCGTCGCCGAGCGCGTGGGTCAGGTCGGTGAGCAGCCCGAGGCGCTGGCTCGCCTGGGCCAGCGGCCGCGCGCTGAGCCCGCGCAGGGCGTCGCGATACAAGTCGGCACGCGGGCCGGACAGGCCCGCCGCGCCCGGCGGGCGGGCCGCCGGCCGGCCATCGCGCAGGGCGGCGATCCAGTCGGCCTCCTGCGGCCCGCTGCCCGGCCACTGCGCCTCGTCGGCGAGGTCGGCGCCGAGCGTCAGCCCGAGCGACCAGGCCATCCGCGACAGCCCGTCCAGGGCGGTGATCCGGTTCAACGCCGAGGCGTCGGCTTCGGCCACCGGCACCAGCCGCATGGCCACCTCACCGCAGCGCAGCAGGTCGCCCTGCGCCTTGTCGGCCAGCACGGCCATGCGCTCGCGGGCGTGCCCCGACGGGTTGGCCACGGTGGTGGGACCGGGCGAGCCGCCGAACACGAAGCCGAGCACCGGCCGCAGCGGCACGAACAGCACGAACCGCATGTACCACGGCGTGACGTCGGCCTCGTCGCGATAGACCATCCGCCGCTCGGCGCCCGATCCTTCGGTCACCGCCACCGAGTCGTACTCGTGCAGCACCTCCGGATAGGAGAGGTTGGCCACGGAGCAGCCTCCCGCCAGCAACAGCACGACGCCGAGCCCGGCGACGCGGCGATCAGCGCGGTCCATGGCCCTCCGGGTGCTCGCGATGCCAGCGCCAGGCGGTGGCGACGATCTGCTCGATGGCCGCGAACCGCGGCCGCCAGCCCAGCTCGCGCTGGATCCGTTCGGAACTGCCCACCAGGGTGGGCGGATCGCCGGCCCGCCGCGGCGCGAACACGTGCGGCACCGGCCGGCCGGTGACCTGCTCGGCGGTCTGCATCACCTCGAGCACCGAGGTGCCGGCGGCGTTGCCGAGGTTGAACGCGCGGAACCCGTCCGTGCCATCCAGCAGGCTCCGCACCGCCAGCACGTGGGCCTGCGCCAGGTCGGTGACGTGCACGTAGTCGCGGATGCAGGTGCCGTCGCGGGTCGGATAGTCGTTGCCGAACACCTGCAGCGGCGGCCGGCGGCCGGCGGCGGCGGCCAGCACCAGCGGGATCAGGTGGGTCTCCGGCCGGTGGTCCTCGCCCAGCCGGCCCTCGGGATCGGCGCCGGCGGCGTTGAAGTAGCGCAGCGCCACCGCCGCGGTGCCATGCGCCCGGCCGAAGTCGCGCAGCAGCCACTCGCACACCAGCTTGGTGCGGCCGTACGGGTTGACCGGCTGCTGCGGACAGTCCTCGGTGATCGGCATCGCCGCCGGTTCGCCATAGGTGGCGCAGGTCGAGCTGAACACGATGCGGCGGCAGCCGGCCGCGGTCATCGCCGCCAGCAGGTTGCGGGTGCCCTGGACGTTGTTCTCGTAGTAGCGGCCCGGATCCGTGACCGACTCGCCGACGTAGCAGCGGGCGGCGAAGTGCACCACGGCGGTGACCCGGTGCGCGGCGAACACCTCGCCGAGGAAGGCCGGGTCCAGCAGGGTGCCCACCCGCAGCTCGGCGTCCCGCACCGCGCGCCGGTGGCCTTCCACCAGGTCGTCCACCACCAGCACGGGCAGGCCGGCTGCGCGCAGCGCCAGCAGCGTGTGCGAGCCGATGTAGCCGGCGCCGCCGGTCACCAGGATCACCTCGGCCATCGCTGCCTCCACGAAGCGGCCAGCGCCGCCCGGCCCGCGGGATCCCGCAGGCCCGAAGGCGGCAGCGGCACCGCCGGCGGCAGCAGGGCCGCCAGCACCTCGTGCATCACCAGCGCCGCGTCCGCGTCCTCTTCGCGTTCGAGACCCGCGACCAGGACCGGCGCGCCGAGGTCCGCTGGCACGGCGAGGAGCCGTCGGCTGGCGGCGATGCGCACGCCCGCGGCCGGATCGCGCAGGGCGGTGGCACCGACCTCGGCCAGCGCCGCGGGCGGCAGTTCGACGCGGCTGATGGCGGCGATGCGCAGCGCCGGGTGCCGATCGACGGCGGCCACGGCGGCGGCGCGGGCCTGCGTCTCCGGATCGCCCTGCTGCAGGGTCTGGAAGGCGCGCAGCCGCTGCTCGGGGGCCGCGGCGCCGCGCAGGTCGCCGAGCAGGTCGGCCACCGGCCACTGCCGGTAGTCGCCGCCCCGTTCGAGGGTGTCGTTCAGGGCCGCCAGGGCACCGCGGTGGGCGAACACCCAGGCGTCGCCGCCGTGCACCTCGCGCAGGCTCGCCAGCGTGCGGCGGGCGGTGGCGAGGTCGCCGGTGAGCCACTCCAGCTCGGCCCGGGCCAGCAGCAGGCTGGGGTGCAGGTCCCGGGGCTCGAGGCCGGCGGTCGCCGCGGCGAGGGCCTGGTGCGCCTCGTCCCGCCGACCGAGGTCCCGCAGCAGGCCCACCCGCAGCAGCCGGGCTTCGTGATCGGCGGGATCGCCGGCCAGGGCCTGCTCCACCGCCGCCAGGGCCTCGCCGTGTCGCTCGGCCAGGCGGAGGTCGGCGACGATCGCGGCAAGCGGCGCGGTGTCTTCGGCGTCCTCGGCTGGGGCCCGCTCGGGCGCGGCGTTCGCCGCGGCCGCGGCCTCGGCCGTCGATCGCACCAGGGCCGAGGGCGCCGGCCGCGGCACCGCCGACGGTGCGGCACAGGCGGCCGCCAGCAGGCAGAGGACGGAAGGAAGGCAGCGCATCGACCGGTTGGCCAGCGTTGTAAGGACCGCGCCGGCACGGCGCACCGCCTTTTTGCGCGTCCGGCGGCTGGGCGCTTCCCCCACCGCGACCGTTCCGCCATGTTCCCGCCGATGCCCCGCCGCCCCGCCGTGCCCCTCGCCGAGGTCCGCCGTCTGCTGCGCCTCGCCCGCACGCTCACCGCCGAGGCCGCGGCCCGCATCGTGCCGCGGCAGCGGCGGCTCGGCCGGCCGGCGGCGCTACGCAAGGGCGTCGGCGACTTCGTGACCGTCATGGATCTGCGCACCGAGCGCAGCCTGCGGCGGGCCCTGCGCAAGGCCCATCCGGAGGCGGGCTTCATCGGCGAGGAGACCGGCCACGAACGGCCCGCGGCCGAGTTCGTCTGGGTGGTCGACCCGATCGACGGCACCAGCAACTTCGCCAGCGGGCTGCCGACCTGGGCGGTGGCGGTGGCCTGCCTGCACCGTGGCCGGCCGCTCACCGCGGCCATGTGGTGCGAGCCCGAGGGCGCCCTCTACTGGGCAGGCCAGGGGCTCGGCGCCTTCCGGCAGGGACGCCGGCTGCGCATGGCCACGCCGCGCCGCGGCGATGCGGCGGTGATCGGCTGCCAGTGGCATCGCGGCCAGCAGGACCTCGGCTTCCTGGCGGCGATCCAGCGGGAAGGCGGCCGCATCCGGACGCTCGGCAGCACCGTCGTGCAGTGCTGCGATCTGGTGATGGGCCGGCTCGACGGCAACGTGCAGCAGCAGGGGCGGCCGTGGGACCTGGTGGCGCCGGGGCTGCTGCTGGAGGAAGCCGGCGGCCGGCTCACCGACTGGCAGGGACGCCCGGTCTTCCCGCTCGCCGATCCGACCGGCGGACACACCGCGACGATCGCTGGCGCGCCCGCGGCCCATCGCCGCCTCCTGGCGGTCCTGCGGGCCTTCCCGGACCCCAATCGCAGCGCCCTCGGCTAGTCGTTTCGCCACCGTAACGGGCCGGCCCGACACGCCCCGCCGCGGCCAGCACGACCGTCCTAAATGCCTGATTTTCAGGCATTTCCGGGGTTCCCGGGTCCTGGCACCAGGTTTGCATTGTCCCCTCGCGAAGTGCCCGGTTACCTTCGCGAGACACGTTCGCGGGTCTCTTCGCAAACCGCACAAGCATCGCGAACCGGTCGCGCGCATTGGAGCGCCAACTCATGAACAAGATCCTCTTCGCAGGTCTCACTTGCGCCAGCCTCCTGCTGGTCTTCCCCGAGCCGGCGTATGCCCACGGCGGTCAGTACCGCGGCCCGGGCGACGTCGTGCCGCCGAACCCCGGTGGCGGTCGCGGCACCGGCGGCCCGTCGGGCCCCACGACCGGCGGCCCTGCCGGCCCGTCGACCCCGGGACCGGCTGGTCCCGCCACGCCTGGCCCTGCGGGCCCCGCCACCGGCGGCCCTGCCGGCCCCGGCGCGGCCAAGGGCCCGACCACGGGCGGCCGCGGCATCCAGCTCGAGGACGACCTGACCCGCTGGGAATTCTGGTGGGAGTTCAACAAGGACCCCTACATCCGCCTGAAGGACGCCATCGGCAGCGGCGGCGTGCAGACCGGCGGCAGCGACTTCTTCCTGGGCGCCACCCGGCGCGTCGAGGCGAAGGACACCCTGCGGCCCAGCGAGGAGGACAAGGTCGGCAACATCCTGCCCGCCCTGAAGAAGGCGCTGGACTCCACCGACAACCGCGACATCTCGTCGTCGTGCATGGTGGCCATGGCCAAGATCGGCAAGGACCACCCGACCGACTTCAAGCTGCTCGACGACGTGTTCCGGCCGAAGCTGAAGAGCCGTGACCAGGAGATCCGCGAGGTCGCCGCCCTGGCGATCGGCATCGCCGCCATCGACAAGGAGGACAACGTCAACGCCCTGATCGGCCTGGCGAAGGACACCGATGTCGGCCGGCAGCTCACCGACCGCGCCAACGTCGACGACCGCACCCGCGCGTTCGCCACCTACGGCCTCGGCCTGGTCGGCTACGCCACCGCCAACGTCGAGGTGAAGCGCAAGGCCTTCGAGGCGCTGCGTGACATCGTCAACGACGACAAGCTCAGCTCCCGCAACCTGACCGTCGCGGCGATCAACAGCCTCGGCCTGCTCAACGTGGCCGGCCAGGGCGACGCCGAGAAGACCCTGATCGCCGACGCGCTCAAGGTCCTCGAGGACTACTACATGAAGGAGATGGGTGCCGGCGAGCAGCTCCTGCAGTCGCACTGCCCCACCGCCATCGCCAAGCTGATCGGCCGGGACCACGAGAAGAGCGCCTACTACAAGGACCTCTTCGCCAAGGACCTGGAGGGCAAGGGCAAGGTCAAGCGCAGCAACGACCACATCTTCCAGTCCTGCGCGCTGGCGCTGGGCCAGATGTCGAAGCCGTTCGAGGACGACAAGTCCGAGGACGCCCGCTACAGCAAGCTGCTGCTCGACCAGTACAAGAACGCCAAGGACGCGCAGACGCGCTACTTCGCGATCCTGGGCATCGGCCAGATCGGCGGCCTGATGAACCGCGACATCCTGATCAAGGAGTTCGACAAGGGCAACAAGGCCCTGGAGAAGCCCTGGATCGCCGTCGCGATGGGCGTCTACGGCTTCAACAAGTACGAGCAGGCCAAGGCGAAGAGCCTGACCCCGGAGCCGGAGAAGGCGCTGGGCGACACCCTGAAGAACAGCCTGGACGAGCTGAAGAACCCGTCGGCCACCGCCGGCGTGGCGATCGGCCTCGGCCTGCTGCAGCACAAGGACGCCGCCGACCGTCTGCGGGCGGAGCTGCTGAAGAGCGCCAGCCAGGACGAGCTGGCCGGCTACCTGTGCATCGGGCTGGCGCTGATGGGCGACGGCCGTTCGATCGAGGACATCAAGGGCATCGTGCAGAAGTCCGTGCGCCGTCCCGACCTGCTCAAGCAGGCGTCGATCGCGCTGGGCAAGCTCGGCGACAAGTCGGTTGCCGAGGAACTGCAGAAGCTCCTGAAGGACGGCGACACCAACCTGGCCAAGCTGAGCGCGATCGCCTCGGCGCTGGGCTTCATCGGTGACCGCCGCACCATCGAGCCCCTGAAGGGCATGCTGTTCGACACCTCGGTGACCGAGCTGTCGCGGGCCTTCGCCGCGGTGGCGCTGGGCGGCGTCGGCGACAAGGAGTCGCTGCCGTGGAACAGCAAGATCGGCACCAACATGAACTACCGGGCCTCGGTGGAGACGCTGACGGACAAGACCGCCGGCATCCTCGACATCCTGTAGTCGCTCGATCCAGCAAGACGATCCAGCTTCGGCTGGTCCCCGCGGGGAGTCGCGCACGGCGCGACTCCCCGCGCGCGTTTCCGGCCCGGCCGCCCCGCGCTGCCGTGGCGCCCGCGTGACGAAAGCCCGGCGCGGCCACGCCGTTCTTCGGGCCCGGCGTCGTGGCCCGCCGCTTGCTCTCCGCCCCACCACTCCGGTCGCGACCCTCGATCCCTTCTGCGAGCGTTGCGATGCAACCGACCCTGCTCCTGTCCTGTCTGTGCGCGGCCGTGCTCGGCCTGTGCGTCTCCCCTGCCTTCGCCCATGGCGGCCAGTACCGCGGCCCCGAGGACGTGGTACCGCCCAACCCGGGCGGTGCGCCGCCCCGCGGGCCCAGCGGACCGCAGACCGGTCAGCCCGGCGGCCCCAGCAGCAACCCGTCAGGTCCGGCGCCAGCGCCCGGCGCCGGCCCGATCACGCACGGCGGCTCGCCGCAGCCCCGCGGCTCCGGCCCCGGTCCCGTCACGCCGCGCGGCGGCGTCACCCTCGACGAGGACTTCAGCCGCTGGGAGTACTGGTGGGAGTTCAACAAGGACCGCTTCCTCGGCCTGAAGGACGCCCTCTATCAGCCCGCGGTCATCAGCGGCAGCCTCGAGTACTGGCTCGGGCCGCGCCGGGACGTGCCCGGCCAGGACCTGCTGCGGCCCTCCGACGATCTCCTGCGGCAACGCGTGCTGCCGGCGCTGAAGCGGGCGCTCGACGGCACCGACGATCGTGACATCGCGTCGGCCTGCATGCTGGCCATGGCCAAGGCCCGCCTCGAGCCCGAGGGCTTCCGGCTGCACGAGGTGCTGCTGCCCCGGCTGCAGAGCCGCGACCAGGAGATCCGCGAGACCGCGGCCCTGGCGCTCGGCATCGCCAGCCTCGACCGGGCCGAGCACGTCGACGCCCTGGTGGCCCTGGCCAGCGATTCCGCCGCGGGCCGTCGCCTGAGCGATCGGGCCGAGGTGCACGACCGCAGCCGCGCGTTCGCCGCCTATGCGCTCGGCCTGCTGGCCCGCGGCACCGCCAATCCGGCGGTGAAACAGCAGGCGCTGCTGACCCTGCGACCGCTGGTGCTCGACGCGCAGCCCGGCTCCTGGGATCTGCGCATCGCCGCGATCCACGGGCTCGGCCTGCTGGCGCCCGGCAGCTCGCCGGCCGAGGAGACGATCCGGCGCGAGGCCGTCGCCTGCCTCGAGGAGTACTACCTGCGGCCGCTGGGCGTCGGCGAACAGATCCTGCAGGCGCACTGTCCGATCGCCATCGCCCGCCTGCTCGGCCCCGACCACCAGGACGCCGGACGCTTCCGCTCGCTGTTCGCCGACGAACTGCGCGGGCGCCTCGCCGCCGAGCGGCGCAACGATCACCTGGCCCAGTCCTGCGCCCAGGCGCTGGGCGAGCTGTGCCGGCCGTTCGAGGACGACGGCAGCGCCGATGCGGCGCACAGCCAGCTGCTCCTGCAGACCTGGCGGGAACACCGGGATGCGCAGACCCGGGCGTTCGCCCTGATGGCGCTCGGTCACATCGGCGGCGCGCAGAACCGCACGGCGTTGCTGCAGGCCTTCGAGCGGGGCAACAAGGCCCTGGAGAAGGGCTGGGCGGCCCTGGCCATCGGCGTGCTCGGTCACACCCGGCTGCGGACGGCGAAGGCCGCCGGCCGCGCGATGGACCCCGATCGGCCGGCCGGCGACGCGCTGCTGGCCGCCCTGCAGCAGCAGAAGACGCCGTCGGCGATCGGCGGCATCGCGCTCGGCCTCGGCCTGCTCGGCCATCGCGACGCGGCGCCGCACCTGCGCGAGCTGCTGCGGCGCACGCAGAGCCAGGACGAACTGGCGGGCCACATCGCCGTCGGGCTGGGTCTCCTGGGCGATGCCGGCGCGGTCGAACCGCTGCGCGACCTGACCCGGCAGTCGGTGCGGCGACCCGACCGGCTGCGGCAGACCGCGGTGGCGCTGGGCCGGCTGGGCGACCGCAGCGTCGCCGAGGACCTGCACCGGATGCTCGCCGACGGCGACCTCAACCTGGCCCGGCTGGCGGCGGTGGCCTCGGCCCTGGCGTTGATCGGCGACCGGCGCAGCATCGAGCCGCTCACCGTGCTGCTGCAGGATTCCAACCTGACGCCGCTCAGTCGGGCCTTCGCCGCGGTGGCACTGGGCGGGATCGCCGACCGGCTGCCGCTGCCCTGGAACGCGCCGATCGGCGCCAACGCCAACTACCGGGCGGCCGTGGCCACCCTGGTCGGCGGCGGCGTCGGCATCCTCGACATCCTCTAGCCGCCGGCCCGGATCGCGCCGATGGCGAGGCCGAGCAGCCCCAGGCAGGCCAGCAGCGCCAGCCAGCCGTTCCGCACCGCGGCGGACTCCGCCGCGGTGTGGCTGGTGAGGTCCTGGGCCAGGTCCTGGCGCCGCGCCCGCAGCATCGCCGCCAGTTCGTCGCCGGGCTGCAGCTCGAGCGCGCGCTCGTACTCGGCGGCGGCGCCGTGCAGCTGCCGCAGGTGCCAGCGGGCGTCGCCGCAGAGCAGCCGCAGGTACGCCGTGTCGGCCCGGCTGCTGCGCACGGCGGCGATCACCGCCACCGGATCCTGGCCGCGCAGGGCCTGGTGGGCGGCGGCCTCCGCCGTGCCCGGCTCGGCCTGCCCGCCGGTGGCGACCGGGGCCGGATCGTCGCCGCCCGCCACGTAGGAGCGGTGCAGCAGGCGGTCCAGCTCCGGCCGATCGTCGGTGAGCGGGGTCGGCGTGGCGCCGTAGCGATGCCAGGCCGCGGCATCGGCCATCTGCCCGAGGATCCGCCGGAGGCTCGCGCGATCCGCATCGCCCAGCTCGTTGCCGTAGGCCGACGCCGCCTCCAGCACCGCGGGGGCCAGCGGCCGGCCCTTGCGCGCGGCCAGCACGTAGTTGCGCGAGGCCGGCACCCGGAAGGCCAGGGCCTCGCCGTAGACGTGCGCCATGGTGCCGGCCACCGCCGCCAGCACCGGATCGCCGGGGTGCAGGCCGCCGACGTTCACCGCCACCACGCCGCCCTCGTGCAGGCGCTCGCCCACCGCCCGGAAGAACTCGCGGCTGGCGAGGTGGGCCGGGATGTAGACCTGGTGCGCGTAGGCGTCGACCAGGACCACGTGGTAGCGGCTGCTGGCCCGCGTCACCGCGACCCGCCCGTCGAGACCGCTCCAGGTGGTGCCGGGGCCGCGGCGGCCGCCGAAGAACCTGGCGCCGAGTTCGACCGCCGCCGGATCCAGTTCGGCGCCGTCGACCACCGCGCCGGGATGCACCGCCGCCAGCAGCCGCTCGAAGCTGCCGGCGGCGTCCCCCACCGACAGGATGCGCAGGTCCCCCGGCCGCTGGCCGTCACCGGCCAGCCACGGCATCACCGCGTGGAAGTCGTAGTAGCGGCCGCCGGTGAGGGCGCTGCCCGCCACCGCCACCGAGTGGAACGAGTCGAGGCCCTCGTTGATCTGCAGCTCGGTGGTGGCCTGGCCGTCGCCGTCCCGCTGCACCACTTGCAGGTACTGGTAGGGAGTCTCGCGTTCGGCCAGCAGCGTGCGACCGGCGGCCACCGGCCGCAGGGGCCCGCCGTGCAGGAACAGGCTGAGGCCGATCAGGAGCAGCGCGGCACCGCCGCTGCGGCCGGGCCGGACCAGCAGGCCGCACAGGGCCAGCACCGCGGCACAGAGCCACAGGGTCGCGCGGCAGCCCAGCCCCGGCACCAGCACATGCGTGGCGGCGAACGTCCCGAGCAGGCTGCCGGTGGTCGACAGGGCCGAGACGATGCCGATGGCGCGGCCGATGGCGCGGTCCTCGGCGGCCAGCAGCACCACCAGCATCGGCGTCACCGTGCCCAGCACCAGCACCGGCAGGCCGAACAGCACCACCGTCGCCACCAGCGAGCCGCGCACCATCACCGGCAGGGCGTGGTCCAGCGGCAGGTCGTCGGGCACCAGGGCGCCGGCGAGCCCGGGCCCGACCAGCGGCACGAGCGCGATCAGCAACGCCGCCACGGCGAACAGGAGGGCGAGGCGCGGCCGGCCGAGCCGCCGGTCGGCCATGCGGCCGCCCCAGTACGCGCCGAACGCCAGCGCCGCCAGGATGACGCCGATGACGTTCGTCCAGACGTAGGCGCTGTCGCCGAAGTGCGGCGCCAGCAGGCGCACCGCGGTCAGCTCCATCCCCATGGTCGCGAAGCCGCACAGGCCCGCCACCGCCGCCGCGGTCGAGGTGCGCATGACGGGCCGGGGCCGGGACTACTTGCCGCCCGGCGTCCCGCCGGGCGTGCCGCCGGTGGCCGGGGTCCCGCCCGTCGAACCGTCGCCGGCCGGCTTCTCGTCCTTCGGCACGTTCACGTCGAACGACACCGGGAACAGGAAGTCCGGGTCGAACTTGCGCAGCACGATCTGCAGCAGCTGGGCGAAGTCACGGCCCCGCTGCTCCTGCACCGCCTTGCCGTTCACCACGATCGCCACCGGCTTGTCGAGATCCACCAGCACGTCGTTGAGCATCAGGTTGAAGCTCTCGATGCCGACGGCCTTGACGTCGATCCGGTTGTTGGCGCGATCGGCGCTGACCTCCAGTCGCGGCCTGGCGTCGGCCGGCGCCGTGGCCACCTGGTCCATGCGGTTGATGCCGACCCAGAAGCCGGTGCGGAAGCGGTCGTCGTTGGGCTCCAGCACGACCTTCTTGCGCATCACCTTCCGCTCCACCGTGGCCAGCCACTTCTCGATCTCCGGCTGCGCCGCCTTGAACGGATACTCGTCGGTGGCGGTCAGCACCGTGGTGCAGCCCTCCTGCTGGGCCTCCAGGCGCTGCTTCAGCTTGTCGGTGGCCTGCACGGTGTCCTGCGAGCTGATCATCAGCACCGGCAGCCCGGTGATGCTGCCCAGCCGGGTCTCGGCGGCCTCCACCGGCCAGCGCAGGATCACGCCGGCGAACAGGTCCGGGAAGTGGCACGCCAGCCGCAGGCCGAAGCCCGACGTGTCACGGCCGCAGTCCAGCACGACCCGGCCCCGGTCGATGTTGAGGCTGCGCTTGGTCTCGCCGAACGTGGCCAGCAGCTGCATGATGCGCTCGACCTCCTTCTGGTCCTCGCCGGTCTTCGAGTAGTCCGGGTAGCGATCGAGGACACCGATCAGGTCGGCGCTGACGTCCGGGATGTGGAACAGGGTGTCCTTGTCGGCCCCGGAGTTCTCCCAGGTGCCGGCGAAGGTCGAGCGGGCGTCGAACCACCGGTTGTTCTTGGCGTCGAGGCCGGGCACCAGCAGCACGGTGCGCATCGGCGTCTCGTTCTTGTAGCTGCGCGGCACGAAGACGTTGTAGGCCGGCAGGTCCTTGGGGGTCTCCTTCTTCAGCACCGAGGTGCCCGAGCGGCGCTCGTAGACGAAGGCGCCCTCGAAGATCGCGCGCAGGTCGACCACCGACTTCAGCAGGTCGCCCTTCTTCTCGCAGCGCGTCGCCCACTCCTTCTCCCAGGCCTCCTTCGCCTTCTCGAAGTCCCGGGCCGCCTTCTCGCGGGCGCGACCGGTGGCCTCGTCGTAGGCCACCTGCTCCTCCAGCATCTTGCCGAGCTTGTCGCGGAGCGACTTGCTCTCGCTGGAGGTCAGCAGGGGCTGGGGCGGATCCTGGGGGGCGACGACGGCGAGCAGGAGGGTCGAACAGGCGGCAAGCAGGACCATCAGATACCTCGGGAGGGAGTCAGACTCGCCCATGGCACGGGAGGGGCCGGCGCGCGATGGGTCGGGTGCGGTGCAACGGCCCCCAGACTACCGGTTGGGAGCGGCCTTGTCAGGTTCACGTTGCGGCACGGGGGCGTCGAGCAGGACATCGAGCGTGAGGCGGCGCAGCATGGCGGCATCGGGCCGCAGCCGCAGGGCCCGCGCCGCCTCGGGCAAGGGCGGCGGCAGCAGCTCCGGCCGCACCAAGGACAGGTGCATCAGGTTGGTGATGGACGGGCCGTTGCCGGGCTGCGCCTCGGCGGCGAGCCCGCGCCGGAACGCCGCCAGGGCCTCGTCGTGGCGGCCCTGGCCCCGCAGGAACAGGCCGTAGTCGTTCCAGGTCTGGTCGTCGCCCGGACCCAGGCGCAACGCCTCGCGGTAGGCGTTCTCGGCCTCGGTGAGCCAGCCGACGTGGCGGTAGGTCAGCCCCAGGTTGCCGAGCCGGATCGGATCCCCGGGCGCGGCCCGGGCCATGGTCTCGAACAGCAGCACGCCATCCCTGGCGTCGCCGCTCCGCAGCAGGCGATCGGCGCAGCGGAACGCGGCGGGCTCCTCGGCGAGGACCGCGGCGGTGGCCACCGCCGGCGGATCGGCGCGGATCCAGAACGCGGCCTCGGCGCCGCGTTCGAGCCGGAGCAGGGCCCGCAGCCGCAGCACCCTGCCGGCCTCGCCGAGCGGGCCCGGCGCGGCGAGCCACTGCAGCGCCCGTTCCGGCTCGGCGGCGTCGAGCGCGCCGGCCGCGGCCTGCTCCCGGCGCTCGGCCCAGGCCGGTGCGGTCGGATCGATGCGCAGGAAGGCCGCCACGGCGGCGTCCGCCGCCTGCCGCCGCGCCGCGGCATCGCTGGTCGCGGCGGCCTGGAACGCCGCCGCCGCCCGGTCGAAGGCCTCGACCTGGGCCACGGCGCCCCACGCGAGGCCGAGCGCGGCGGCCAGCAGGCGCCAGCAGAGCAGGCCCTTCATCGCAGCGCGACCGCCGGCTCGGCGCCGGGCGAACTCCCGGCCACGATCTCGCCGAGCGCGAACGGCTGCTCGCCGGCGGCACGCAGCGCCGCCAGGACCTGGTCGGCGTCGCCGGGCCGCACCGCCAGCACCATGCCGACGCCCATGTTGAGCACGCGCCAGGCCTCCTCCACCGCGACCTTGCCCAGCTTCACGATCAGCTCGCAGATCGGCAGCGGCGGCACCACCTTGCGGTCCATGCGCGCCACCTGGCCCTTGCGCAGCACCCGCGGCACGTTGTCCGGCAGGCCGCCGCCGGTGATGTGGGCCATGCCGGTCAGCAGCCCCTGCTGGACCAGCGGCAGCAGCGGCCGCAGATAGCTCCGGTGCACCGCCAGCAGGGCCTCGCCGACGCTGCGGCCGCCCAGTTCCGGCGGCCGGTCGGTGACCTGCAGCCCGGCATCCTGCAGCAGCACCCGCCGGGCGAGGCTGAAGCCGTTGGTGTGCAGCCCCGTGCTCGGCAGCCCGAGCAGCCGGTCGCCGACCTCGATCCGGCTGCCGTCCAGCAGGTGCTCGCGGCTGACGCTGCCGACGATGGTGCCGGCCACGTCCAGCTCGCCGGGCTGGTAGACGCCGGGCATCTCGGCGGTCTCGCCGCCGATCAGCGCACAGCCGTTCTCCCGGCAGGCCTTGGCCAGCCCGCCGATCACCTGCTGCACGAAGCCGGGGTTCATCGGCGCCATGGCGATGTAGTCGAGGAAGAACAGCGGCCGCGCGCCCTGCACCAGGATGTCGTTGACGCAGTGGTTGACCAGGCACTCGCCGACGGTGGAGAAGTCGCCGCACAGGCGGGCCACCATCACCTTGGTGCCGACGCCGTCGGTCGACGCCACCAGCAGCTCGCCGCCTGCCCCCACCGCCGCCGGATCGAACAGGCCGCCGAACATGCCGACGTCGCCGACCACGCCCTTGGTGTAGGTGGAGCGGATCGCGGCGCCGGCGCCGGTCACGGCCGCATACTTGGCATCGATGTCGACGCCCGCCCTGCGGTAGGCGGAGGAAGCTTGGGTCAACGCAGGTCTCCGGTGGGGAACTCGGCGCGCAGCCGTTCGAGCAGCGCGCGGCTGTTGGCAAAGGCGATCTCGGCGGGCAGCTCGTCCACGGGGAAGAACCGCGCCTCGGCCGCATCATCGGCGGCCCGCAGTTCGCCGGCAACGACTTCGGCGGTGTAGACCACCAGGTTGGCGCGCTTGCGTGGATCGTCCAGGGTGTAGCACACGTCCAGGATGCGGCCGAGCCGCACCTGCAGCCCGGTCTCCTCCCGGACCTCGCGCACCGCCGCCTCCGCCGGGCTCTCGGCGTACTCCTGGTAGCCGGCCGGCAGCCCCCAGCAGCCCCGGTAGGGCTCGATGCCCCGCCGCACCAGCAGCACCTCACGCCCCCGCACGACGATGGCGGCGGCGCCGGCCGCCGGCGTCCGGAACAGCACGAACGGGCAGCGGGTGCAGGCCGCCCGCAGCGCCCCGAACAGCCGCCGGCGAGCCAGCGGACCGCCGCACCACAGGCAGAACGCCACCCGGGCGTCGTGCTCGTCGCCGAGACTCAGGTAGGAAGCTTCGGGCAAGGGTTCCATGGGCGGAGCCATGCACCATAATCCGCCCCGTGCCACAGAAGCGCATCGCCATCCTCGGCTGCACCGGCTCCGTCGGGCGGAACGCGCTGCGCATCGTCGCCGAGCGGACCGACCGCTTCCAGGTGGTGGTGCTGGCGGCGGGCAGCAACGGTGCCCAACTGGCCGAGGCGGCGGCGCGGTTCCGGCCGGTGGCGGCGAGCCTGGCGGATCCGGCCGCCGCCGCTCCCGACCTGCCGGCGGGGGTGACGTTCCACGGCGGCCCCGGCGGCCTGCTGCGCGCCCTCGACCAGGCCGGGCCGGACCTCGTCCTCAACGGCATCACCGGCGCCGCCGGCCTGCCGGCCTCGGAGTGGACGGTGCGACACGGCCGCACGCTGGCGCTGGCCAACAAGGAGTCCCTGGTGGTGGCCGGCGAGTTCCTCACGGCGCTGGCGGCCCGCACCGGCGCCCGCATCCTGCCCGTCGACAGCGAGCACTGCGCGATCTTCCAGTGCCTCAACGGCGAACGCCGCGAGGCCGTGCGGCGGATCCACCTGACCGCGTCCGGCGGCCCGTTCCGCGAGCGCCCGCTGGACACGTTCGCCGGCATCACCCCCGCCGAGGCCCTGCGGCACCCGACCTGGGACATGGGGCCGCGCATCACCGTCGGCTCGGCGACGATGATGAACAAGGCGTTCGAGGTGATCGAGGCCCGCTGGCTGTTCGGGCTGCAGCCCGAGCAGATCCAGGTGGTGATCCACCCGCAGAGCATCGTCCACTCGATGGTAGAGTTCGTCGACGGGTCGATCCTGGCCCAGCTCGGCGTGCCGGACATGCGGGTGCCGATCCTCTACTGCCTCGGCTGGCCCGAGCGCCTGCCGTTCGACTTCCAGCCGTTCGATCCGGTGCGCTTCCGCCGGCTCGAGTTCCTGCCGGTGGAGCCCGAGCGCTATCCGGCGGTGCCGCTGGCCTTCCGCTGCCTGGAACTGGGCGGCGACTCAGGCGCGGTGCTCAACGCCGCCGATGAGGTCCTGACGGAACGCTTCCTCGGCTCGGCGATTCCGTTCCCGGCGATCACCGCCGGGGTCGATGCCATCGTCCACGGCCGGACCACGCGTCCGGTGCGGACGCTGGCCGACGTGCTGGCCGCCGACGCCGAGGCGAGGACCGCCGCCCGCGCGCTCGCCGATCACACCCCCCGCCGCAGCACCGCCTCCTGACCCCGCATGACCCAGATCCTGCTGATCCTGCTCGTCGCCTTCGGCATCGGCCTCGTGATCTACGTGCACGAGCTGGGCCACTTCCTCTGCGCCCGCTGGATCGGCGTGCGGGTCGAGGTGTTCTCGCTCGGTTTCGGCAAGCGGCTGTGCGGCTTCCGCCGCAACGGCACCGACTACCGCATCTCGCTGGTGCCCGTGGGCGGCTACGTCGCCGTCGCCGGCCACGACCCGTCGGACCGGCGCTACCCGGCCGAGGAGTGCCTGTGGGCCAAGTCGGTGGGCCAGCGCGCCCTCTACTTCTGCGGCGGCGTCGTGATGAACGTGCTGCTGGCGCTGGTCCTGTTCCCGATCGTGCTGCGGGTCGGCGTCACCTTCCTCGCGCCCGAGGTCGGCACCGTGGCGACCGGCAGCCCGGCCTGGGAGGCGCGCCTGCAGCCCGGCGACGAGATCCTGACGCTCAACGGCAAGGCGATGTACTCGTTCGAGAACCTCACCGCCGAGGTCGCCCTCGCCGGCCACCGGCCCATCGCGCTGGAGGTGCGACGCGGCGACCAGGTGCTGCCGATCGAGGTGCTCGCCCGCTTCGACGCCGAGGACGGTCTCTACGGGCTCGGCATCGGGCCGGCGGTGGAGGCGGTGCCGCCGACCCTGCGGGTCCGGGCCGACGGGCCGGCGGCGGCGGCCGGACTGGCCGACGGCGACCTGGTGCTGGCAGTGGATGGCGCCCCCACCATCGGCCGCGAAGGCGCCGTCCGCGTCGACGCGCTCACCGCCCCGGACCGCGCGCCCGCCACCCTGCGGGTGCGCCGCGGCGAGAGCGAGCGGGAGGTCGTGCTGCCGCCGGCGCCGCCGAGCACCGCGCTGCCGCCGCGGATCGGCGTCGCGCCGATGCCGCGCCTGGTGGCCGGCCTGCGGCCTGGCCTGGCGGCGTTGCAGGACCTCGACCTGCGGCGCCTCGATCGCATCCTGCAGGTGGACGGCGCGCCGTTCGCCGGCGACCTGCGCACGCTCGCCGACGGCCCGCCCAGGCTCGTCATGAAGGTGCGCCGCGGCGACGATGAGATCGATCTCTCGGCCGCGTTCACGCCCGCCGATCGGCGCGCGCTGGCCGACCACGTCGGCCTGGTCGGCGACGTCGATGGCATGGTGCTGCTGCCCACCGCCGACGGCCGCGCCGCTGTGGCAGGCATGCGCCCAGGCGACCAGCTCGTCGCCGTCGGCGGCGAGCCGATCACCGATTGGGAGGCGCTGATCGAACGGGTCCAGGCCAGCGCGCCCGAGGAGCCCCTCACCTTCACCGTGCGCCGCGACGGCCAGGAGGTCGCCCTCCCCATCCGCCCGGCCCGTCAGGCCGACCTCGGCCTGCTCAGCGAACTGCCGCGGCAGCGCGTCGAGGTGCGGCACGAGAACATCGGCGCGGCGGTGAAGGCCGGCGTGGTGATGTCCCTCGACCTGATCCGGCAGATCTACGTCACCCTGAAGGGGATGGTCACCGGCCAGGTCGGCGCCAACAACCTCGGCGGCATCGTCGGCATCTCCACCATCAGCTACCGGCTGGCACAGTGGGGCCCGAGCCGCTTCTTCTTCTTCCTGGCGATGCTGAGCATCAACCTGGCGGTGGTCAACCTGCTGCCGATCCCGGTGCTGGACGGCGGCTACCTGCTGTTCCTCGCCATCGAGAAGATCAAGGGCTCGCCGGTGAGCGGCCGGGTGATGGGCTACAGCCAGGTGCTGGGGCTGGTGTTCGTGCTCGCCCTGCTGGTGTTCGTCACCTACAACGACATCCTGCGGCTGCTGTGACCCGTGCGGGCCGGCGCGCCGCCCCCCCGCATGCGAATCCTGCCCTGGTTGCGCCTGCTCCGCACAGGCGCCCTGTTTTCGCCGGCCGCCGACGTCATGGCCGGGCTCTGCGTCGCAGCGCTGCCCTGGAACGCGGCCGCCGGGCGGGCGATGGCCGCCTCGGTGCTGGTCTACGCCGCCGGCATGGCGTTGAACGACTTCGCCGACCGGCGCGAGGACGCCCGGCAGCGGCCCGAGCGGCCGATCCCGCGGGGCCAGATCCGGCCGGGCGCGGCCCTCGCGCTGGGCCTCGGCCTGCTGCTCGGCGGCACCGCGCTGTCGCCGGTGCCGCTCTGGCACGGCCTGCTGGCGGTGCTGGTGCTCGGCTACGACTTCCTGCTGAAGCGCCACCCGCTGTCGGGCGCCCTCACCATGGGCACGCTGCGCGGCCTCAACCTGGCCACCGCCGCCGCCCTCGGCGGCGGCGCCGCTGGGGAATCCATGGCCCTGCTCGCGGCGGCCAGCGCCTACGGCGTCTACATCCTGGCGGTGACCCTGCTCGGCGTGCTCGAGGACAGCAGCTCGGTGCGGCCGAAGGCGGTGGTGTCGCTGCTGGCGGTGCCGCCGCTGGTGGCGCTGATGGCCCTGTTCGCCGTGCAGGGGGGCGTCTGGCCGGCGCCGGCCGTGGCGCTGGTGCCGATCCTGCTGTTCAGCGCCCGCAACCGGCGCGTCGGCGAATGGAACGCCCGCACGATCCGCGGCGCGATGCTGTGGCTGCTGCTCGGCACGATGCTCTACACCGGGCTCCTGTGCCTCGCCGCCGGCCGCCCGATCGAGGCGCTGGCGGCGTTCGTCGCCATCCTGCCGGCGCGCTGGATCGCGCGGCGCATCGCGCTCACCTGATCGCCAGCCTAGCGCGCCGCGCCCTGCCGCTGTTCCTGCCGGGCACGCCAGGCGGCACGAGCCTCGTCGGGGGTCATCAGGCCTTGCTGCACGAGGCCGCGCAGGGCGTTCTGGAAGCGCAGGTCGTCGGCCTTCTGTTCGGCGGCGGCGGCCGCCGCGTCGCTCGCGGTCTCGACCGGTTCCGCCGGCGCGGCAGGCTCGGCGCCGCCGCCGCAGACCTCGGCCACCAGATGCTCCTCGATGGCGGCGTTGGGCTCGACTTGGCAGCCGGCGGCCGAGGCCGCCGCCCGGACCGCGGCGAACGGCTCGGCGTCGTGCGGCGCCGCCGCCGGCGACGCAGTCCGGCGCGGACGCAGTTCCGCCCGCACCGCGCCGGGCGCGGTGGCCAGCGGGTCGGCGCCAAGATGCTTGTCCGCCAGGGCGGCGGTGCCCTCGGCCCGGAAGCCGTCCAGCACCGGTCCCACCAGGTTGCGCATCTGCGCCTCCACCACCGCCTCGGCCTCGGGCCCGTCCTGGCGCGGGCCCAGGCTCAGCACGAAGGTGCGCATGCGCCGCAGGGACGACTCCAGGAACTCCTGCATCTCGTCCTTCAGCCGCGCCGCCGCCCGTTCCTGCTGCGTGTCGGCGACCTTGCTGACGATGCCGGCGGCGGTGCGCGTCGCCGCCTCGAAGAAGTCGTGCACCTCCCGGCTGAGCTGGCGATCACGCACCTCCTCGGCCTCGGCGGCCTCGATCTGGCGCAGGGCGTCGGCGGCGGCACCGAGGTCCCGCTGCGGTCCGGCGTCCAGCAGCCGGCGTCGCTCCCGCTCGCGGCGGTACTGCTCGAACTTGGGATCCTGGTTGGGACCGTGCATGGCGTTCCTGCTTCCCCGTCGGCCGGCGATGCGCCAGCCCCCGTTCCTATCGGCCGTCCGGATCGGACCGCTTGACGGCCCCGGCGACGACCTCCCGGAGCAGGACCAGGGCCGCAGGCCGGTCGCCGATGCCGCGCTGGTCGGCCAGATCGTGGGTGCGGCGCAGCACTTCCCCTACCAAGGGGCCTTCCGGCACGCCCAGCGCCAGCGCGTCGGCGCCGGCCACCAGCACCGTGCGTTCCGGCGGCAGCGCGCGGAGGGCGTCGATTGCCTGCCGGTAGAGCCGCAGGTCGGCGTGGCTGCCGAGGCAGTCGGCGCGGTGGAACAGCAGATGCCGCCAGAAGCCGGGCTGGCGCAGCCATTCCTCCCGGCGGCGCGGCCGCATGGCGGGCAGGGCGGCGAAGCGGATGTGGTCCTGGGCCAGGTCGACCACCGCCTCGCGCACCGCGGCCGGCGCGTGCAGGCGGCGCAGGATCGCGTCGGCCATCTTCGCCGACAGCGTGTCGTGGCCGTCGAAACGGATGCGGTCCTCGGCCTGCCGCCAGGTCGGCGGCTTGCCGACGTCGTGCAGGACCGCGGCCCAGGCCAGCGCGGCGTCGCCCGGCGGCACGTGGTCCAGCACCAGGATCGTGTGCACCAGCACGTCGCCCTCCGGGTGGTACTCCGGCGGCTGGGTCACGCCGGCCATGGCCGCCACCTCCGGCAGCAGCACGGCGGTGAGCCCCAGCTCGTGCAGCAACCGCAGGCCCCGGCCACGACCGCGGGCGGTGAAGACGGCGGTCAGCTCGCCGTAGACGCGTTCCGCCGACAGGTGCGCGGCGAGCGCGGCGCAGCCGCGGGCCGCCGCGGCCGTCTGCGACTCGACCTCGAGCCCGCAGCGGGCGGCGAAGCGCACCAGCCGCAGCAGGCGCAGCGCGTCCTCGGTGAAGCGGGTCGCCGGGTCGCCGATCGCCCGCAGCCGGCCTCGGCGCAGGTCGGCGATGCCGCCGGTGGGGTCGAGCAGCACGCCGGCCACCGGATCCCAATAGATCGCGTTGCAGGTGAAGTCGCGCCGCTGCGCGTCGCGCAGCGGATCGTCGATGAACGTCACCCGACCCGGCCGCCGGTGCTCGCGGTAGTCCGCCTCGGTGCGCAGCGTGGTGACCACCGCGGCGCCGCCGGTCGCGCGCGGCAGGCGGAAGGCGCCGAGTTCCTGGTCGCGGGCGTCGGCCTCGGGCAGCAGTGACGCCAGCACCGCCGGCGGCAGGTCGGTGGCCAGGTCCCAGTCGTGGACCGGATGCCGCAGCAGCGCGTCGCGCACGGCGCCGCCCACCACCCACACGCGACCATGCGCGCGCAGCCGGCGCGCCAGCGCGCCCACGTCGGCGGGCAGCGCCAGTGCCAGCACGTCCAGCGCTGCGACGTCCCTTGCTTCGGCCATGCGGCGCCCACCATACTGCGGCGATGGCCCTCGGCCGATCCCGCCGCAACTTCAACCTCGGCAACTGGCTGGTGCTGCTCGGGTTCGGCGGTCTCGGGCTGACCTTCTGGTTCCCGGTGGCATCGGCCACCCGCAGCGCGCGCGCCGAGGAACGCGCGGCGGACGTGGCGGCGCTGCTCCTGCGCGAGGCGGTGGCGATGCAGCCGTTCGACCCGGCTGCCGCCGATGAGCCCCTGCTGCCCCAGGTCCTGCTGGCCCGTCTGCAGCGGGCCTGCGCCGCGGCGCTGGTGTTCGGCCACGACCTGGAACTGGCGCCCGGCGCCGCGCCGACCACCGGACTCCTGCTGCGCAACAAGCACTACCTGTTCGCCGTGGAGCCGACACCGCCGACCCGCGGCACGCTCCCCGCTCCAGACTCGGTGCCGCCGCTCACCGTGCTGGCCTGGCCGCTGGACCTGACCAGCCCCGGCCACTGCGTGTTCTCGTTCCCCGAAGGCGACGAGGCGGCGTTCACCCGCAACCTGCAGGGCGGCTACACCGGCGCGCGCCGGCCCGACACCGATGCCGGGCGACGCCGGCAGGATCCGCGGCCGCAGCGCTGGGCCTGGCGCGGCGTCGACGACGAGCGCTGGATCGCCCTGCGCGGCCCGGCGTGGCCGACGGCGGACGACCCCTAGAAGTAGGCCCAGAGGTAGTCGCTGAGCAGGCTCTGCATCGGCCCGGCCTCGGCGGCCATCGCCTGCTTCAACGCCATCGCGTCGTCGACCGTCAGATGGTGGGTCAGCAGGTTCAGCGCCAGCACGCGGAGCTGCGGCGCCTCGTCGCGCGCGGCCAGGATGGCGCGCAGCCGGTCCACCAGCACGGCGCGCACCGCGTCGTCGGTCCGATCGGCGGCGACGCCGCCCAGCATGTGCAGGTACAGGCCACGCCGCCGGAGATCGTCCTTCGGCAGGCTGTCCCACGCAGCCGCCATCTCCGCCTCGGCGCCGCGCAGGTTGGGCAGGATCACCGGGATGTAGTTGAGGGTGGTGAGCGCGCCGCCGGGTCGGTCGGCGGGACCGACCCGCACCTCCGGACCGGTGAACAGGGCCAGCAGTTCGGGCAGTGCCGCCCTGGAACCCGACAGGGCCAGGGCCTGCAGGAACGGCCGCCCTTCGCCCTCGGGCGCCTTGCGGAAGCGTTCCGCCAGCACCGGCACCGCCCGGTCGTCGCCGCTGGCGGTCAGCATGTCCAGCAGGACCTGCAGCCGCGTGCCGGTGGCGGTCTTGATGTCCTCCAGCAGGGCCGTCGCCGCCGCCGGGCGGCCGCGCCGCGTCAGCTCGCGCAGCGCCATCGCCTTGATCTGCCAGTGCTCGTTCGGCTCGGCCAGCACTTCCAGGGTGTCGGCGACGTCGTCGCCCTCCAGGCGGACCAGGGCGTTGACGACCTCCTTGCGCACGTTCTCGCTGGGATGCAACGACAGGCGCAGGACGTCCTCGCGCAGTTCGCCGACGCCGACCCGGGCCGCCTGGCGGATCGCCAGCATCGCCAGGCCGGGATCCTCGCCGCGCAGCCAGTCGCGCAGCGCGACGGTGCCGACGCCGTCACCGGCGGCGTGCCGGATGCCAGCGATGATCACCTTGAACTCGCCGATCGCCGAAGGCCACAGCGGCAGCAGGGCATCCACCGCCTGGCCGGGCGGCATCAGCATCAGTTCCTGCAGCACCTGGTCGCGCACGCCGATCTGCGGCGACTGCATGAGATCGCGGAACAGCGGGATCGCGGCCTCGCCCAGCCGCACGCGGGCGGCCTTCAACCAGGCGGCGCGCCCCTTGCCGTCCATCCCGGGGAACCAGCGGTAGGCCATCGCCACGGTGTCGGCCTTGCCCGAGGTGGCCAGCGCCAGGTACGCGGCCTGCTGCACCGAGGTGCTCGGGTGCTCCAGGGCCCGTCGCAGCGCTTCGTCGAAGCGTTCGTCGGCCATCAGCCCCATCGCCTCGACGCAGTTCTTGACCAGGTCGGCCAGTGCGGTCGACGCGTAGGCGCGATCCATGGTCTCGATCAGCGGCTCGACGGCGTCCTTGGGCGCCCGCCGCCAGAACTGCATGGCCATCTGCCACACCTCGCGGCTGGTGTTGCCCTGCAGGTTGGCGGCGATCCGCTCGAGGGCCTGCCGCCGCGACCGGTCGTAGAAGCGGCCCGGCACGTGCGGCGGCAGCTGCAGCGGCACCGGGAAGTCCGCCTGCCAGCCGGGGAAGCCATACGGGTTCCGCGGATCGTGCTCCTGGGCGGGAGCGGCGGGGCCGAGGCCGGCAGCGGCGGCCAGCAGGCAGGCGAACAGGCGGATCGGGGCGTTCACGGGCACTTCCTAGTCGGGACCGGGGGGCGGCGTCACCGGCCGGGCGACCACCACCGGACGGATCACTGCGGCGGGGCCTCCAGGATGCCCTGCACGTGCAGCAATCGGCCCTGCGCCACCCGGTAGTCGAGCTGATTGCGCAGATGCCGGCGGCGGGCCTCCTGCAGCGCCTGGTTGCGCCGCTGCACCTCGAAGGCCGTGGTCGTGCCGACCCGCAGCTTGACCTGTTCGGTCTCCAGGTTGGATTCGGCCAGCCGCACGCTCTCGCCGCTGGCGCGGATGCTCTGGCCCAGGGTGCCGAGCGTGCGGGCCGCATCGCGCACCTCCTGGGTGACGTCCAGCATGGCGCCGTAGAGCACCCGCTTGCGGCGTTCCAGTTCGAGGGTGGCGCGGGTGCGGGCCGCCCGCGCCGCCTGGTTGCCGATCGGGATCGAGAACTGCAGGCGGATGCCCCAGTCGGGGTATTCCTGCTCCACCGAGTCGAGCCAGGCGCGGTGGAACTGGTCGGTGATGCCGTCGCTCGAGTAGGTGCCGACCAGGTCCAGCGCCGGCAGCAGGTTGCGGTCGGCCTGCAGCAGGTCCACCTCGGCGATCGCCACGTCGGTGCGCAGCGCCTTCAGGTCCGGACGCATGCTCAGCGCCCGGTCGGCGAGCGGCTCGAACTCCGGCGCCGCCTCCGCCTCCAGCGCGATCGGGCTCACCGGCCGCAGCGCCGTCTGCCAGAGCTGGCCGTCGCCGTCGTCGAACAGCAGCCGGCGCAGGTCGTCCTCGCGGTTGCCGATCTCGCCCTCGGCCAGGATCAGCTCCTCCTGCCGCAACGCCACCTCGGCCTCGTCGGCGACCCGGTCACGCGGCGCCAGCTCCTGCACGCGGATGCGCTCCTCGGTGATACGCAGTTGCTCCTGCGCCACCGCCAGGGCGGCGGCCACCACGCGGTAGTTCTCGCGGGCGTAGGAGAGCTCCCAGTAGGCCTGGATGATCGCCAGCAGGGTGTCCTGCACGGTGCGTTCGAACTGGTGCTGGCTGCGCGTCTGCTCGTAACGGGCGCTGTTGACCTGGGCCAGGTTGAAGTCGGTCCAGGCGCCGCGCAGCAGCGGCTGGGTGTAGCTGGCGGAGAACTCCGAGCTGAACTGCCGCTGCGGGAACGCCCCGGCGAGCGCGCTGCGCTGGTCGAACCGCGCCGGCCGGTAGGCCAGGTCGAACAGGCCGCCGGTGGTGATGCGCTGCCGCCAGCCCATGGTCGCGTCCAGGATCTTGCGCTGGATGGAAGGCTGGAACTGGTTGCGGCTGGGCGTCTGGGTCTCGGCATAGCCGACGTCGCCGTACAGCTCCGGCAGGAAGAAGGCCTCGGCCTCCAGCAGGGTCTGCCGGGCCTGCTGCGGCAGCAGCTCGGCGGCCCGCAGCGTCAGGTTGTTGCGCCGGCCGAGCCGCAGGGCGTCTTCGACCGACAGGTCGCGGATCGGCAGCCCGCGCTGCTGGGCCCGCAGATCGCCCGGCAGGGGCGGCGGCGCCGGATCCTGGGCGACGACGACGGGAGCGAGCCAGGCCAGCGGCAGGACGGCGAACAGACGGAGCGCGGGCGAAGCCATGGTCGGCAAGCCGCAAGGTGGTACCCGTTCGCCGGAGCGGTGCCCAGCGGAATCCCGCCGGCCGCGGCGGCTCAGTCGGCCAGCACGGCCAGGTTGGCCACGCCCGGCGCGGCGAAGTCGGTGGCGAGGCTCATCAGCAGCGCCGCCCGGTCGGTGAGCCCGGCCGGCGTCGGCGTGGCCGCCACCCGCCGCAGCTCGCGCTGGAACCGTGTCCAGCCGGCGCTGCCGGGCTCGCGGCTCCAGGCCAGGTGGTGCAGCGCCTCGAAGTCCGGCAGCAGCGCGGTCGGCCGCCAGCGCCGCAGTTCGCCCTCCCACTCGTCGCGATCGATCAGGTCGACCACGCCATACAGGGTGGCGGCGAGCACCTCCGGGTGATCCGAGACTTGGCGGCGTTCCTGCAGGTGAGCCGCCACCAGCCGCCGCACCCGGAAGGCACCCTCGGCATCGACGCCGAACGCCGGCAGCATCGCCAGCACGCGACCGGCATCGGCGAGGCTGCCGAGCGGTGTGCTCCAGGCCAGCAGGCCAGGCCGGCCGCGGGCGGTGAGGGTCTCCTGCACCAGCCGTTCGCCGTGGGCCTGCACGATGGCGACCAGCGCGCTGCCGCCGAACAGGCCGGGCTCTGCCAGCGCCGCCAGGGCCGAGGCCAGTTCGCCGTCGCGCAGCACGAAGGTGGTGATGCCATCGGCGGTGCGGCTGCGGGTGACCGCTGTGACCAGCGCGTCCCGGGTCTCCACCACCAGACCGGCGTGCTCGCCGTTGGCGCTGGTGCAGCCGGCCGCGAGCAGGGCGCGGAGCCCCAGCGCCAGCGCCCGCACGTCGGCCGTGGCGGGCTCGTCCTGGGCGCGCCGCAGGGCGGCCCGCAGGGGCTCGGCGACCTCGGCGGCGAGTTGCTGCACGCGGTCGTCGACGTCGGGGTTGCCGCCGTTGCGCAGCAGCGCGGCGCGGCGGATCTCGGCGGAACCGCGCAGTTCGGCCTCCACCCGCAGGAGCGCCAACGCGTTGCTGGGCTGCAGCCAGCCGCGCAGGGGATCCGGCGGCTGGCGATCGGCGAAGCGTTCCAGCGCCGCGTAGAGGCGCGGCTCGTTGTTCGGGCTGAACGGCGGCGCGAAGCCGTCGCCGGCCGGCTGCGTCGCCGCCTCGGCCTGCACCTCGTCCGGCAGGGGGCCGTAGTCACGCGGGGCCGGGCGGTAGACGTCGGGGTAACCGACGCGCGCGGTGATCGCCGGCTCGGCGCCGGCCCGCTGCCGCTCGCCGGTAGGCCCGAGCCACCACAGGAGGCCCAGCACCAGCGCCGCCGCGGCCGCCGCCACGGCGTAGTCGCACCAGCGCAGGGCCGGTCGCTGGCGGCCGGCGCGGCGCCGCGCCGGGCGCGCGGCCTGCTCGAGGCGCAGACCCGGTCGGGCCCGACCGGCGCCCAGGTCGAGCCGCCGGCCGCGCCGCCGGTCGACGAACAGCACCGTCTCGAGAACCTCGAGGGCCAGCAACGGATCCTGCTCGGTGCGCCGCTCGAAGGCCACCCGTTCGGCGGCCTCGCCCTCGCCCAGCAGCCAGTCGATGGGCTGCAGGTCGTCGGGCTGCCCGTCTTCCCTGGCGTGGTCCTTCACTTCGTCCTCACGCTTCTCTCGCGTCCTGCCTCACGCGCCCATCACCCGGCCGGGGCCCGCGCCGTTCTCGGCCGCGACGTGGGCCGCAAGCGCCTGGCGCAGGGCCTGCACGGTGTTGTGCATCCGCGACTTCACGGTGCCGACGGGGATGCCCAGCAGTTCGCTGATCTCGGCGTAGGGCCGCTGCTGGTAGACCGCCAGTTCGAACACCAGCCGGTGCGGCTCGGTCAGGGTCTCCAGCGCCCGCCGCAGCGCGACCTTCTCCTCGTCGAGGCTGGCGGCATCCGGCGGCGACATCGCCGCTCCGGCCACGTCCATCGGCTCGGGCAGGGTCGGCTGGTCGAGGCTGAACAGCCGCCGGCTCGGCCGCATCGCCCGGTAGTGGTCGATCCACAGGTTGGTGGCGACCCGGTAGACGAAGGTGGCCAGCTTGCCCTGGGCCTGGTAGCGCCGGCTGCCCTGCAGCAGCTTGATGAACAGGTCCTGGGTGAGGTCCTCGGCCCGGTCGCGATCCCAGCAGAGCCGGTAGAAGAACTGCACCATCCGCGGCTGGTACTCCTCCACCAGCAGCCGGAAGGCGCCCCGATCCCCGGCGCGGAACCGGGCCAGCAGATCGTCGGCATCGGCCGCCAGGGTCGGTTCAGGAGCCGGTTCGGGACGTTTCCGGGACATGACGGGCAGAGGCAACGGACCGGAGCCGCTCCGGTTCAGTCGCCAGGGAACATTCTCGGCAGGTCGGCGAGCCAGGGACAGCCCTCCGGCGCGCTCGTGCGCAGTTCGGCCCGGCGGCCGCCCCCGGTGGGCTCGTCGAGATGCAGCCAGAGGGTGTCCGGCGGCAGGAAGCCGGTGACCCGATCCGCCCATTCCACCGCCACCACGGCGTTCCGGTCGGTCAGGTAGTCGAGGCCGCCGTCGCGCAGGAAGCCCGCCAGCTTCTGCGGCAGGTAGGCATCGGCGTGCAGCAGGGGCACGGGCCCCGGGTGCTCGATCACCAGCAGGTAGGTCGGGCTGCAGACGGCCCCCGGATCGTCGAGGCCGAGCCCCTCGGCGAGGCCCTGCGCCAGCAGGGTCTTGCCGGCGCCCAGGGTGCCCACCAGGCCCAGCACCTGGCCCGGCCGCAGCCGTTCGCCGAGCCACCGGCCGAGTGCCCGGGTGGCAGCCGGACCCGGCAGGTCGACCTCGGCCCGGTGTTCAGAGGTCATGCTGGAAGCCCTCGGGCTGCAGCGGCGTCACCGAACCGTCGCGCCGCAGGAGCCGCAGGCCCGGCGTCCGCACGACCCGGCCGAGCGGGCGGCGGGCCAACGCAGGCAACGGCCCACCCGCCGGCAGTGCCTGCCCACGGCGCACGGTGAACAGGAGCACATGGTCCTCGCCGTCGCCCAGCGCGTGCCGCAGCGCTTGTTCCCGGTCGCCGCCGCCGAGCCGCCGGGCGGCCTGGCTCACCGGGATCGCCCGCTCGTCCAGTTCGGCGCCGAGTCCGCCCGACGCCTGCAGCATGGTCGCCAGGTCGAGCAGCAGTCCGTCGCTCACGTCCATGCAGGCGCCGACCGGCGGCGCCTGCCCGGCGAGCCAGCGGCCCTCGGCCAGCGCCGGCGTGAAGGTCAGGTGCCGGCCCAGCCGGCTGCCACCGAGCGCCCCGCTCACGTGCAAGGCGTCGCCGGCCCGGGCCGCGTCGCGCCGCAGCGGCCGGCGGCCTCGCGGCAGATGCCCGCCCGCGCTCACCGTGACCACCAGCGGGCCATCGCCCACCGCCACGTCACCGCCCACCACCGCGCAGCCGCCGGCCCGCGCCGCCTGCCGGATGCCGCGCAGCAGCGCCCCGCGCCTCGCTTCGGGATACCGCCGAGGCAGCACCAGCGACACCAGCAGCCAGTCGGGCTCCGCCCCCATCGCCGCCAGATCGGACAGGTTGCGGTTCACCACCTTCCGGCCCACTGCGAACGGCGACGCGCTGGCGTCGAAGTGCACGCCCTCCACCACCGGGTCACAGCAGAGCACGCTGGCCGCGCCGCGGTTGCGCACCACGGCGGCGTCGTCGCCGATGCCGACCAGCGCACCCGGCACCGGCCCGAAGAACCGCCCCAGCCCGGCGGTGAACGCCCGTTCACTTCGCACGGGGCAGCTCCGCCGCGGCCTCCGGCAGCAGCACCACCAGCACCGTGCCGCGCACCCTCGCCACCGGCAGCGGCCCCAGGGTCCGGCTGTCGGGCAGCTGCGATTGGGCGCGATCGTTGGTCAGGGTCAGCAGGCCCCGTTCGTCCCGGGCGGTGATGCGCGACAGCAGCGTCCCGCCCGCCGGCAGATCGACGAAGGCCAGCTTGCCCGGCTGCGCGCTGCCCTGCCGCTTGTCGATGATGCAGACCGACCCCGGCGGCGCCTCGGGCGTGGTGTCCATGCCCTGCGGCACCCGCAGCACGCCGAAACACCACCACAGCACGACGCCGCAGACGATGGCGAACGGCAGCATCGCCCGCCGGACGAAACGCGCGGCGCGCAGGCTCGGGGCTGCCGGCACGGGGCGCTTCGGCGGTACGTCGGGCGCGGACGCGGGCTCGCTCATGGCCCGGCAGTGTGGCACCGGCCGAGCGCCGCGACAATGCCGCGCAGCTCCCGCGCCGCCGCCTCGGGATCGGCGGCCCCGGCGATCGCCGACAGCACGGCGATGCCCACCGGCCGACCCGGCCCCGGCAGCGCGGCGATCGTGCGGGCCGCGCCGGCATCGATGCCGCCGAGCCACAGCACCGGCAACGGACTGCCGGCGGTCAGCGCCTGGGCCTGGGCCAGCCCGAGGGCCGGCGCGCCGGGCTTCGAGGCCGTCGGCAGCACCGGCGCCAGCACGGCGGCGTCGGCGCCCACCGCCGCCGCTTCCGCCAGTTCGGCGGCCGAGTGCACCGAAGCCACCAGCATCTGCCCAGGCCCGAGCCGCGCCCGCAGCTCCCGCCAGGGCCGGTTGCGCGCCGTGGCCTGCAGGCCGTCGCCGTGCGCCCGCGCCACCGCCACGGGACCGTTCACCAGCAGCAGGGCTCCCAGCGCGCGCAGTTCCGGCCGCAGCTCCCGGCACAACGCCGCCAGCTGCGCCTCGGTCAGGTCCGGCTCGCGCACCTGCACCGCGCTGGCACCGCCGCGCACCGCCAGCACCGCCAGCCGCCGCAACCGCCCGGCATCGCCGCGGCCATCGCTCACCCAGACCAGCGGGCAGATGTCCCCCGTCGGCGTCACCGCCGGCGCGCGGCCCGGACCCGCTCGAACGCCGCCCACGCCTCGAGGAACGGCCGGTCCACCAGCACCGGCCAGTGCTCGCCGACGTCGCGGCCGACGACCTTGACGAGTTCCCGCTGGCCCGGCGACAGGAACCGCAGGCGATCCTCGCCGGGCAGGCCGCCGGTCACCGCGTAGCCCTTGCGGGTCGGCGCCAGCAGGGCATTGGTGCGGGCCGCCTGTAGCCCGGTCATCGGCACGTGCCGCAGCAGCTGCTGCAGCAGGTAGTACTTCGGCTCATGGTCGGGCTTCGGCTCTTCGCCCAGCGGCACCGCCCGTTCGCCGAGCACCGCGGCGGCGTGTTCCTGCTGGCTCGCGCTGGTGGTCCATACCATCCGGTCGCAGCCGGTCTGCTGCGCGAACTCCAGCAGCCTGGCGAACGGCAGCACCCGCGGATCGAAGCGCACGTCGACGACCTCGTGCTTGCCGAGCCAGCCGGCGGTGGTCGCCAGCACGCCGTCGAGGAGGCCGAACTCGGCCTCGCCTTCCCAGAATCAAGCCATCGCGAACAGGGCCCGCGCGGTCTCGCCGTTCCGGCCCTGTTCCTCGTCGCGCAGCAGCCGCAGCCAGTCCGGCACGGGCCGCTTCGCCGCCTCCAGCGCCGTCACCATCTGCGCCAGCAGCCTGGCCGCGGTCCAGCCCTTGTCGTTGCGCGGCGCCAGATCCCGGCGCGCGCCGTCGAGGATGCGCACCACCGGGTTGTTCCAGGCCGGCTCCTCGAACTGCTGCAGCAGGCGCGCATCGGCGTCGTCCTTGCTGTTGTTGTGCACGCACACCGGCGTGAAGTGCGCGGTGATGGCCTCGACGATCAGCGGGTGGCTCAGCACCTGAGCCCCATAGTCACGGCAGGTGCTTCAACCCGGCACCTCCTGGAACAGCACCAGCAGCGGCTGCTGGCTTGCCTTGGCCTGGGCCTCGGCGGCGGCGAAGTCGCGCAGCCACGGCACGGCGCCGTATTCGACGGGCGAGGCCTCCTGCGCCGGCAGGGCGGCCAGCGCGACGAGGCCGATCGGCAGGATGGTCCGCATGGCGGCCGAGGATAACGGCGTCACCACGGAACGCGCAGTCCGGACTAGCGCAGGACCACCTCGACCAACGGACCATCGGCGCGCAGCGGGAGCAGTTCGGACGTGGCCGTGCCGAATCCCACCCGCACCTGGAACCTGCTCTCCGGCCGCGGCAGGAACGGCAGCTCCAGCAGCCCCTGCGCGTCGCTCCGCCGCGGGCGCATCAGGCCGTGATTGCCGAACCGGGCCAGCATCGACAGCACCCATTCCCACCCCTGCTGCTTCTGGCTCCCGTGGGTCCCTTCCATCCGCACCAGGCGCGCGCCGGCCACCGGCTGGCCCTGCAGGTCCACCACCCGGCAGCGCAGCCGCGGCAGCGGCCGCAGGGTCAGTTCCAGCTCCGACCGGTCCAGCGGCAGCGGTGCCCAGGCCAGGCGGTCGCCGTCACACAGCATCACCCCCCACTCCAGCCCGTCGATGCCAACCTCCAGGCGGCCGGCCTGATCGGTGCAGATCGGCGCGCCCGCGGCGTGCATGCCCGACTCGTGCAGCAACGCCACCGGCTGCCCGCGCGCCGGACCGCCGGCGTCGTCCAGCACCTGCAGCCGCACCCGGTGCAGCTGCTGCAGGTCGACCGTCGCGCCGGGCTTCGGCAGCAGCCGCAACACCGCCCGCAGCGGCACGCCGCGGTCGCTCGCCGGCACCGGCTCCGGCGCCAGTGTGCAGGCCGCCGTGCCCTCCAGTTCCACGAATCCGTCGGCGTCGGTCACGACCCGCGCGACCCGGAGTGACGACGTCATCGTCAACGGATGTCGGGACAGCGGCCGGCCACCGACCAGCAGCTGCACACGCGCGGCTGGCTGCAGGGTGAGCGTGATCGCGCCCGCGCCCCTGGCGATCGCGGCGCCATGACCGGGCAGGGTCGCCAGCACCTCCGTCTCCAGCCGGCGGTTGCTCAGGAACTGGTCGATCGGCTCGCTCTCGCTGCGGGGAACGCGCACGCGCAGGCTGCCGTCTGCCCCGGTCACGCCGGACCGGCGCCAGACCGGCGTCCGCAGCGCCGGCAGCAGCGGCCGCATGCCCGCCTGCGACACCGCGAACGGGGCGATGCGCACCGCCAACGCGACCCCGGCCAACGGCACGCCCTGCCCGTCCTCGGCCCGCACGGGCACTTCGGCCGGCGGCGGCACGCGGACCGTGCGGAGCGGGCTGTCGCCGTCCTGCTGCAGCCAGAGTGGCTCGCCCTCGGCGTCGACCACCAGGAAACTCAGCGGACCCGGCAGCGGCGGCACCTGGCCACGGCCGTCCTGCAACGGCACGGCGACCCGCAGCAGGTGCGCGGCGTCGGGCAACGCGAAGAGCCGCAGCGGCTGCCGATCCAGCCAGCCCTCGCCGCACTGGAGTTCGATCTCGCGGTCGGCCACCGGCCCGTCGAGGCGCAACGTCAGGTCGGCGCCCGCGGCCACGCCGCCGAGGATCGGGCTCATGACGGTGTCCGACTGCGCGAAGGCGGCGTAGTCCCGCTGGGCCAGCACCTGCGCCACGAACCTGCCGCGCCCGTCGGCGGTCACCGTCACCACGTCGGTGCGTTCGCCGCTGCCGTCGCTGGGCTCGGTGTGGAACAGCGTCACCCGGGCGGCGACGGGCTCGCCGTCCCGATCGTGCACCTGGCCCACCAGCGGGCGCCGCTCCTGCGCCGGCAGCAGCGCGGGGCCGAGCAGCCAACACAGCACGAACGGGACCAGGGGGCGCATCGCGACTCCTTCCGAGGGGTTCGCGGAAGCTAGCCGGCGCCGCGGGCACCGGCCAGCCCCTACAGCCAGCCCTTGCGGCGGAACCAGGCCAGCATGCCCAGCACGATCGCCGCCATCGCCCCCAGCACGACGAAGTAGCCGTAGCGCCACCGCAGCTCCGGCATGTGGTCGAAGTTCATCCCGTAGACGCCGACCACGAAGGTCAGCGGGATGAAGATCGTGGCGATGACGGTCAGCACCTTCATCACCTCGTTCATCCGGTTGCTGACCGCCGACAGGTACATCTCCATCAGGCTGGCGGCGGTTTCGCGGTCGGTCTCCACCAGGTCCACCAGCTGCGCCACGTGGTCGTAGCAGTCGCGCAGGTACACCCGCAGCCCCGCCGACATCCGCCGGCACTCGTCGCGCATCAGGCCGTTCACCACGTCGCGCAGCGGCCAGATCGCCCGCCGCAGGGTCAACAGGTCGCGGCGCAGGCGCTGCAGTTCCACCGCCAGGCCGTCCGGCTGCCGGCCGCCGTCCAGCACCTTCTCCTCCAGCAGGTCGAGGCGCTCGCCGTGCCGCTCGAGGATCGGGAAGTAGGCGTCGATGATCGCATCCAGCAGCGCGTAGGCGAGGTAGTCGGCCTTGGCCTGCTCGCGCAGGCGGCCCTGCGGGTTGTGCAGGCGTGCCCGCACGCCGTCGAACCAGTCGCCGGCGCGTTCCTGGAAGGTGAGCACATGGTTCTCGCCGAGGAACAGGGAGAGCTGCTCGGTCTCCACCGCCTGGCCGGCCTCGGGATTGCGCAGCACCACGAAATCGTGATGGTCGTAGGGCTCGACCTTGGCCCGCTGGTGGGTGTTGACCACGTCCTCCAGGGCCAGCGGGTGGATCTGGAACAGGGCGGCGAGTTCCTGCAGCACCGCGGCGTCGCCGAGCCCGTCGACGTTGAGCCAGACCATCGGCCAGCGGCGCAGCAGGGGCAGCACGTCCGCGGGCCGCTGCAGCGGCCGGTCGTCGATGCCGTCGGGGCCGTAGCCGATGGCGCGCAGGACCGGGCGCGGCGCCTGCGGGTCGACGGCGATGCTGCCCGGGCGGTGGCCGAGCGGCAGCTTGCGCCGCCGGCGCCGGCTCATCGCTCGCCTCCCCACTCCTCGAGGCTGTAGACCACGTTCTGCGGCAGCGGCGTGCGCGACCGATCGGCCAGCTCGCGGAGGATCTCGGCCACGCTCATGCCGTCGCGGACGCCGGCCTGCACGGTCTCCTTCTCCAGCTTGAACTGGAAGACGTGGTCGCTCTTCAGCCGGCGGGCGAAGCGGTCGAGCGCGTGCACCACCTCGTGCACGTCGTCACCGGGGTAGACCAGCACCTCGTAGTCGGGATTGACGATCACCTGGGCGCGGACGCCGCCGACGCGGCCGGCGGGCTCGGCCTCCAGCAGCTCGCCGCCCAGACGCGACAGGCGCATCGCCACCGGCCGGCCATCGCGCAGGCCGAGGTCGACGATGCCGAGCGGGAACAGGCGCTTCTTGATCCAGCCGACCAGGTGCCAGACGAGCTGCTGCAGGTTCTCGGTGGGCACGTAGGCGCCGCCCTGGAAGCGGCCGGCGAAGTAGCCCTCGGCCTGCTGCGTGTCGAGCTGGCTCAGGTAGGTGTTGCGGGCCAGGAACGGCAGCAGCTGCAGCTCCTGCCAGGTGTCCGGCTCGGCCCGGCGCAGCAGGCGCAGGAACACGCGACGCAGCCGCGCCTGGTGGAAGGCCTCGCCGGGCAGCGAGCGGTCCTCGACGGCATGGCTGAGCGCGGTCTTGATCTGCTCGCCGAGGTCGGCGCGCTCGAAGGAGTGGCCGGCGGCAGTGGCGCCGAGCACGCGTTCGCCGCGGCGGTCGATCAGGCGCCGGCCGAGGCAGAACCGGTAGGTCAGCTCGAGCTGCTCCTCGGGACCCAGCACGGCGCCGGGCACCGGCAGCAGCAGGCCGGCGATGCGCTTCTGCGAGGCCTTGAACAGGGCGCCGTCGACGGTGAACTGCACCTTGCTGCGGCCGAGTTCCTTGAGGAAGCGGGCGACGTTGGTGGCGAAGTTGACGCCGCAGCTCAGGATCTCGGTGGGCTCCGGCGGGTTCGCCTCGCCGTAGCGGCGGACCAGGTGCAGGGCCACCTCGTGGAACACGATCAGCGCCTTCGGCAGGGGCTGCAGGCCGAAGCGGGCCAGCTCCACCGGACAGGCGGTGCCGAGCATCGCCTCCTCCAGGCACTTCTTCAGCAGGGCGAGGTCTGGCGCGTTGTCGTCGCCGAGTTCCTTCTGCAGCTCCTCCCAGGCGACGATGCCGCCGTGCCGCACCAGGGCCAGGTCGACGGCGGCGCGCACCGGCTTCGGCAGCTTCTGCGCCCGCCCGTCGATCGACCCCTCCATCAGGTAGAGCTTGTAGATCTTGCGGGCGTGGTCGGCGGCCTTGCGGGCCTCCTCCGGATCGCGGTCGCGGAAGTAGCGCGCCTCCAGGAAGCCCTGCAGGGTCAGCGTGTCCTTCAGCGAGCTCTCCTGGCGCCGGCGGTAGCCGAGCACGGTGTCGGCCAGCTCGCCGGGCACCGCCCAGCAGGGACTGTCGAACGAGGCCCAGCGCTTGTCCTTGGCTGGGAACAGCAGGCCCTCGCGCTGCAGCGCCGCCAGCGACGCCTCCAGGTCGAACCGCGACTTGAAGTTGCGGCCGATGCTCTGGAACAGCTCCTGCACCGTGCGGACCGCGCCGGGTTCCTTCAGGAACGTCTCCAGCAGGTCCTGCAGCTTGCCCGGCAGTCCCTGCAGCCGGGCCAGCACCGCCTCCTCGGCCTCCATGGCCGCGGTGCAGGCCGCCAGCACCTGCTCCGGCCGGCCGCCGGTCCTGCCCTCGCACCAGACCGCGGCGGCGTCGGGCAGCAGCCCGGCGCCGGCGCCGGTCAGCAGCGTCCGCAGGCTGATGCGGCTCACGCCCGTTCCTCCCGTCGCGGCTCGCCGAGCAGGTCCTGGAGGCCGACGATCGCGTAGCTGTAGCCCTGCTCGGTCAGGAACAGCTGCCGGCGGCGGGCGAACTCCTGCTCGCGGGTGCCGTCGCTGACCACCGCGTAGAACGCGGCGGCGCCGCCGTCGGCCTTCGGCCGCAGGATGCGGCCCAGCCGCTGCGCCTCCTCCTGCCGGCTGCCGAAGGTGCCCGACACCTGGATGGCGACGTTGGCGTCGGGCAGGTCGACGGCGAAGTTGCCGACCTTGCTCACCACCAGCGAACGGATCTCGCCGCGCCGGAACGCCCCGTAGAGCTGCTCGCGCTCGGCGGTCGGCGTCGCGCCGGTGATCAAGGGCAGCCGGAACACCGTGGCGATCTGCCGGAGCTGGTCGAGGAACTGGCCGATGATCAGCACGCGGTCGCCCTGGTGGAGCTGCAGCAGGCTGCCGACGGTGTCGACCTTGCGCTCGTTCTCGCTGGCGATGCGGAACTGCTGGCGGGCGCCGGCGGCCTGGTACTCCTGCTGCCGGCCCTCGCCCATCGCCACCCGCACCTCGTGGCAGCGCGCCTCGGCCAGGAAGCCCAGCCGTTCGAGCTGCTTCCACGGCACCTCGTAGCGCTTGGGCCCGATCAGCGAGAACACCTCGTCCTGGCGGCCGTCCTCCCGCACCAGCGTCGCGGTCAGGCCCAGCCGCCGGCGGGCCTGGATGCCGGCGGTGGCGCGGAACACCGGCGCCGGCAGGAGATGCACCTCGTCGTACACGATCAGCCCCCAGTCGCCCTTGTCGAACAGGTCGAGGTGTTCGAAGGCCTCCAGCTTCTGCCGCCGCCAGGTCAGGATCTGGTAGGTGGCCACGGTCACCGGCCGGATCGCCTTCTGGTCGCCGGTGTACTCGCCGACCTGCTCGGCGGTGAGATCGGTCTTGTCCAGCACCTCGCGGATCCACTGCCGCACGGCGACGGTGTTGGTGGTGAGCACCAGCGTGTTGGCCTGCACCAGCTGCATGGCGGCGATGCCCACCACGGTCTTGCCGGCGCCGCACGGCAGCACCACCACGCCGCAGCCGCCGGCCTCGCTGCCCGCGGCCCAGAACGACTCCGCGGCCCGGCCCTGGTAGGGCCGCAGCGCGAACGGCCGCCCGCCCAGCGTGCTGTCGCGCCAGCCGAACGCCAGCCGGCCGCCGGTGCGATAGCCGGCCCGGTCGTCCACCGGATAGCCAAGCTTGGCCAGGATCTGCTTCACCGTGCCGCGGTCGTCGGCGGCGATGGTCCAGCCGCCGTCGTCGCCTTCGGCCACCAGCGGCGCCAGCTGGGCGTGCTCCACCAGCTTCTGCAGCACGGCCTCGTCGTCGGACTCCAGCCGCAGCCGGTCGCCCGGCGCGGCCCGCAGCCGCAGCAGCCCGTAGCGGCGGTGCCATTCCCGCACCTGCTGCACCACCTGCGGCGCCACCGGGAACCGCGCGTTGCGCAGCAGCCAGTCCAGCAGCTCGTCGATGTCCTCGCCCAGCGCCGCCGCGTTCCAGATGCTGACCGGCGTCAGCCGGTAGAAGTGGACGAACTCCGGCGACTTCTCCAGCTCGGCGAAGCGCTGCAGGCGGTCGCGCGCCGCCTCGTAGTCCGGGTGCTGGACCTCGAGCAGGACCGTGCGGTCCTGCTGCACCACCAGGGGCGGCTCGTGCATCAGGTGGCCTCCTTCTGCCGGCCGGCCCGCGGCCGCCGCGCGCGTCCGGCCCGGACGCCGGCCCCGCGGCCGTGCACCCCGGCATGGAAGCGGCCGGTGGCGGTGCCCGCCGCGGCGACCGCCGCCGGCGGGCCCTCGGCGACGATCCGGCCGCCGCCGGCGCCGGCCTCGGGCCCCAGCTCGATCACGTGGTCGGCGCAGCGGATCACGTCCAGGTTGTGTTCGATCACGATCACCGAGTCGCCGCGGTCGAGGAACCGCTGCAGCACCGCCAGCAGCTTCGCCACGTCGTCCATGTGCAGCCCCGTGGTCGGCTCGTCCATCACGTAGATCGTGTGCTCCCGCGGCCGCGCCGACAGCTGCGCCACCAGCTTGATCCGCTGGGCCTCGCCGCCGGAGAAGGTCGTCGCCGACTGGCCGAGCTGCAGATACCCCAGCCCGACGTCGTGCAGCAGCTGCAGCGGCCGGGCGATGGCAGTGTGGTTGCCGAAGAACGCCAGCGCCTCGTCGACCTCCATCGCCAGCACATCGGCGATCGATCGACCGCGGTAGTGCACCGTCAGCGTCTCCGCGTTGTAGCGCCGGCCCTTGCACACCTCGCAGGTCACCCACACGTCGGCCAGGAAGTGCATCTCCACCTGGATCTGGCCCTTGCCCTCGCACGCCGCACACCGCCCGGCCTGCACGTTGAACGAGAACCGCCCCGGCTTGAAGCCCTTCTGCCGCGCCTGCGGCGTCTGCGCGTAGAGCTTGCGGATCGGATCCAGGATCCCCGTGTAGGTCGCCGGGTTGCTCGACGGCGTCGTACCGAGCGGCGCCTGGTCCACCACCACCAGCTGGTGCCGCGGCGGCCGTTCCTCGTCCCATTCCAGCCGCGCCGTGCCCGCCTGCAGCGCCGGCACCAGCGCGTCGATCACCAGCGACGACTTGCCGGAGCCCGAGACCCCGGTCACCGCCGTCAGCACGCCGAGCGGGAACGCCACGTCGAGGCCCTGCAGGTTGTGCTGCCGCACCTCCCGCAGCCGCACCCGGCCCCGCGCCCGCCGCGGTTCCGCCGGCGGCTCCACCCTGGCCTCGCCGCGCAGCCAGCGCCCGGTCAGGCTGTCGCCCCGGGCCACCACCGCCGGCGCGCCTGCCGCCGTCACCCGCCCGCCGTGCCGGCCCGCCCCCGGCCCCATGTCCAGCACGTGATCGGCGGCCCGGATCACCTGCGGATCGTGTTCCACCGCCACCACCGTGTTGCCCAGATCGCGCAGATCGCCCAGCGTCCGCAGCAGCCGCTCGGTGTCCCGCGGATGCAGCCCCACGGTCGGCTCGTCCAGCACGTACAGCACGCCCACCAGTTGGTTGCCCAGCTGCGTCGCCAGCCGGATCCGCTGCGCCTCGCCGCCGGACAACGTCGCCGCCGACCGGTCCAGCGTCAGGTAGCCGAGCCCGACGTTGCGCAGGAAGCCCAGCCGGTTGTGCAGCTCCCGCAGCACGTCCCGGGCGATCTGCGCCTCGGTCGCGTCGAGCCCCAGGCCGCGCACCGCCGCATCCGCCGCGTCCACCGTCATCGCCGTCAGCTCCGGCAGCCGCAGCCCGCCCACCCGCACCTGCCGCTGGCCCGGCTGCAGCCGTTCGCCCGCGCAGTCCGGACACCGCTGCACCCGCATCACCGCCCGGAACTTCTCGTCGCCGCCGTGCTCGGCATCGCGGCCGTGGAACCACTCCTCCACCTGCCGCGCCAGCCCCTTCCACGGCACCGCCATCCGCCACGTCCGCGCCCGGCCCTTCTCCTTCTGCTGGAACACCACCTCGTAGCGCTCCTCGCCGGTGCCCCGCAGCAGCTTCTCCCGCGCCCCCGCCGGCTGCGCCCGCCACGGCCGGTCCAGGTCGATCCGGTGCCGCAGAGCCATCACCTTCGCCACCTCGTGGTAGTAGCCGTTGCTGCCGGTCAGGAACGAGAACGCCGCGCCGCGCTGCTGGATGGCGCCGTCGAACAACGGCCGGTCCGGACGGTTCACCAACAACTCTGGATCGCAGAGCACGACCTCGCCGAGCCCGACGCAGGTGCCGCAGGCGCCGCTGTGGTGGTTGAAGCTGAACAGCCGCGGATGCGGCTGCTCGGGCAGCTCGAAGCCGCAATCCGGGCAGCTCCGCGTCGCCGGGAAGCGCAGCCGTTCGCCGGAGTCCGCCCGCTGCGCCACCACCAGCGCCGGTCCGTGCGCCTGCGCCAGCCGCGAGGCCTGCTCGGCGGAATCCGCCAGCCGGTTGCGGTCGTCGAACGTGACCCGGTCGATCACCAGGAACAGCTCGTCGGGCGCGCCCTTCGGCCACGCCTCGTCGAGCCGCAGCTCCTCGCCGTCCCGCAGCGCCCGCGCGAAGCCCGCCTTGCGCCACTCGTCGCGCAGCGCGTCGAGCCACAGCCCCGCCTTCGCCTTGCTGCCCCGCACCGCCTCGGGCACCGGCACGGGCGCCAGCAGGTAGCCGCGCTGCTTGCCCCAGCGCCCGGACAGGTGCTCGGCGATCCGGCTCGGCGACCACGCCACCAGTTCCTGGCCGTGGGTCGGGCAATGGGCGCGACCGATGCGCGCGTAGAGCAGCCGCAGGTAGTCCTGGATCTCGGTGGTGGTGCCGACGGTGCTGCGCGGGCTGCGGGTGGCCTGCTTCTGGTCGATGGCGATGGCCGGGCCGAGCCCTTCCAGCACGTCCACCGGCGCCCGGTCCATCCGGCCGAGGAAGCGCCGGGCGTAGGTCGACATCGACTCCAGGAAGCGCCGCTGGCCCTCGCGGAACAGGGTGTCGAAGGCGAGGCTCGACTTGCCCGACCCCGACGGCCCGGTGATCACCGTGAACTGGCCCAGCGGGATGTCGGCGTCGATGGCCTGCAGGTTGTGCATGCGGCCGCCCCGCAGGGTGATGTGGGTGTTCTCATTTGTCGGCCCGTTCTTGCGGTTGCTGGCAGAAACGCCAACGGGCCGGGCCGACCCGCGAGGAGACGCGGTATCGCCAACCGGCCGGGCCGCAAGGGACGCAGCTGGGCGATCAGAGCCGCGGAGGGAGGCGGGAGGGCTCGCGGCGAGCATGGGCTGCAGCGAGCGGCCGGTGTGGGAGGCTGGGGTGGCGGCGATCTGCTCGGGGGTGCCGGTGGCGACGATGGTGCCGCCGGCGGCGCCGCCCTCGGGGCCGAGGTCGATGAGCCAGTCGGCGCACTTGACGACGTCGAGGTTGTGCTCGATGACGAGGACGGTGTTGCCGGCGTCGACCAGGGCCTGCAGGCACTCGAGCAGCTTCTGCACGTCGGCGAAGTGCAGGCCGGTGGTCGGCTCGTCGAGGATGTAGAGGGTGTTGCCGGTGGCCGGGCGCTGCAGTTCGGTGGCGAGCTTGACGCGCTGCGCCTCGCCGCCGGACAGCGTCGTGCTGGGCTGGCCCAAGTGCAGGTAGCCGAGGCCGACGTCCTGCAGGGTGGTGAGGCCGCGGGCGATCTTCGGCAGGTCGGCAAACAGCGCCGCCGCCTCGTCGATCGTCATCTCCAGGATGTCGTGCACGCTGCGGTCCTTGAAGCGGACCTGCAGGGTCTCCGGGTGGAAGCGCCGGCCCTGGCACTCGTCGCAGACCACCTCCACCGGCGCCAGGAAGTTCATCTCCAGGGTCTGCACGCCGGCACCCTGGCAGGCCTCGCAGCGGCCGCCCTCGACGTTGAAGGAGAAGCGGCCCTTCTTGTACTCGCGGAGCCGCGACTCGGGCAGCAGGGCGAAGAGGTCGCGGACGTGATCCCAGACGCCGGTGTAGGTGGCGGCGTTGCTGCGCGGGGTGCGGCCGATCGGCGCCTGGTCGATCTCGACCAGCTTGTCGAGGCTCTCGCCGCCGCGCAGCGAACGGCAGCGCAGGGGCGCCGAGGGGTCGTCCTGCAGGCGGCGGCGGAGGGCCGGCTTGAGGACGTGATGCACGAGCGTCGACTTGCCCGAGCCACTGACGCCGGTGATGGCGGTGAGGCGGCCGAGCGGGATGCGCACGTCGATGCCGCGCAGGTTGTGGTGCGCGGCGCCCTTGATCTCGAGCCAGCTGGCGGCGTGGTCGCGGCGGGTGGCGGGCACCGGGATGCGCAGTTCGCCGCGGAGGTAGCGGCCGGTGACCGACTGGGAGCTGCGGGCGACCTCGTCGGGCGGGCCGGCGGCGACCACCTCGCCGCCGGCGGCGCCGGCGCCGGGGCCGATGTCGACCAGGAAGTCGCTGCGGCGCATGGTGTCCTCGTCGTGCTCGACGACGACGACGGTGTTGCCGCGGTCGCGCAGGGCGCCCAGCGTCTGCAGCAGGCGTTCCTGGTCGCGGCTGTGCAGGCCGATGCTGGGCTCGTCGAGGACGTAGAGGATGCCGCGCAGGCCGGCGCCGACCTGGGCGGCCAGGCGGATGCGCTGGGACTCGCCGCCCGAGAGGGTGCGGGCGCGCCGTTCCAGGGTGACGTAGCCGAGCCCGACGTGGTCGAGAAAGGTGAGGCGGCGCTCGATCTCCTGCAGGATCGGCTGGCCGATGACGGCGGCGTTGCCGGTGAGCTGCACCGCGCGGCACCAGGCCAGGGCCTCGTTGACCGGCAGGGCGAGCACGTGGGTGATCGCCAGGCCCTGGAAGGTGACGGCGCGGGCGGCGGCCGACAGGCGGCCGCCGTGGCACTCGGGACAGGGCGCCGAGGCGCGGAAGCGGTCGAGGTGACGGGCCCGGGAGGGCCGGTAGGCCTGCTGCAGGTGCCGGAGGACGCCGGGGAAGGCGATGCGGTCCTTGCCCTCGGTGCGGAAGACCGCGCCGCCCTTCTGCCAGGCGAAGTCGAAGGTGCGCTCGCCGCTGCCGTGCAGCACGACGTCCTGCTGCGCCCGGGTCAGTTCGTTCCAGGGCGTGTCGAGGTCGAAGCCGTAGGCCTTGCCGACCAGGGCCAGGTGGTCGAGGCCGAGCCGGCTGTAGACCAGGCGGCCCTCGGCGTTGAAGCCGTGCAGGGCACCGTCGCGCAGGCTCTTGCTGCCGTCGGCCAGCAGCAGGTCGGCGCGGAAGCCGTGCACCTCGCCGAGCCCGTCGCAGTGCGGACAGGCGCCGAGCGGGCTGTTGAAGGAGAACAGGCGGGGCTCCATCTCCGGCAGCGAGCCGTGGCCGTTGGGGCAGCTGCGGGCGGTGGAGAACAGGCGGTGCCGGTCGTCGCCGAGCAGGAGGCCGCAGAGGCCCTCGCCGAGGCCGACGGCCTGCTCGACGGCCTCGGCCAGCCGCGAGCGGCCGTCGGGGCCGATCGTCAGGCGGTCGATCACCAGTTCGATGGTGTGGTAGCGGTAGCGGTGCAGCTTGACGTCCTCGTCGAGGCGGCGGACGACGCCGTCGATGCGCGCCCGCACGAAGCCGCTGCTGCGCCAGTCGTTGAGTTCCTTGCGGTACTCGCCCTTGCGCTCGCGCACGACCGGGGCCAGCACCATGGCGGCGGCGCCCGCGTGGTCGTCGAGGATCGCCTGGACGATGCGGTCCGGCGACCAGGCCTCGACCTTGGCGCCGCACTCGGCGCAGGCCGGCTCGCCCAGGCGCGACCAGAGCAGGCGCAGGAAGTCCATCACCTCGGTGAGCGTGCCCACCGTCGAGCGGGCCGAGTGGCTGGTGGTCTTCTGGTCGATCGACACCGTCGGCGAGAGCCCCTCGACGAGGTCGACCTTGGGCGGACTCCAGTCGACGTCGAAGCAGCGGGCGAACGGCGAACTCGGCCCGTTCTCGAGCACGTCCAGCCACCAGGCGTTGTCGGCGCCGAGCACGCAAAGATGGTTGGGCACGAC
>CAZMGG010000016.1:0-7731 GCA_964565715.1 uncultured candidatus Brocadiaceae bacterium | reverse complement strand
AAGCGGCGCTGGCCCTCCTGGTAGATCGTGTGGAAGGCGAGGCTCGACTTCCCCGAGCCGCTCACGCCGGTGAACGTGGTCAGGGCGTCCCGCGGGAAGCTCAGGTCCACACCCTTCAGGTTGTGTTCCCTGGCACCCTTCACCACAACATGTGAGGTCTCCCGGGGCATCCGGTGGGTCTTTCGTGTTGGTCGGTCGAGCCTGAAACCCATCCAGGCTAGCGGGCGGTCCGCGTGCCCGCCAGCGCAACCGCCCGGCGGTTCCCGGAAAGCTCCCGGGCTACAGTCCTGGCATGTCGGAAGCCGGTCGCAACGGTCAGGTCCCCGATCCCGAACGGGGCGATCACGAGGTCGAGGTGGTGCTGCGGTTGACCAACCGCCAGATGGGCGTGCGCGCCGAGCGCGAGGCCATCGTCGCCCTGGAGGACGCCCTGGCCGACGTACTCGATCGGACCGGCGTCGGCGAACTGGAGGGCGACGAGTTCGGCGACGGCCAGTGCGTGCTGTTCTTCACCGGCCCGGACGCGGACCGGTTGTTCGCCACGCTGCAACCGCATCTGCAGGAGTCGGACCTCTGCCGCGGCGCCTACGCCATCAAGCGCTTCGGCGCCGACGAGGACGCGCCGCAGCAGAAGGTGCGGATCTAGGGGGCAACCGGCCTAGTTGCCGACGAACAGGCGGCCGGCGTTGCTGGCCACCGCGCCCACCGAGTTGGTGGCCGTGCTGTCCAGCGCCAGGTGCTGGAAGTAGACGTTGGTGCCGACGTAGGCCGTCGTGTTGGGGATCGCCACCGGCATCACCGCGGTGCCGAAGAAGATCGCCGTGCTGTTGGTGATGTCAGGGCGGACGTGCAGCGTACAGCCGGTCATGCCGAAGCCGGCCAGCGACAGCGGCAGCGGGTTGCCGTTCCACGAGGCGTTGCTGAAGCCGATCAGGAAGGCGCCGAAGGTGGCTGCCGTGGGATGCAGGCCGCCCACCTGGACGGTGACCGTGCGGCCGATCTCGGGGATGCCGGTCAGCGACAGGGACGGCACGCCGCTGGCGCCGCCGCAGCCCGTGCCGAAGGTCGACGTCTCCCCCACCGTCTGCCAGTTGAGCACCGTGGTGCGGGCGGCGGTCCAGTCGGTGCGGGCGGCGTTGGTGCCGCTGTTGCCGCCGCCCGACGTCGAGCAGCCGCCGTGGGTGTGCACGCCGATGACGTTGCCGGTCTGCTCGTGGATCACCGGCGAGCCGGAGTTGCCGCCGGTCGTGTCCGTGGTGTAGCGCAGCGCGTTGGCGGTGGTCGTGCTGATCCGTGGTCCCACGTGGGTCTTCTGCACCTGGTTCCAGGTCGGCGAGCCGCTGGTGCCGTTGCCGGTGCCATAGCCGGTGATGCGGATGTCGCCGCTGATCGTCGGTGACGCCGGCACGATGGTGTACCAGCTGCCCTGCGCCTGGCCGGGGAACAGGCCGGTGTTGCTGTTGCGCACCGCGATGCTGGCCGACCAGTCCTGGCCGACGCCGCCGTTCAGGCGCTGCAGGAACGACTCCAGGGCGTACTGGTCGTTGGGGTGCGCCGGCCGCGTGCTGCCCGACGTCGTCGACAGCGGCACGTTGAAGTGCAGGATCTGGCCCGAGGTGCTGCTCATGCAGTGGCCGGCGGTGCCGACCGCGTAGGGGCTGAACAGCCAGGCCGTGCAGCTCGAGTTGATGCGGCAGGCGCGCGGGTCGGAACTGAGCACGCGGTCGTCGGTCGGGCCGCAGATGCTGTCGATCTCGGCGATGCTGCCGACCTGCAGGGCCTTCTGCTGGTCGACCAGGAAGCGGTTGCCGGCGGTGTGGGGGCCGGCGTGCAGCTCGACGCGCACCGTCGGGCCGAGGAACTGGCAGGACCAGCCCTGGTAGTCGCGCAGGCTGTGGGCGTCGAACCACTGCGCCGCGTCGGGCCACAGCGGCGAGGCGAGGCGCAGGCGCGAGCCCTCCGGCAGGTTGGTGTCGCGGAAATGGATCTGCAGCCAGTGCGCGCCGGCGAAGGTCACGTCCTGGGCGGCGACCACGGCCACCGCGGCGGTGGCGTTGTCGCGGTAGCCCGAGTCGTGGTTCTGCGCCTGGTACCAGGTGGGGTGGATCGCTTCCTGGGCAGGGAGGGTGGCCAGGAGGGCGGCAATGGCAGGGATGGTGGTGAACTTCACGGGGGACCTGGGTGCGCGGGCCAGATGGGCTGCCCGCGGGAGGAAAAAGCTACCAGGGAACCCTGACGGTGCCGCCCCCGGCCGGAGTTCCGTCGCCAGCTTTTTTCAGGCGGGCAGCAGCGCGGTGCGCACGGCCTCGTGCAGGCGACCGTTGGAGGCCAGGATCTGCGCGCCGTAGAGCCAGTCTGGGCCGCCGGAGAGGTCGGTGACGGCGCCGCCGGCCTCGCGGACGATGATCGCGCCGGCGGCCATGTCGTACGGCGCGAGGTACTGCTCCCAGTAGGCGTCGTAATGGCCGGCGGCCGTCAGGCAGAGGTCGAGCTGGGCCGACCCGAGCCGGCGCAGGTCGCGGATGCGGGGCAGGATGCGGGCGACGCGGGCGACGTTGTCCTCCCGGCCGGGCTCGTCGCGCACGTAGGCGAAGCCGGTGCACAGGAGGGCGTCGGCCAGCTCCGCGGTGGCCGACACGCGGATCGGCTCGCCGTTGCGGGTGGCGCCGAGGCCGCGCGCCGCCGCGTAGGTGTGGCCGAGCGCCTCGGCGTGCACCGCGCCGGCCACCACCTCGCCGCGGAAGGTGAGTCCGATGGCGGTGCAGTAGAACGGCAGGCCGTGGACGTAGTTGGTGGTGCCGTCGAGCGGATCGACGATCCATCGGTAGTCCGAGCCGGACGCATCGACCCCCTGGGCGGTCAGCACGCCCTCCTCGGCCAGCACGCCGTGATCGGGGAAGCGGGCGAGCAGCCCCGCCACCACCACCTGCTCGGCCTCGCGGTCCATGGCGGTGACCAGTTCGCGGCGGAAGCCCTTCTGCTCGACCTGCCGCTCGCGGGGCAGCCCCCGTGCCCCGAGCACCTTGCCCGCCTGCCGGGCCAGCGCCACCGCCGCGTCGCGGAAGGCGGCGAGTTCGGCCGCGGTGGGCTCGGCCGGCGCGCCCATCAGGAGCCTGCCCGCAGGCCGTCGATCGCGTGGACCATCTTGTCCTGCAGGGCCTTCAGGTCGCGATTGAGGCCGTCCTTGCGCGGGTCGTAGTTCATCAGGATGGCGAAGGCGCGGTGGCCGCCGTCGGCGCGCCGCAGCACGCCGCTCAGGGCCGAGGCGCCGCGGATCCAGCCGGTCTTGGCGTGGACGCGCTCGCCCACCGGCAGGCCGCGGAAGCGATCGCTGAGGGTGCCCGACTGGCCGCCCACCGGCAGGGCGGCGAGGAACTCGGCGCCGCCGCGGCCGGTGACCGCGGCGCGCAGGACCTCGGCGAGATAGAGGGGCGTGACCCGGCTCTGCTTGTCGAGGCCGCTGCCGTCGGCCAGCACCACGGCATCGGGCAGGCCACCGAGAAGCGAACGGAGCTGGGCCTCGCGGGCCCGCAGGGCGCCCTGCAGGCTGCCGTCGCCGGCGGCGGCGCCGAGCACGCGCAGCAGCTGCTCGGCGTCGAAGTTCGAGCTGTCCTCCAGGCACCGCCGCAGGGACGGCAACAACGGCGAGGCATGGACGTGCACCTCGCCGTTGCCGGCGGGCGCCGCGGGGTCGATGGCGATGCCGTGCTGGCCGAGTGTCGCCAGCAGGGCCGCGCGGAACCAGGCCGCCGGGTCCTTCACCGCCCAGGTGCCGGTGGCGCTGCGCGCCGTGGCATGGAAGCGGCCGCGCACCTTCACCGAGTCGCCGAGGTCGAGGGCGCCCCACACCGCGTCGCGCGCGCTCGGCACCAGGCTCAGGCCGCCGGTCACCGGCAGGGCCGCCGGCGGCGCCACCAGCAGCGGCCGCGGCTGGCCGCCGCCGTTCTCCACCCGCACCGAGAACGTCCCCAGGTCCAGGATCAGGCCGCCGGTCGGCGCGCAGTAGGGCCGGTCGAGCTGGTCCTGCGGCCAGCCGGCCGGCCGGTCGGGCCCCAGCCAGGTGCCCGCATCCAGCGCGACGCCGCGGATCGCCGGCACGCCGCGTTCGCGCAGCGCCGCCGCCACCGCGCCGAACACCACCTCGGGCCCGTACGGGCTGCCGGTGACCAGGTTCGGGTCGCCACCGGCGTGGACCACCAGCACGCCGTCCTGCAGCACGAAGCGGGTGGTGAAGGCGTGCTCCGCGCCGAGCCCGCGCAGCACCGCGGCGGCGGTGACCAGCTTCAGGTTGCTGGCCGGCACGAAGCTCTCGTTCGGCCGGTGCGACCACAGGTTGCCGCCGCCGACGTCGCACACCTGCACGCCGGTGCGCGCGCCGAGCGCCTCGGCCTGCCGCACCAGCGCGCCCAGATCCTGCGCCGGCAGCGCCTGCAGCACCGCCACGCCCACCACCGCCAGCATCCACCGCATGGCCGCGGGTTATCGCAGAACGGCGAGGTCGCCGCCACCCCGACCGCGCTACCTTCTGGCCCATGCGCACCACACCGTTGCTGCTGCTCGCCGCCGTCGCCCCCGCCCAGACCCCGGAGCCGGCCACGCCGGCGCCGATCCGCGCCCTGGTGGTGGCCGGCGCCAACAACCACGACTGGGAATGGACCACGCCGGTGCTCGGCGAGGCGCTGGCCGAGACCGGCCGGTTCGCGGTCCGCACCACCGTCACGCCGGGCCGCGATCTGGCCGATCCGGCGGTGCTCGCGGCCACCGACGTGATCGTCCTCAACTACCACGGCCCGCGCTGGGGCGAGCCGGCCGAGCGGGCGTTCCTCGCCGCGGTCGAACGCGGCGTCGGCGTCACCGTGGTGCACGCCGCCAACAACGCGTTCCCGGGCTGGATCGAGTACGAGAAGCTGGTCGGCCTGTGCTGGCGGCAGGGCACCGGCCACGGCCACTTCCACCCGTACGACGTCGAGATCGTCGACCACTACCACCCGATCACCCAGGGCATGGAGAAGCTGCGGCTGCATCCCGACGAGCTCTACCATCGCCTGGTGCACATGCACGGCGCCGAGTTCCGCGTACTGCTGTCGTCCTACGCCGACCCGAAGACCGGCGGCTCCGGGCGCTGGGAGCCGATGGCGACGGCGGGCGCCTACGGCAAGGGCCGCGTGTTCCACACGCCGCTCGGCCACGTCTGGAGCGGCCAGCTGCCGACCCGGGCGTCGGTGCTCGATCCGCAGTTCCGCCGCCTGCTGGCCCGCGGCACCGAGTGGGCCGCTACCGGCGCGGTGACCCTCGACCCGCGGCCGCTCAACTGGCTGTCGGCGGAGGAGGCCGCCCAGGGCTTCGAGCTGCTGTTCGACGGCCGCACCATGGCCGGCTGGCGCGGCTACCGGCAGGAGGGGCCGCCGGCGCAGGGCTGGGTCGTGCAGGATGCCGCCCTGGTGCACCGGGCCCAGGGCGGCGGCGGCGACCTGGTCAGCGCCGCGCGCTACGGCCAGTTCGACTTCCGCTTCTCGTTCCGCGTTGCCCCGCAGGCCAACTCCGGCGTCATGTTCTGGGTGCAGGAGGACCAGGAGCAGAGTTACATGACCGGCCCGGAGTACCAGGTGCTCGACGATGCGGCGGCCGGGCCGGCGCCGGCGCACGGCACCGGCGCGCTCTACGACCTGGTGGCGCCCCCGGCGGACAAGCCGCTGCGCCCCGCCGGCGCGTGGAACAGCGGCCGGATCCTGCTGCAGAACGGCCGGCTCGGCCACTGGCTGAACGGCGTGCAGGTGGTCGACGTGGCGATCGGCAACGAGGAATGGCAGGCACTGGTGGCCGGCAGCAAGTTCCAGGACTGGCCGTTCGGTCGGGTCGCCGAGGGTCACCTGTGCCTGCAGGACCACGGCGACGAAGTCGCGTTCCGCGACCTGCGGATCCGCAAGCTGTGACCACGCCGCGCCGTTCCCAGGCGGGTGAGCCGATCCTGCTGATCGACGACGACGCCTCGCTGCGCACGGTCCTGTGCACCGAACTGGGCCGGATGGGCTTCCGGGTCGATGCGCTGCCCGATGCGACGGAGGCCACCGCGAGGGTGCGCGCGCAACGCTACGACGCGGTGCTGCTGGACCTCAACCTGCCAGGCATCGGCGGCATGGAGGCGCTCCGGGCCATGCTGGCGGTGGACGCAGACCTGCGGGTCGTCGTGTTCACCGGCCAGGGGACGGTGGAGAGGGCGGTGGCGGCGATGCGGGCCGGCGCCGCCGACTTCCTCACCAAGCCGGTCAGCCTCGATGTGCTGGAGCAGACCCTCCGCCGCACCGTCGGCACGACGGCCCTGGTGCGCGAAGGGCAGCGCCTGCGGCGGCTGACCGAGACCCCGGACCCCGGCGCGCTCGCCTTGCCGAGCCGCGCCTCGCGCGAGCTGCACGAGCAGCTCGAGCGGATCGGCCGCAGCGATCAGGCGGTGCTGATCGAGGGCGAGAGCGGCGCTGGCAAGGAACTCGCCGCCCGCCGCCTGCACGCGTGCTCGGCCCGCGCCGAGGCGCCGTTCGTGGTGGTGAACTGCGGCGCGGTGCCGCGCAACCTGCTGGAGAGCGAGCTGTTCGGCCACGTGCGCGGCGCGTTCACCGGTGCCGACCGGCGGCGGCTCGGCTTGTTCGAGGCCGCCGACGGCGGCACCCTGTTCCTCGACGAGGTCGGCGAGCTGCCCCTGGAGGTGCAGCCGACGCTGCTGCGGGCCGTGCAGTTCGGCGAGGTGCGTCCGGTGGGCGGCGGCCGGGTCCGCAACGGCGTCGTGCGGGTGATCGCCGCCACCCACCGCAACCTGCGGGCCATGCAGGCGGCGGGCACGTTCCGCGAGGACCTGTTCTACCGGCTGGCGGTGATCGAGGTGCGGGTCCCGCCGCTGCGCGAACGCCCCGAAGACGTGCCGGTCCTGGCGGACGCCCTGCTGGCCCGCGCCTGCCGCCGCAGCGGCCGGGAACTGCGCCTCGGCGCCGCTGCCCACCAGGTCCTGGCCGGGCACCCTTGGCCGGGCAACGTCCGCGAGCTCGAGAACGCCATGGTCCGCCTGGCGGTGCTGGTCGACGGTCCCGAGATCGGCGCCGCCGAGGTGCTGGCGCTCGCCACCGGCGCGGCCAGGGAGCGCGGCGGCCCGCTGCCGACCCTGCGGGTCGCCGACCTCGAGGCCCTGGCGATCGCCGAGGCCATGCGCCGCTTCGGCGGCAACAAGCGACAGGCGGCCGAGGCGCTCGGCGTGTCGCTGAAGACGCTCTACAACAAGCTCAACGCCGAGGCCGGGCCCGACGCGGGCTGAGCTTCACCAGCGCAGCAGCAGCAGCTCAGAGCAGAAGCCGGGCCCCATGGCCAGCATCACGCCGGGACTGCCGGCGGGCGGCGGCGCCGCCATGATCTCCTGCAGGATCAGCAGCACCGACGCGCTGCTCAGGTTGCCGCAACGCTGCAGCGAGCCCCAGCTCGCCGCCAGCCGCTGGCGCTCGAGTCCGAGCCCGTCCTGCAGCGCCTGCAGCACCTTCGGCCCCCCGGGATGACACACCCAGGCGGCGATGTCCTTGCGGCGCAGCCCGTGGTCGCCGAGGAAACGGTCGATGTCCTGCGGCAGGCGTTCCCGGGCGATCGCCGGGACCGCCGGCGAGAGCAGCAGCCGGAAGCCGTGGGTGCCGATGTCCCAACCCATCACGTCCTCGGTGTCGGGATAGAACACCCACCGCACGGCGGCCACCGCCG
>CAZMGG010000015.1:0-62297 GCA_964565715.1 uncultured candidatus Brocadiaceae bacterium | reverse complement strand
CACCCGGAGCAGAGCTACATCCAGCTCAACACCGAGCACATCCTGTTCATCTGCGGCGGCACCTTCTCGGGCATCGAGCAGTTCATCGCCCGCCGCCTGGGCCAGAACGTGATCGGCTTCGGTTCCGACCAGGGCGAGGCCGGCCCCGGCCTCGACATCGGCGGCATCGGCAGCGACATCGGCGCCCGCGACCGCGACCGGCTGATCCCCTGGCTCGACCCCAAGGACCTGATCGACTTCGGCATGATCCCCGAGTTCGTCGGTCGCCTGCCGGTGCTGGTGCCGATGCGCTCGCTGACCCGGGACGAGGTCCTGATGGTCATGACCGAGCCGAAGAACGCCCTGGTCAAGCAGTACAAGGCGATGCTCGAGATGGAGGGCTGCCAGCTCGAGTTCACCGACGACGCGCTGACCGCGCTGGCCGAGATCGCGATGGCCAAGGAGACCGGCGTCCGGTCGCTGCGCGCCCTGTTCGAGCAGCTCCTGCTGGACCTGCGGTTCTCGGTGAGCGGCAAGGGCAAGGGCGAGCGCTTCGTCATCACCAAGGAGTTCGTCGAGGAACGCCTGTCGGCGGAGACCCGCGCCAACGCCATGCGGGACGGCGAACGTCCGCGCAAGCGCGAGACCGCCTGAGCCGGCGCCGCGCCCGGGCCGCCATGAGCTCCGCCCCCACGCCAGCCGCCCTGACCGGACTGACCGACGCCCAGCTCGCGGCGCTGGTGCAGGAGCTGGGCGGCAAGCCGTTCCAGGCCCGCCAGGTGGCCCACTGGCTCTACCGGCACGGCGCCACCGACGCCGAGGCCATGCGCAACGTGCCGAAGCCGCTGCGGCAGGCCCTCGCCGCCCGGCTGCCCTGCCGTTCCAGCCGGGTCCAGCAGACCGACCTCGCCGACGACGGCACCGAGAAGCTGCTGCTCGCGCTGCACGACGGCGAGACCGTCGAGTGCGTCGTCATCCCCGACGGCGACCGCACCACGCTGTGCGTGTCGAGCCAGGTCGGCTGTCCGGTGGCCTGCGTGTTCTGCGCGTCGGGCCTGCAGGGCGTGCGGCGCAACCTGACCGCCGGCGAGATCGTCGAGCAGGTGCTGCACGCCCGCGACCGGCTGCCGCCCGACCGGCCGCTCACCAACCTGGTGGTGATGGGGCTGGGCGAGCCGATGCTGAACCTCGACAACCTGCTGCCGGCGCTGCAGCGGATCCACGACCCGGCCGGCATCGACCTCGGCGCCCGCCGCATCACGGTCAGCACCTCGGGCCATCCGCGCCAGATCGACCGCTTCGCCGAGGCCGGCCACTCCTACAACCTGGCGGTGTCCCTGCACGCCGCCGACGACGAACTGCGCCGCCGCCTGGTGCCGACGGCGAAGCACAGCGTCGCCGAGATCGTCGCCGCCGGCTTCCGCCACCAGGAACGCACCGGCCGCGAGGTGACCTTCGAGGTGGTCCTGCTGGAGGGCCTGAACGACCGCCCGCAGGACGCGGCGGCCCTGGTGGCCGCGGTCGGCCGGCATCCCTGCACGGTCAACCTGATCCCCTGGAACCCGGTGGCCGAGATCCCCGACCTCCGCCGCCCGCTGCCGGCCCGGGTCGATGCCTTCGCCGACCAGCTCCGCCAGGGCGGGCTGAAGGTCACCGTGCGGCGCCAGCGCGGCGCCGACCGCAGCGCCGCCTGCGGCCAGCTCCGCCTGCGCGCCGCCCAGGATCAGCGGATCTGACCCTTGTCCCCGTGCCCGCCGCCGGCGCGGGGCTCCAGCCGGCCCGGCGCGGGCTCCGCCGCCGGTTCCGGCTTCGCGGTCTTCTCGGCCTGCAGCGTGCGCTCGCGGCCCTTGCGGTTCACGACCACCTCGACGGGCTGGCCGGCCGCCACCGAACCCACCGCCTCGGCCACGTCGCCCACCGCGCCGATCGGCCGGCCGGCGATGCGCAGCAGCACGTCGCCGGAGCGCAGCCCCAGCGCCGCGGCCAGGGTGTCCGGCTGCACCTCGAGCACCTGCAGGCCCTGGCCCTCGGCCAGTTCCAGGAAGGCCCGCACCTCGGGCGCCAGTTCCTGCACCGTCACGCCGAGCCGGCGATGGGCCGGCGGCGCGGGCTGGGGCGCCGCCACCGGCGCGGGGTCCCGTTCGATCACACCGGGGCCGAACCCGTCGGTCCCACGCCGCAGCAGGCCGCGCCGGCCGCCGCCGAAGTCGAGTTCGACCCCGTGGCCCTGCAGCACGCCCGGGTACTTCTCGTGGAACGTCTTCAGGTCGGGCGCCTCGTAGACCTTGACGTCCTCCTCGCCCTTCTCGTTGCGGCTCCGGATCTCGACCCGCACGCCGTCGGGCCCGGACTGCATCGACATGCTGTTGCCCTGGCCGGCGATGCCGCCGCGGGCCGCACTCCGCCGCAGTTCGTCCAGCTGCGCCCGCAGGTCGCGGAAGAAGTCGTCCTGGAAGAAGCGCCGCTCCGGGATGTCCAGCGGGAAGTCCCGGCGCAGGTCCCGGAACAGGTCCTCGAAGCGCTGGTCGAGGTCCGGCGGCGCCGGCGGCTCGGTGCGCGGCTCGCGTTGCCGCAACCGGCCGGTCTCGCCCGGCTCGCCCGGCTGGCCCCGTTCGATCTGCGTCAGCAGCCGCTGGGCGCGCCACTGCACCTCGGGATCGCCGCCCTCCTTGCTGGCCTCCTGCAGGGCCGCCACCACCTCGGGCTCGCCGGCGCGCTCGCGCAGCGCCCGCTCGGCCTCGAGCCGGGCACGGAAGCTGTCGCTGCCGAGCTGCCGGATGAGTTCGGCCACCGGCTGGCGGGCGGGCTGCGCCTGCCCGGCGGGTGGCTGGATCGGGTCCTGGGGCCGGGGTTCCTGGCCGATGACGGGCGCGGCGAACAGGCCCAGCAGACCGAACGTCAGGATGGGAATGTGCTTCATGGTCGTCCTCGCGATGAGCCCCCCCGACGACCCGGCCGCGGCCAAAACTCCGATTGGCGCGGGCCGGTTGCGACCGGCGAGCGACCCGTCAGCGGCCGGTCAGCCGGTCCATCGGCTTGCGCCGCGGCCAGCCGGCACTCTCCAGCGTGCGCAGCTTCATCCGCCCCATCAGACCGGCGCTGTCGGCGTCCAGATCGCCCCATTCGGCGGTCGGATCGCCATCCAGGCTCTCCCACAGGGCATCCTCGGCGCCGAGCGCGCGCATCGCCGGACCCCGCGCGCCGGGGGCCTGGGCCGGTCGCGGCCGGGTGGTGCCCGCCACCGGCGACGCGGTGACCGGATCGCGATCCAGGAGCCCGTGGCCGTCCGCCGCCTGCGCGATCCACACGCCGGCGCCGACCAGCAGCAGGGCGGCGAGGCCGGCCACGGCACGCCGCCAACGGCCCGGCAGCGGGCGGGACGCGGCGGTGGGCTCCCGGTCGCGTTCCTGCGCGACGATGTCGCGGTGCAGCCGGGCGAAGAAGGCGTCGTCGATGCCGGGCACCGGGGCCTGCAGGCCCTCGCGCAGCGCCTCCCGCGCCCGCAGCCAGCCGCCGGCGGCGGTCCGGCACGGCGCACAGTCGCGCAGATGCAGCCGCACCGCGGCGCGCTCGGCCACCGGCAGATCCTGGCCGGCGAAGGCCGACAGCCGCGGCGCGACCCAGCCGCAGCCGCCACCGATGTCCGGGTTGCGGCGGCCGATCACTGCTCGTTGCTCCCGCCGCGATCGTGATCGCGGCCGTGGCCGCTGGAGCCGCCCTGCAGTCGTTCCCAGTGTTCCTTGAACATCTGCCGGCCGCGATGCAGCCGCCAGCGCACCGTCGCGTGCGTCACCCGCAGCATCGGCGCGATCTCCCGGCAGCTCAGGCCGTGGATGTCGCGCAGCACCAGCACCGAACGGAACTTGTCGTCCAGCCGGTCCAGCACGCGCCAGACCTGGCTCTTCTCCTCGGCCCGCTCCGCCGCCGGCGCCTCGTGCTCGCTGCCGTCGGGCAGCAGGCTGGCGAACTCGTCGAGGCTGGTGGCCCGCGCGCTCTTCTGCTTGCGGAGCTGGTCGATCGCCAGGTTCAGGACGATGCGATAGAACCAGGTGTAGAAGCTGCGGGCGAAGTCGTAGCGATCGAGCGAGCGGTAGAGGCGGGCGAACGCCTCCTGGGTCACGTCGCGGGCATCCTCGACCCGGCCCAGCACGTGGAAGGCGATCCAGAAGGCGCGCTTCTGGTAGCGCGCCACCAGGGCGGCGAAGGCGTCCTGGTCGTGGCAGAGCGCGCCCCGCACCAGTTCGGCGTCGGCCACCTGGTCGCTGGCGGCGAGCCGGTCGACGCTGCTGGCCATGCCCTGGGGCAGGGCGGCGTGCCAGATCGAGGCCTGGTCGGGGGGCAGGCGCAGGGCGGGGTCGGGTTGGGCCATCGGGTGGAGCGCGCAGAGCCTAGCGGTCGGCGGCGGCAGCCGCCAGCCGACCGCCAGGAACGCGCCCTCTACGGGCCGGCGGGGCCGCGCGTTGGCGCGGAGTTGGCGCGCTCAGCCGCCGATCGGCATTCCCATCCGACGGAACTTGGCGTAGCGCTCGGCCAGGAGCTGCTCGGTGGGCTTCTGCTGCAGTTCGGCGATCCAGCCCAGGATCCGGTCCCGCACCGTGGCGATGGTGGCCGCCGGGTCCCGGTGGGCGCCGCCGAGCGGCTCCTCGATGACCTCGTCGACCAGCCCGAGGCGCAGCAGGTCGGCGCTGGTCAGCTTCAGGGCCTCGGCGGCGTCCGGGGCCTTCTCGCCGCTCTTCCACAGGATCGCCGCGCAGCCCTCGGGGGAGATCACCGAGTAGTAGGCGTTCTCCATCATCGCCACCCGGTCGCCGACGCCGATGCCCAGCGCGCCGCCGGAGCCGCCCTCGCCGATCACGATCGAGATGATGGGCACCGGCAGCTCGAACATCGCCAGGATGTTGCGGGCGATGGCGGCAGCCTGGCCGCGCTCCTCGGCGCCGATGCCGGGGTAGGCGCCCGGCGTGTTGATCAGGGTGACGATCGGCAGCTTCAGCTTGGCGGCGAGCTGCATCTTCTGCAGGGCCTTGCGGTAGCCCTCGGGATGGGCGCAGCCGAAGTTGCAGGCCAGGCGCTCCTTCACGGTCTTGCCCTTGCAGTGCCCCACCAGCAGGAAGCGCACGCCCTTGACGGTGGCGAAGCCGGTGGCGATGGCGCGGTCCTCGCCGAACACGCGGTCGCCGTGCAGTTCCACCCAGTCGTCGCACATCATCTGGATGTAGTCGACGGTGACCGGGCGGTCGGCGTGCCGCGCGACGTTGACCCGCTCCCAGGCGGTGAGCTGCGAGTAGACCTCGGCGGTCTGCTTCTTCAGCCGCGCCTCCAGCGCCGTCAGTTCGCCGGTCAGGTCCAGGTGGGTGCTGGCGGCCAGCTTCTTCAGCTCCTGGATGCGCTGCTCGAGCTCGAGCAGCGGCCGTTCGAAGGCGAGCCCGTCCTGGACGGCGGACTTGGTGGCGGGTTCGGTCATGGGCGTTCCGAGGTCGGGGGCGCGACAGGCTAAGCCCAGCGGCGCGGCGGCGGCAAGCGATCCTCCGCCGGCGAAGTTGGGCCCGGGCCCGGCCCTCGCTAGGATGCGATCCTCCATGCGCCGCGGAGTCCTGTCCCTGCTGCTGCACGGCGCGCGCCTGCTGGCCCTGCTGGTCGCCCTGCTGGCGATCGCCACCTGGGTCGTCTACCAGACGCGACCGGACCTGGTGGCGTGGCTGGACCAGCGGCTGGAAGACCACCGGTTCGCCGCGCCGCAGGCGCGCCTGCTGGCGGCGGCGCAACGGGTGGTGGCGGAGCCGGCGGTGGCCGAGCCGGAGTTCCGCGCCCTGCGCGAGGCCTTCGCCGGTTTCCATCCGGGCGACCGGCAGGCGGCGTTGCACGACGTCGCCACGCGGCTGCTGGCCGAGGCGCTCGAACTGCAGGGCCGGGCCGAGGAGGCGCTGGTGCTGCGGCACGAACTGGCCGCCGCCAACCCCCAGGACCTGACCCTGCGGCTCGACCTGGTGGACCGGCTGCTCCTGCGGCCGGACCTGCGCGGCGAGGGCCGGCGGCTGCTGGAGGAGAGCCTGGCGCTGCTGCCGGAGGCGGCGGACGTGCTCCGCCGGCTGCTGCCGCTCTACGCGGCGTCCGGCGAATGGCTGGCGGCGGCCCGCTGCCTCGCCCGCCACCTGCGGACGCCGCCCGGCTGGACCCTGACGATGACCTGGGACGCCGCACCGCAGGGCGATCCGGCGGTGCAGCAGGCGCTGCTGCCGCTGGTGGTGGCCGCCGACGGCACGGCCCGCGCGGGCGTGCGCCTGCCGGCCCAGGCCACCGCGCTGCACTTCGTGCTGCCGCCCCTGGTGCTCGCCCGCCAGCCTCGCCTGCTCCTGCTCGATCCCGGCGAAGGACCCGCCGCACTGGTGCCGACCGCCGATCCGGCGCAGGCAAGGACGCTGCACTGCGCGCTGCCGGCACCGCTGCCGGCCTCGGGCCGGGCCGCCGAGCTGCGCTTCCACCCCGCCACCGCGCCGGAGCCCGCGTTCCGCGACTGGCTCGGCGATCCGATCGGCCCGCGCCTGCTGGCGGCGCTGCGCAGCGACGGCGACCTGGCCGCGGTGCAGACGCTGCGCCACCACCGCAGCCAGCAGATCCTGACCGACGCGGCGAAGGTGGCGTGGAGCAGCGCCGGCGCCGGCTTCGCCGAGGAACGCCAGCAGGCGCTGCGCGCCGACTTCGGTCCCGCGCTCGCCGATGGCCGCCGGTTCACGCTGGCGGCCGAGCTGGACGGCGAGGCCGATGCGGTGCGACTGCTGCCCGGAACGTCCGCCGAGGTGGCGTTCCAACTGCGGCGCGTCGTGGTGCGCACCGCCGAAGGCGAACTGGAGCTGCCGGTGTACCCCACCGCCGCCGTCGCCGTCGATCGCGACGACGCCGGCGATTCGTGCACCACCGGACCCGGGCCCTCGCTGACCTGGCGCCTGCCGGCGCCGGTGCGGCTGCGCGGGTTGGTGATCGAGGGCATCCTGCGATGAAGGTGCGCGCGCCCCGTTCGCCGCTCGGCCTGCTCGGCCTGCTCTGGCGCTGGAGCTGGCTCGTCACCGTGCCGATCGCCTGGTTCTTCGTGCACTGGCTGGTGACCTTCGCACCCACCTTCGGCGCCTTCCGGCTGCGCTACGACGTGCGGCCGCATCCGTTCGGCTGGGCCACCGACGGCGCCGACCACGCCCGCCACCTCGCCCGCACCCTCAGCCTCAGCCTGCGCGGCAAGGGCCACCACGACGGCGTGCCGGTGATCGACCTGGTGGTGCCGGCGGCGAGCCTCGCCGCCCTGGACGGCAACCTGCCCCACTCGGGCTTCACCGACGTCGACGGCGAACTGGACCACGGCGGCGGCCGCTGGCCGGTCGAGGTGCGGTATCGCGGCGACTTCCACCTGCACTGGGCCTACCCGAAGAAGTCCCTGCGGGTGCGCCTGAAGAAGCAGCGCGAACTCGACTCGCTGCGCACCTTCCACCTGATCGCGCCGAAGGCGACGACGCAGATCAACGACGTGCTGGCCTGCCGGCTCGCCGGGCACCTGCGCGTGCTGGCGCCGCGCGCCGAGCTGGTGCAGGTGCAGATCAACGGCCGGCCCCGCGGCCTGCACGTGCTGCTGCAGCAGATCGACGAGGACCTGCTGGCGGCGCACGGCCGCCCGCCCGGCGACGTCTACACCGGCGAGCTGATCGCCAAGGACGCCTGGCAGGGCATCACCAACCACGTCTTCGACCACCCGGGCCTGTGGCCGAAGGCGGCCGCCGATCCGAACCGGCCGGCCGACGACCACGAGCCCCTGCGCCGGCTGTGCGCGCTGCTGTCGCACCCGCCGGGGCCGGCCACCCAGGCGGCGCTGGAGCAACTCCTCGACCTGGATGCCTTCGCCCGCTTCGCCGCGCTCACCACGCTGCTGCAGAGCGTGCATCACGACGAGAGCCACAACTGGCGGCTCTACTTCGATCCGCTGCGGGCCCGCTTCGAACCGATCCTGTGGGACGCCAATGCCTGGGGCAACTTCGATCCGGAACGGCCCTCGACGCCGTCGCTGGATCCCGAGGTGTCGCGCCTGCTGGTGGCGCTGATGGGCAACTCCCGCTTCCTGCAGGCCCGCCAGGCGGCGCTGCGGACCTTCTTCGCCGACGGCACCGCCGACGCGTTCCTGGCCGAAACCGCCGCCCTGGCGGCGCTGGCCAGCGATGCCGCCCGGCTCGACGCGTTCCTGCGGCCGCCGGACCACGCCCTGGTGGCGCGGGTGCTGGGCGAGCTGCCGGCCTTCGTCGGCGGCGTCTTCCAGGCGGTGAGGAAGGCCTTCGTCGAGGACGCGGCGCCGGTCCTGTGGCACCAAGGCGCCGACCAGGTCCGCTGGCTGCAGGTGGCGGATCGGCTGCCGATCCAACGCCTGCGGCTGCGCCTGCCGGCGGGCACGACCACGAGCCCGACGACCGAACTGGCGATCGGCGTGCCGGGCACGGACGGCGTCGCCTGGAACGTCGTGCCGACCTCGGTGCGCGAGGGCGGCACCGAGATCGTCGTCGAACCCGGCCTGATGGCGCAGCTCCGGCCATTCCCTCGGGTGGAGCACGGCTACCTCCGCATCTTCAGCCGCGAGGTGCTGCCGACCGCCTATGGCGTGCGCTACCGCGGCGGCGGCGCCCTGCACCCGCCGATCGACGACGTGGCGGTGGACCGCGGCGACGGCGTCTGGCGGCCGCTCGCGAGCGGCACGTTCGACGCCGAACCGGTGCTGCTGCTCGCCCACCGGCCGCCGGCGCCCACCACCCGCTGGTCCGGCCAGATCGACGTCCGCGAGACCCTGCGGGTGGAAGACCTGACCCTGGCGCCGGGCACCACCGTGCGGCTCGCGCCCGGCGCCAGCCTGATCGTCAGCGGCCGGCTCGACGCGCGCGGCAACGCCGAGGCGCCGATCCGGATCGTCGCCGCAGAACCGGGCGCACCCTGGGGCGCCCTCGCCCTGCTGGGACCCGGCATCCAGGGTTCCCGGCTGCACCACTGTCACGTCGAAGGCGGCGCCGGCGGCCAGGGGCAGCGGGGCATGCTCAGCTTCCCGGCGATGGTGTCGGTGCACGGCGGCCAGGACGTGGAACTCGCCGGCTGCACCTTCCGCACCGCCGGCGCACCCGCCGCCGTGCGCATCGCCGCCGCCGCCGCACGCCTCGATGGCTGCCGGTTCGAAGGCGGCGGCATCGGGCTCGAGCTGATGCACGCCACCGTCGAAGGGCAGGACCTCGCCGCCCAGGGCCAGCCGACCGGCCTGCTGGTCACCGCGGGCACCACGGTGCTCTCGGGCGGCACGCTGAGCGAGCACCGCCAGGGCCTGCAGGTGAGCGGCGACGCCCGCCTGCTCTGGGTCGGCGGCGCCCTCGCCCGCTGCGGCAAGGGCGCCATCGCCGGCAACGGCGCCCACCTCGTGCTCGCCCAGGCGACCATCACCGGGTGCGCGGTGCCGCTCGCCGCCACCGCCGGCCGGCGGCGCTCCGGCGACCTGCTGGCCTACCGCTGCCGCATCCCCGAGCACGGCGAGGCCCTGCGGCTGGAGTCCGGCGCCCGCCTCCGCCTGTGGGACTCGTTCGTCGTGCCGCCGCCGCCAGCGGGGATCCCGCACGAGCACGGCGACGCCAAGCACCCGGAGGCGGGCCAGGGCCCGCCGCTGCCCCTGCCGGCGCTGCCGTGGAACAGCCTGCAGAAGGCTGCCGCCAGGGCCTGGGCGGCCGCTCCCGAAGGCCGCCGCGGCCGCTAGGCAGCGTCGCCCCGGCCGCCACCGCCAGATCGCTTGCACCGCCTCCCCCAGGCCGGCATCGTGCGCGGATGCAGGCCTGGCGCGTCGAGATCCTGGTTGCCCCCGAACATCCCGATCCGGCGGGGTCGGGAGCCCAGCGCGCCCTGGAACGGCACGGTCTCGCCGGCGTGCGTTCGGTCCGCTCGCGGCGCGGCTTCCTGCTGGGCGCCGCGCTGACCGAGACCCAGGTCACCCGCTTCGCCCGCGCGGTGCTGGCCGACCCGGTCACCGACCAGGTCGAGATCCACGCCCCGACGGCTGCGGCCGACGCCCGCCCGGCGGACGGCCACCGCGTCAGCGTGGTGCGAAGGCCCGGCGTCACCGACCCGGTCGGCCACTCGGTGCAGAAGGCACTGGTCGACAGCGGCCTGCCCGAGGTGCCGGCCGCGGCCTACGTCGCCTTCGACGTGCACGGTGACGTGCCGGCCGAGGGTCTCCTGCAGGCCGCCCGCCGCGCGCTGGCCAACGACGTGATCCAGGAGATCCTCACCGACCGCCTGCCGCCTGGCCTGCCGGGCCCCGGCGGCCAGCCCGACCTCGGCCGCAACGAGGTGACGCTGCAGGGCCTCGACGAACCGGCGCTGCTCGGGCTGTCGCAGAAGGGCGGCCTCGCCCTGGATGGCCCGGAGATGCTGGCGATCCAGCGCCACTACCAGCAGCTCGGTCGCGCGCCGAGCCAGATGGAACTGGAGACGCTGGCGCAGACCTGGTCGGAGCACTGCAAGCACAAGACGCTCACCGGCCGCGTCCGCTTCCGCGACGCCGGCACCGGCGAGGAGCGGCTCTACGACAACCTGCTGAAGTCGACGATCGCCCACGTCACCCACACGCTCGACCGCGACTTCTGCGTCAGCGTGTTCGTCGACAACGCCGGCGTGATCCGCTTCGACGACGAGGACTCGGTCTGCATCAAGGTCGAGACCCACAACCGGCCGTCGGCGATCGAGCCGTTCGGCGGCGCCGGCACCGGCGTCGGCGGCGTGATCCGCGACGTGCTGGGCACGGGACTCGGCGCCCGGCCGATCGCCAGCACCGACGTGTTCTGCTTCGCGCCGCCCGACCTGCCGGCCGGCAAGGTGCCGCCGGGCTGCCTGCACCCGCGCACCGTGCTGCAGGGCGTCGTCGCCGGCGTCCGCGACTACGGCAACCCGATGGGCATCCCGACGGTGAACGGCAGCATCCACTTCGACGAGGACTTCGTCGGCAACCCGCTGGTCTACGTCGGCAACCTCGGCATCCTGCCGACGGCGCGGGCGCAGAAGGCGGCCCGGAGCGGCGACGCCATCGTCGCGCTGGGCGGCCGCACCGGCCGCGACGGCATCCACGGCGCCACCTTCAGCTCGCTGGAGCTGCACACCGAGAGCGAGAAGCAGAGCTCCGGCGCCGTGCAGATCGGCGACCCGATCACCGAACGCAAGGCGATGGACGCGGTGCTGCGCTGCGCCGAGCTGGACCTGTTCTCGGCGATCACCGACTGCGGCGCGGGCGGCTTCAGCTCGGCGATCGGCGAGATGGCCGAGGGGCTCGGCGCCGACGTCGAACTGCAGGACGCCCCCCTCAAGTACCAGGGCCTCGCGCCCTGGGAGATCTGGATCAGCGAGGCGCAGGAACGGATGGTGCTGTCGGTGCCCCAGGACCGGCTGGAACGCGTGCTGCAGGTCTGCCGCGAGGAGGCCTGCGAGGCCACCGTGCTCGGCCGCTTCACCGACAGCGGCCGGCTCGTCGTGCGCCACCGGGGCACCGTGCACGCCGACCTGGACCTGCACTTCCTGCACAAGGGCCTGCCGATCCGCGAGCGCCAGGCCACCTGGACGCCACCGCGCCTGCGGGAGCCGGTACTGCCCCCCGAACGCGACCCCAAGGCGGCCCTGCTGGCGGTGCTGGCCGACTTCGCCGTCTGCTCCAAGGAGTGGGTGATCCGCCAGTACGACCACGAGGTGCAGGCCGGTTCCGCCGGCAAGCCGCTGTGCGGCGTGCACCACGACGGCCCCGCCGACGCCGCCGTGCTGGCGCCCAAGCTCGGCTCCCGCCGCGGCGTGGTGCTCGGCAACGGCCTCAACCCGCGCTACTCGAAGATCGATCCGGCGGCGATGGCCGAGTGCGCGCTCGACGAGGCGATGCGCAACATCGTCGCCGCCGGCGGCGATCCCGATCACACCGCGGTGCTCGACAACTACTGCTGGGGCAACACCCGCGAGCCGCACAAGCTCGGCGAGCTGGTGCGCGCCACCGAGGCGCTCTGCGCGCTGGCGATCGCCTACCGCACGCCGTTCGTGTCGGGCAAGGACTCGCTGCACAACGAGTTCCGCACCGCCGAGCGCACCATCTCGATCCCGGGCTGCATCCTGGTCACCGCCCTGTCGGTGATCGCCGACGTCGGCCGCACGCTCACCTCCGACCTGAAGCGCGCGGGCTCCCTGCTGGTGCTGGTCGGACTGACCGCCGACGAGTGCGGCGGCTCGGTCTGGTACAAGACCAAGGGGGAACTGGGAGCCAACGCGCCGCGGGTGGACGCCGCCCGCGGCAGGGCCGTGCTGCACGGCGTGCACCGGGCCATCCAGGCCCGCGCCGTGCTCGCCGCCCACGACCTCGCCGAGGGCGGGCTCGGCGCGGCGCTGTGCGAGATGGCGCTCGGCGGCCGGCTCGGCGCCGAGGTCGATCTCGACCAGGTGCCCGCCAGCGCCGGGCTGCCGCCGGAACGGCGCCTGTTCAGCGAGTCGCAGAGCCGCCTCCTGCTGGAGGTCGCCCCCGACCGCCTCGCCGACCTGCGGGCCAACCTGCGCGAGGCGCCGCACGCGGTGATCGGCACGGTGACCAGCGGCCCGGCGGTGACGTTGCAGGGCGGCGGCAAGGCCTTCTGCACCCTGAGCCTCGCCGAGATCGAACGGGCCTGGAAACGGCCGCTCGACCTGGACCAGACCCTGCTCACCGCGACCCAGGACGGGGAGGTGCGGTCGTGAGCGCCCCCAAGGTCCTGATCCTGCGCGCACCGGGCATCAATTGCGAGCGCGAGACGTTCCACGCCTTCCAGCGCGCCGGCGGCGCGCCGGACTACGTGCACATCACCCAGCTGCTGGCCGCGCCGGACCGGCTCGACCGCTTCGCCGTGCTGGCGGTGCCCGGCGGCTTCGCCTACGGCGACGACATCGCGTCCGGCCGCGTGCTGGCCAACGAGATGCGCCACCGGCTCGGCGACCGCATCCTGCGCTTCGTCGAACGCGGCGGGCTGGCGCTCGGCATCTGCAACGGCTTCCAGGTGCTGGTGCGCCTCGGGCTGCTGCCCTGCACCCAGGGCCGCCTCGAGGAAGAGGTGACGCTCACCCACAACCTCAGCAACCACTACGAGTGCCGCTGGGTGACCCTGCAGAGCCAGAAGTCGCGCTGCGTGTTCCTCGAGGAGGGCCTGACCCTGCGCTGGCCCGCCGCCCACGGCGAGGGCCGGTTGGTGCCGCGCAATGCCGGCCTCGCCGCACTGCTGCGCGACGAGGGCTTCGCCGCGCTGCGCTACGTCGATCCGACCGGCAACGCCACCGAGCGCTATCCCTGGAACCCGAACGGCGCGCCCGAGGGCCTGGCGGGCCTCACCGACCGCACCGGCCGCGTGCTCGGCATGATGCCGCACCCGGACCGCGCCTACCTCGGCACCCACATGCCCGACTGGCGCCGCACGGCGCTGGCCCAGGGCCAGGTGCCGGCGGACGGCGACGGCATGGCGCTGTTCCGGTCGATGGTGAAGGTCGCCGCGGCGGAGGCCTGACGGCGTGGACGCGGCCGGACGACAGGTGCTGGAGCGCACGCCGGGCATCCTGCGGGTGTGGCTCGCGGGCCTCGACGATGCGCTGCTGCATTGCGACACCGGTCCGGACACCTTCAGTCCCTACGACGTGCTCGGCCACCTGATCGAGGGCGAGCGGAACGACTGGCTGCCGCGGGCGCGTCTGATCCTGCAGCACGGCCCGGCGGTGCCGTTCCCGCCCTTCGACCGCTTCGCCATGTGGGAATGGAGCCAAGGCATGGGCCTCGACACCCTGCTCGACGAGTTCGCCCGGCTGCGGACACGGAACCTGCGGGAGCTGGACGAGCTGCGGCTCGGGCCGGACGACCTGCTGCGGCAGGGCACGCATCCTGCCCTGGGCCCGGTGACGCTCGGGCAGCTGCTGGCCACCTGGGTGGTGCACGACCTCAACCATCTGGCGCAGATCGCGCGGACGATGGCGTTCCAGCACCGGGAAGCCGTCGGCCCCTGGCGCGCCTACCTGTCGGTGCTGCCGCCGGGCGATTGCTGAGGCTCTGCCGGCGGACCGATCCGCTCGATCTCCCAGCCCGCGGGAGACCGGCGCAGCCGGCGCGCCGTGCGCAGGACCGGCCGCCGCCGCTTCGGCAGCAGCCGCAGCACCAGCGCGCGGCCGCGCAGCGCCAGGATCACCATGCCCCGCACCAGCCGGTTCGGCGCCGGCATGCCGAACGCCCGCCGCAGCGGCTCGTCGATCAGGCCGTGCACCGCGCTCCGCACCAGCGGCCGCAACCAGCGCGGGAACCAGCCGGCGAACAGCTCCCGCGTCGCCACGCCGACCCGCGCCGCGCCCTCGGTGTAGCGGTAGTGCCGCCGCTCATAGTCCTCGCTCCAGACACGGAACGCCGCCAGGTCCTCGGGCACCCCGGTGATGCCCATCCGCTCGCCCACCGCGCGCCAGAACCAGAACAAGGCCTCCTGCTCGCGCCCGGTCAAGGCCCGCCAGCCGAAGGCCGCGTTCCAGCGGATCGGCTCCAGCACGAAGGTCGACAGCACGTAGCGGAAGTCGTCCATCCGGATCGGATACCGGCCGTGCTGGCGGTTGATGTTGGCGATCGCCCGCTGCCCCCGCTCGCTGTCGTAGCCGTGCTCCATCACCTCCGACACCAGCAGGTCGGTGTCGTCGTAGCGCTGCTGCGCCCGCCGCCGGAACTCGCCGGTCTTGTCCAGCAGGCCGCCGATCGACGGCACGCCGTAGGTGCGGAACAAGGCCAGCTCCAAGGCCCGCGTCGTGTCGAACGGGAAGTCCTGCCGGCAGCTCAGCAGCACGATCCGCTGGCAGTCGGCCCGCGGGTCGAGGCGCTCGATCTCGGTCAGGGCCGGCGAACGGGGCATGGCGGGTCAGGTGGACGGCGTCGCGGGATTGTCGCCCCCGGCAGCCCCCCGGGCCACCGGTTGCAAGGCCGGCCTGACCGCCTACAACCGGCGTCCCGATGACCGATCCACGCGCCGAGCCCACCCCGGAGAACGAACAGTGGGGCAAGCGATCCCCCGAGCCGAGCGAGCGCCGCTTCCTGGAAGGGCCGCGCAGCCGCTGGCGGGAGCTGCTGCTGGCGCTGCGGATCCTCGGCGAGTTCATCATGGGCTTCCGCAAGCTGCACTTCCTGCCGCCCTGCGTGACCGTGTTCGGCTCGGCGCGCTTCCCCGAGGACAACCCGCACTACCAGACCGCGCGGCGGCTCGGCCAGGAGCTGGCCCGCGCCGGCTTCACGGTGATGACCGGCGGCGGCCCCGGGATCATGGAGGCGGCCAACCGCGGCGCCCGCGACGTGGGCGGCCTGTCGGTCGGCTGCAACATCGTGCTGCCGTTCGAGCAGGAGCCGAACCCGTATCTCGACCGCTTCCTCGAGTTCCGCTACTTCTTCGTCCGCAAGGTGATGCTGGTGAAGTACAGCTACGCCTTCGTCATCATGCCCGGCGGGTTCGGCACGATGGACGAGCTGTTCGAGACGGCGACGCTGATCCAGACCGGCAAGATCCACGACTTCCCGCTGGTGCTGATGGGCACCGACTACTGGCAGCCGCTGCTGACGTTCCTGCGCGACAGCATGGTGCGGAACGCCACCATCGACCAGAAGGACCTCGACCGGATCCTGGTCACCGACGACGTCGACGAGGCGGTGGCGGCGATCCGCGAGAGCGCGCTGCGCCAGTTCGGCCTGCAGCTGAAGCCGAAGCGCCGGCCGAGCGTGCTGCTGGGCGAATCCTTGCCGAAGGCGGCGCAGCGCCGGGCGTGAGCCTCAGGCGTCGCGGAAGTCGGCGCCCTTGATGCCGAGGCGCTGCATCAGCTTCTGGAACGCCGAGCGGGTCATGCCGGCCTCCTCGGCGCAGTGGGTGACGTTGCCGCGGTGCCTCTGCAGCAGCCCCTCGACGTAACTGCTCTCGATCGCCGCCATCTTGCGGGCCTTCACCTCCTGGAAGGTCAGCCCGGTCGCCGCCTCGCCCGGCGCCACGGCCCGCGGTCCCGCCTCGCGCAGGTCCGAGGGCAGGTCCGGCAGCCGCACCAGCGGCCCGGTGGCCAGCGCGCAGGCCCGTTCCAGGGCGTTGCGGAGCTGGCGGACGTTGCCGGGCCAGGCGTGGCCGCGCAGCGCCTCGAGCACCGCCGGCTCGCAGCCGCTGATGCCCGCCTGGGCGCCAAACTTCTCCAGGAAGTGCTGGACCAGCAGGTCGACGTCGCCCGGCCGGTCGCGCAGCGGCGGCACCGTGATCCGCACCACATCGAGCCGGTAGAACAGATCGTCGCGGAAGCGGCCCTCGGCCACCTCCTGCTGCAGGTTGCGGTTGGTGGCGCAGACGATGCGGACGTCCACCGCCACCTGCTCGGCGCTGCCCACCGGCCGCACGTGCCGCTCCTGGATCGCCCGCAGCAGCTTGGGCTGGAAGGCCAGCGGCAGCTCGCCCACCTCGTCGAGGAACAGGGTGCCGCCGTCGGCGACCTGGAACAGGCCGGCCTTGTTCTGCACCGCGCCGGAGAACGCGCCCTTCTGGTGGCCGAACAGCTCGCTCTCGAACAGCGCCTCCGGGATCGTCGCGCAGTCCACCGGCACGAAGGGCCTCTCGGCGCGGGCGCTCTGGTCGTGCAGGTGGTGCGCCAGCAGCTCCTTGCCGGTGCCGCTCTCGCCCTGGATCAGCACCGACGCGTCGGTGCGGGCCGCGCGCTCCAGCATGTCGAGCATGGCGGCGAACGACGGCGCCCGGTAGATCAGCCGGCGGCCGCCGGGCCCCGAGCGCAGCCGTTCCTTCAGGCCCTGGTTCTGCTCCTTCAGCCGCCGGTGGGCCAGGGCCTTGTCGACCCGGTCCATCAAGTCCTTGGCGACGTAGGGCTTGGTCAGGTAGTCCCAGGCGCCCTGCTTGATCGCCGCCACCGCCGTCTGGATCTCCGGGAAGCCGGTGATCATCACCACCTCGACGTCCGGGTCGGCCTGCTTGATCGCCGCCAGCAGCTGCAGGCCGGACATCCGCGGCATCCGCAGGTCGGTGATCACCAGGCCGAAACCGCCCTCCTGCAGGCGCCGCAGGGCCTCCTCGCCGGAGAACGCGGTGGTGGCGTCGTGGCCGGCCCGCCGCAGCAGGTAGGCGCACGACTCGGCCATGTCCGACTCGTCGTCCACCACCAGCACCCGCCCGCCGGCCACCGCCTCGCTCATCCGGACGTCCCGCGGGTCTTCTGCTGGCAGGCCTTGCAGTGGCCGTAGAGCCGCAGGCTGTGGCTGTGGATCGCGAACCCATGCCGCCGCGCCGCCGCCTCCTGCCGCGCCTCCAAGGCGTCGTCGCGGAACTCGAGGATCACGCCACAGCCGGTGCAGACCATGTGGTCGTGGTGCTCCTGGTCCAGCATCGGCTCGAACCGCCGGCCGCCGTCGCCGGTGTCGAGCCCCTCCACCACGCCGATCTCGTGCAACACCGCCAGGGTCCGGTAGACCGTGGCCCGGGACACCGAGCCGTCCTCCTGCCGGCACTGGTCGTGCAGTTCCTCGGCGGTGAAGTGGCCCTTGGCCTGCAGCGCCATCCGCACCACCAACGCCCGCTGCGGCGTCCAGCGCAGCCCCTTGCCGCGGAGCTCCTGGGCGACGGTCTGCAACTGTTCCTGGCTCACGGCGACGCACGATACCGGAGCCGGCGGCCCGGCCCCAGCGCCGACGTCCCCGTCCGCGCCTCAGCCTTCCCGCTGGCCGATGTCGGTGCGGAAGTGCATGCCCTGGAAGCGCACCACCTGCAGGGCCGCGTAGGCCCGCTGGCGGGCCTCGGCCACCGTGGCGCCCAGCGCCGTCGCCGCCAGCACCCGGCCGCCGGTGGTGACCAGCTCGCCGCCCTGCCGCGCGGTGCCCGAATGGAACACCTGCAGGTCGTCGCCCACCGTCACCTGGTCGAGGCCGGTGATCGGCACGCCCTTCGGGTAGTCGCCGGGGTAGCCCCTGCTGCAGGCCATCACCGCCACCGCCACCCGCGGATCCCATTCCGGCGCCTGCTGCTGGGCGAGCTTGCCGTCCACCGTCGCCAGCAGCAGCGGCACCAGGTCGGACTTCAGCCGCAGCAGCAGCGGCTGCGTCTCCGGATCGCCGAGCCGGCAGTTGTATTCCAGCACCCGCGGCCCCTGCGCCGTCAGCATCAGCCCCGCGTACAGGAAGCCCTGGTACGGCCGCCCCTCGCGGTTCATCGCGTGGATCGTCGGGAACACCACCTGGCTCTCGATCTGGCCGAGCACCCGCGGCGGCAGCTTCACCGGCGAGTAGGCGCCCATGCCGCCGGTGTTGGGGCCCTGGTCGCCGTCGAACACCGCCTTGTGATCGCGGGCCGGCTCCAGCGGCACGATCGTCTGGCCATCGGTGAGCGTGATCACCGACAGCTCCGGGCCCTCCAGGAACTCCTCCAGCACCACGGTCTGACCGGCGCGGCCGAAGCGGTTCTTCTCCAGGCACTCGGCGATCGCCGCCCTGGCCTCGTCGCGCTTCTTCGCCACGGTGACGCCCTTGCCCGCCGCCAGGCCCGACGCCTTGACCACGATCGGGCCTTCCTCGCGGTTGTCGAGGAACGCCTTGGCCTTCTGCCGGTCGTCGAACACCCAGAACTGCGGCGACGGGATGCGGTGCCGCCGGCACAGCTCGCGGGCGAACGCCTTGCTGCCCTCGAGCTCGGCGGCGCTCTTGCTGGGCCCGAACACCCGCAGGCCGGATTTTCGCAGCTCGTCGGTGAGCCCGAGCACCAGCGGCGCCTCCGGCCCGACCACGGTGAGGTCGATCTTGTTGTCGAGGGCGAACTTGCGCAGCCCCGGGATGTCCTCGCTGCCGACGTCGACGTTCTCGGCCACGGTGGCGGTGCCGGCGTTGCCCGGCGCGCAGAACACGCGGGTCACCAGCGGCGAACGGCCGATCTTCCAGCACAGGGCGTGTTCGCGGCCACCGCCGCCGACGACGAGGACTTTCATGAGGGGCGGAGGATCCTAGGCAAAAGCCGGTGCCGGCGGAACCACGCACCCGCCGCCTTGTGCCGCCCGGCCCGGTCCCCCACGATCCCGGCGATGGACACCGTTCTCGTGTTGAACCAGGACCAGATGGGCCACGGCGACCGCGCGCTGGGCCAGAGGATCCTGGGGACGTTCCTGAAGAAGTCGATCGCCCTGCCGGGGCACGTCACGATCGTCCTGTTCAACTCCGGCGTGAAGCTGGTGGCCGAGGGCTCGCCGGTGCTGATCGAACTGCGGGCCCTGGAGGAGCGCGGGGTGGACCTGGTGCCCTGCGGGACGTGCCTGCAGCACTACGGGATCGTGCCGGCGGTGGGCAAGGTGGCCGACATGGACGCGATCGTGCGGGAGCTGGGCAAGGCGGGGAAGGTGATCACGCTGTAGGGGAACGGCGGCGCCGCGACCGGCATCCCGACTGCCGAGACTCCCACCTCAGTTCGATCTGCCTCACGCCCTCCGGCATGCCGGTTGCGTCTGCCCGCGACCCACATGCCAACGCGATCGGCGGCTGCTGCGGATGGAGACGGCCTCCGGCGAGCGCTGGGGCTGCTGCCGCTCACGCTGTTCGCGCTGGGCATGATCCTCGGCGCCGGCATCTACTCGGTGGTCGGCGCGGCGGCCGGCGAGGCGGCCGAGGCGCTGTGGCAGAGCTTCCTGCTGGCCGGCATCGTCGCGACGATCACCGGCCTCTCCTACGCCGAGCTGGCCACCATGATGCCGAAGGCCGGCGCCGAGTTCGTGTACCTCGCAGCGGCCCTGCCGCGGGTCCGGCTGCTGGCGGTGGTGGTGGCGCTGCTGGTGGTGATCTCCGGCATCGCCACGGTCGCCACGGTCGCGATCGCGTTCGCCGGCTACCTCCGCGACCTGCTCGGCTGGAGCGCCGGCGTCGACCGCACGGTCGCCCCGGCGCTGATCGCAGCCTGTGCTCTGGTCGCGCTGCTCGGCATCGTCGAATCGGCGTGGGTGAACGCGATCTTCACGGTGATCGAAGTGGCGGGCCTCGTCCTGCTCGTCGTCGTGGCCACCGGCTCCCCCGCCTTCGGCGACGCGCTCGCGGCCCTGCCCACCTCCGGCATGGTGGGCGCGGCGTCCCTGGCCTTCTTCGCGTTCCTCGGCTTCGAGAGCATCGTCACCCTGGCCGAGGAATCCCGCGCGCCCGAACGGGACATCCCCCGCGCGATCCTGCTCAGCCTCGGAACCGCGATCGTCCTCTACGTCGCGGTGGCGATCGGCGCCGTCGCCCTGCTGGAGCCCGCCGCACTCGCCGACAGCGACGCGCCCCTGGCGGATGCGGTGGCCGGACCGGCGCCGGTGGCCGCCCGCGCGCTCGGCGCCATCGCCCTGTTCGCCACGGCCAACACGGCGCTGGGCTCGCTGATCGCCTCGAGCCGCCTGCTCTACGGCATCGCCCGCGAGCAGGACATCCCAGCCTGGCTCGGGCAGGTGGCGCGACGCCGGCGGACGCCGTGGGCAGCCATCCTGCTCTGCGCGGTGGTCGCGGGAAGCTTGACCCTGCCGGGCCGCATCCCGCTCGTGGCCAGCCTGTCTTCCCTGGCCTCGCTGATCGCCTTCTTCGCCGTCCATGCGGCGCTGATCGTCCTGCGCCTCCGCGCACCACAACGCAAGCGACCGTTCCGCGTGCCGGGCGCCATCGGCCGCGTGCCGGTGCTGCCGGTGGTGGGCGCGCTGGGCACGGTGATCCTCGCCGTGGCCCTGGAACGGGAGGCGCACGTGGCCGGTCTGGTGGCGATCGGCGCGGCAGTCCTGCTGGCCCTGGCGCCGCGGGCTTGGCGCTGGCTGCGACGATGAGGCCGGGCGCTACCGCACCACGTCCGCGGTGAACCCGGTCAGCCGGCCCGGTACCGCACCGAACAGGTCCAGCACCAACGCCTGGCCGAACACCTGCAGCCCGACCAGCACCGGATCGTTCGGCACCGGCTGTACCACCGTCCCGACGCCGCTCTGCGGCTGCACCACGAGCCACGGCAGCGCCACGGCGCCCTGCGGTTCGATCCACACCCGCCCGAACGGCACCATCACCGGCCGCGCCGCCAGGGCTTCCGCCAGCACCGGCAGCACCACGCCGACGCCGCCGCCGTAGCCCGGCCGCCAGATCGCCCGCAGCCCCAGCCCGCCACCCAGCACCGGCTGCTGCACGGTCTGCAGGTCGCGATGCCGGTTCCGGTAGAGCTGCTCCGGCGCGCCCGACGTGCTCACCCCGGTGCCGACCACCACGTCCAGATCGCCGTCGCCATCCAGATCCCCCACCGCCAGCGTCGACGCCACGCTCGGCTGTGCCGACAACCGGCTCGCGCTCGCGTCGGTGAAGCGCCCCTGGCCGTCGTTCAGCAGCAGCCGGTCCGGCGCGGCGACGAACGCGCTGCTCATGCCGAACAGCAGGTCCTGGTCGCCGTCCTCGTCGAAGTCCCCCGCCACCACCGCCAGTGCCGTCAGCCCCAACGCCGGCAGCCGGCCGATGGTGGCGTCGACGAACACGCCGTTGTCGTTGCGCAGGAGCCGCCCGCCGCCCAGCGAGGTGGCCGTCACGATGTCGAGATCGCCGTCGCCGTCGTAGTCCGCCACCGCCACCGCACGGCTGTCCATGCCCGCCGCCACCGCCAGCACCTGCGCGGTGGCATCGGTGAACACGCCAGCACCGTTGTTGCGGTAGAACCGCACGCCGGCGACGAAGATGCTGTCGCCGCCGATCAGGTCGAGGTCGCCGTCGCGATCCAGATCGACCGGCACCAGCGCCTCGCGGATCACCGGCTGGCCGGAGACCGGCATCGCCGCCGGATCCAGCACGAACACGCCGGCGCCGTTGTTGCGCAGGAGCCGCACCTCGCCGACCCGTTCGCCGCGGAACAGGTCGAGGTCACCGTCGCCATCGACGTCGGCAAGCGCCAGCGACTGCGTGCCCTGCGCCCGCGCCGGCAGGTTGACGGACCGGTCGGCGAAGGCGAAGCCGCCGAGGTTCACGAACAGCAGGTCGGGCGCGTTGGCCGCGCCGAGCACGATGTCGCGGTCACCGTCGCCGTCGACGTCGCCGAGCGCCACCGCGGTCCGCTGCCCGAGTCGGACCGGCAGCGCCGCGGTCTCGTCGCGGAAGTTGCCCCGGCCGTCGTTCCGGTAGAGCCTGGCGCCGGCGATGGTCGCCAGCACGAGGTCGAGATCACCGTCGCCATCCAGGTCGCCGAGCGCCACGTCCTCGGTGACCGTCGCCTCCCGTGGCAGCGCCGTTGTGCCGACGTCGAGGAACTGCGGCGGCGCCTGGGCCGGCAGCAGGGCGGTGAGGGCGAGCACCGGAAGGAACGCGAGGGTGCTGGCACGGGTCATGGGCAGGTCCGGAGGCTGGGAGGGGCGCCCCATGCTAGCGCCGCGCGCGCGGATCAGACCCGCACGCCACCGCGGACCGGCCCGGCGCCTTCGCCCGCGCGCCGCAGCGCGCCCCGCTGGACCTCGGTCAGCTCCTCGGGCAGCACCAGCCGCAGCACCAGCACCAGGTCCCCGCGGCCGCCGTGGCCGTCGCTGAGCCCCTGGCCGCGCAGGCGCAGCTTCTGCCCGGCCCTGCTGCCGGCGGGAACGTTCACCGACAGGGTGCGGCCGCGCACCGCCACGTCGATCCGGCCGCCGGCCACCGCCTCCCACGGCGCCACCGCCGCGTCGGCCTCGACGTGGTCGCCGCGCACGCGATGGCCGTCGTCGTCGCGCAGCGCCACCCGCAGCAGCAGGTCGCCGGGCGCGGCGCCGGGGCCGCCCGGCTCGCCGAGCCCGCGCAGGCGCAGCACCTGGCCATCGCGGATGTCGTCGCTGATGGTCAGGGTCACCGTCTTCTCGCGGCGCAGGCGGCCCTGGCCGGCGCAGGCCGGGCACAGGTGGTTGCCGAGGCGGCCGCTGCCGTCGCACTGCTCGCACTCCACCGCCGCCGGCAGCTGGAAGGTCCGCTTGCCGCCCTGCAGCGCGTCGCCCACCGGCAGCGGCAGTTCGGCCTCGACGTCCTGGCCGCGGCCGCCGAACGGCGCCCGCTGGCCCTGGCCGGGCCGCCCGGCGCCGCGGGCCTGCTCGCGGAACAGGTCGCCGAACATGCTGGCGAAGAAGTCCGAGAAGCCGCCGCCGCCACCGCCGCCGGCGCCGCCGAACATGCGGGCGAACTCCTCGGGGTCCATCTGCCGGAAGCCGCCGCCGGGCGGCGGCCGGAAGTCCTGGCCCTCGCGCCAGTGTTCGCCCAGCGCGTCGTAGCGCTTGCGCTTCTCCGGGTCCGAGAGCACCTCGTTGGCCTCGGTGATCGCCTTGAACTTCGCCTCGGCGGCGGCTCGCCGTTCCGGCGGGTGACGATCCGGGTGATGCTCGAGGGCGAGCTTGCGGTAGGCGCGCTTGATCTCGTCCGGGCTGGCGGTGCGCGACACGCCGAGCGTCTGATAATAGTCCTGGAACTTCACGGCTTCTGATAGACCCCCAGCAGGCAGTGCTCCGGATAGGGCAATCCGAACCCCCGGCACAATCCCCGCAGGTCCAGCTCCACCTGGTTGAGCACGCGGAAACGGCCCGTGGTGCGGCAGTCGTCCAGGCGCAGGAACAGCTCCTCGCGCATGCCGACCGCCGAGAACAGCAGCTGCAGCCGCGTGCGGCCGTTCATGCGGAAACAGGTCGGGAACGTGTCCTTCGGCTGCGTCCCCCAGAGGAACGCCTTCAGCCGATGGCGCAGGCCCATCGGCGCCAGCCGCGTCAGCAGCGGCATCGGCGAGGCGCCGCACACCGTGTAGACCACCGCGCGGCCGCCGGGCCGCAGCGCGCGGTCGACGCTGCGCACCAGCGCCGCCGGGTCGGCGACGTGCTCGGCGACCATGCGCAGGGTGACCAGGTCGAAGGCGCGCTCCCCGTCGAAGTCGGCCATGCCCATAGCCACCTTCTCGTGGACGTAGGGATTCTCCTGCAGGGTCGGATCCGGATCGACGCCGACCAGCCGGTCGGCGCGGGCGGCGAGCAGCCGTGCCAGCGCCGGATTGCTCGGGAACAGCTCGCGGCCGCTGCCGACGTCGAGCCAGGCGGTGCCTGGCACCACCAAGCGCGCCAGCAGCGCCTCGTACCAGTCGTCGGGGTTGAAGTAATCGGCACGCCAGCGCATCCGGGGGCCCCAGCCACAGGACTCGGGCGGGCCATACTTCTGCCGGAACACCTGGTCCAGCGCGGTCCGGTCGGGGGCTTTCACTTGCATGGGCAGGCGCTTCAGGCGGGGAAGATCCGTTCGATGGCCGCGGCGAGGTCGGCCGGGACGTGCAGGTCGACGGCGTCGCAGTTGTCGGTGATCTGCTCGGACCGCGAGGCGCCGACGATCACCGAACTGACGCCGTCCTGCCGCAGCAGGTACGCCAGCGCCAGCGCCGCCGGTTCGAGGCCGTGGTCCTGGGCCAGGGCGGCGAAGGCCTGCGCCTGGGCCAGCCGTTCCGGGGTCGCGTAGCGCGAGAGGAACTGGTTCTGCCGCGGGTCGGCGAGGCGGGTGTCCGGCGGCGGCGAGGCGGCGCTGCGGTACTTGCCGGTCAGCACGCCCTGGGCCAGCGGCGAGTAGACGATCTGGCCGAGCCCGCAGCGCCGGCTGGCGGGCAGCACGTCCTGCTCGATGCCGCGTTCGAACAGGTTGTAGAGCGGCTGGTTGCTGATCGGCGGGTGCCAGCCGGCCTCGCCGCACAGCGCGGTGACCGCCTCGATCTCGGCGGCGGGCCACTGGCTCACCCCCCAGTAGAGCACCTTGCCCTGCACGATCAGGTCGTGCATGGCGCGCGCGGTCTCGGCCATCGGCACGTCCGGGTCGTGGCGATGGCACTGGTAGAGGTCCAGGTAGTCGGTGCCCAGCCGGAGCAGGCTGCCGTGCAGCGACTCGAAGATGTGCTTGCGCGACAGGCCCCGGTCGTTGGGGCAGTCGCTCATCGGGAAGAAGCACTTGCTGGCCAGCACGAGGTGGTGGCGCGGCAGCTCGGCGATGCCAGCGCCCAGCACCTTCTCGCCCTCGCCGCGGTGGTAGACGTCGGCGGTGTCGAACAGGTTGATGCCTTCGTCGAAGGCGACGGCGACCAGGCCCACGGCGCGCGAATGGTCGACGGCGGTGCCGAACGTCAGCCAGGAGCCGAGGCTGACGGCGCTGACCTTGAGACCGGAACGGCCGAGCGGACGGTACTGCATCGGGGGCGACCTTGTACCCGATGGCCCCGGGCGGCGTCACGGTAGACTCTGGCGCCCCTCGCAGCGCCGCGCATGAACGACGACCAGCCCCGCCGCATCGCCCTGATCTCCACGGGCGGCACCATCGAGAAGACCTACGACGAGCTGAAGGGCGTCCTCGACAACCGGGTCAGCGTGCTGGACGTGATGCTGGCGTCGCTGCAGCTCGCCGGGGTCGAGATCGTGCGGGTGCCGCTGATGAACAAGGACAGCCTGGAGATGACAGCGGCCGACCACGCCCTGATCGCCAGCACGGTGGGCTCGATGGCGGCGGCCCACGACGGCGTCGTGGTGGTGCACGGCACCGACCGGCTGGCCAACTCCGGCGAGAAGATCGTCGAGGAACTCGGCACGCCGCGGGTGCCGGTGGTGCTGACCGGCGCCATGCGGCCCTACGTCATGCGCAACACCGATGCGCTGCAGAACCTGACCGAGGCCCTGCTGGCGGTGCAGGTGCTGGCGCCGGGCGTCTACGTGGCGATGCACAACCACGTGCTGCGCTTCCCGGGCGTGGTGAAGGACAAGGACAAGGGCACCTTCGTGCGGCGGCGCTGACCCGGCGCGGGCGGGCGGGCCCTGCGGGGGATGGACGGCCAGGCCGGGCGGTGCTCCGATCTTCGCCTTCCGCCCCGGAGAAGCTGTGATGCGCCTCGTCCCCCTCGTCATGCTCGTCGCCCTCGCCACACCCGCGGTGGCGCAGCGCGTGCTGCAACAGCACCTCGGACCCGCGGGCAACCGCACGGGTGTCGGCCTGCGCCCGGCTGGTGACCTCGATGGCGACGGCGTGCAGGACATCGCCGCGCCGCAGCCGGCCATGGACGGGCAGCCCTTGATCTCGGCGGTGACCGTGTGGTCCGGGCGCACCGGCAATGTCCTGCACACCTTCGGCGGGCTGCTGCAGTACAGCGCGGGCAATCCGCTGGACGCGGTGGGCTTCGGCGACGGCAACGGCGATGGCCGCGACGACCTCGTGGTGCTCACCTACACCAGCGTGCAGGCCTTCTCCGGCGCGACCGGCCTGCCGCTGTGGCAACGGCCGCCCAACGTCGGCAACTACACCAGCGTGTGCCCGCTGGGCGACTGGAACGGCGACGGCCGGGCGGACGTGGCGGTGGCGGTCTACAACTCGGGCACCAGCCTCGTGCAATTCCTGAGCGGCAGCACCGGCGCGCTGCTCGGACAGATCAGCGGTCTGATCAACAACGACTTCGTCGGCACGGTGCGGTCGCTGGGCGACCTGTCCGGCGACGGCCGTCAGGACCTGGTGATGGGCACCTCCCGGCAGGCCTACGTCCTGCGCACCGCGCCGGCCGCCACGCTGCGCACCATCGTGCCGGCCCTCAACGCCGACTGCCGACAACTGGAAGGCATCGACCTGGACGGCGATGGCCGCGGCGAAGTGGTGCTGGCGCGCTTCGGCGCGCCGACCCCGCAGGGCAGTACCGGCAGCGTCGATGTCCACGATGCGTTGACCGGCGCGCTGCGGCTGTCGATCCAGACGCCGGCCACCCATGCCGGCCAGTTCGGCCACGGCGCCTGCGCGCTCGGCGACCTCGATGGCGACGGCATCGTCGACCTGGGCATCGGCAGCAGCAACGGCGCGCCGTTCGGCGAGGTGTGGGCGTGCTCGGGTCGCACCGGCCAGCCGCTCTGGATCCTGCCGGGCTGGAACGGCTTCGGCGGCCTCGGCGCCTCGGTGGCGGCGCTCGGCGACCTCGACGGCGACGGCTTCGGCGACCTGGCGGCGGGCTGCGCCAGCGCGGTGCCTGCTGGCGGGCTGGCGGTGATCTCGGGCAGGGTGCTGGCCGAGGTGACCCGGCTCGGCGGCGCCTGCGGCGGCGGGCCGTTCCTGCCCGAGCTGGGCGCGACGCGCCCGGTGCTGGCCCAGTCGGTCAGCATCGTGCTGCGCGACGGCCCCAGTGGCAGCAACGGCGTGCTGGCGTTCAGCGCCCGGCCGCCCCTGCCGCGCTACCTCGGCGCCAGCACCTGCACGGCGTTCTTCGACGTCGGCAGCTGGGCGATCCTGCACGCGAGCCCGCTGCCGCAGTGGTCGGTGAGCATGCCCGTGCCGAACGCGCCGCAGCTCGCCGGCCTGGAAGTGGCGCTGCAGGCCTTCTACTCGCCCACCGCGGGGCCGCTGGGAATGGACCTCAGCAACGGCCTCTCCGCCCGCGTCGGCTTCTGAGGCCGCTACGGCGCGACGGCGCGCAGCGCGTTGCTGAGCACGAAGCCCGCCGGCACGCCGAGGTCCAGCGCGAACGACTGGAACGCCACCTCGGTGCCGCGGTAGCCGGTCGGGAACGGCCACTGGGTGCTGCCGGTGCCACTGCCCGACAGGAACAGCACGTCGTAGGTGACGAGGCCGAGCGCCTGGTCCAGATAGAGCGAGCAGCCGGCGTAGATCGGCACCGGTGCGGGCGCGAGCCCGACGCTGAGCACGTTGCCCGCCAGGGTCCCGGGCTGGCCGGAACCGATCGCCAGGGTGAATCCCGGGCCAGGCGGCTGCGGCGCCGTCAGGCTCAGGGTCCCAGAGCCGCCCACGCAGCCCGTGCCGACGCTCATCACCGCGCCCGGCGGCAGGTACGTCACGGTCAGCTTCGGCCGGCGAGATGCGGTGGAATGCTGGCGGCTGTCGAAGCGACGCACCTCGCCCACCGGGATCTCGTTGTCCATCTTCAGGAGCCAGCCGAAGTTGCCGGCCGGCTGGTCGAGGAAGTGCTGCACATCGGCCACCAGCAGCGGCGTCGAGGGCCAGATCGCCGTCCCGCTGCTCGGCGTCGGCGAGGTGCTGGACGGCAGCACGGCGAAGTCGCCGCCGGGGCTGGTCCAGGACACCGACGGGTAGTTGCGATGCAGCCAGGTGGCGTCGTTGGTGGTCGACGGTGCGCCGGTCCCCTCCTCGGCCGGCGCGTTGCTGGTGCCCTCGCCCCAGTCCGCCAGCAGGCGATGCGCCGACATGTCGCGCACGTTGAAGGCGATGCTGCGTGAGACGTTGAGCTGCAGGCTCGCCGAGACGATCCGGGAACCGGTGGGGATCGCTGACAACGGGAAGCGCAGCACGACGCGCCGGATGGTCGGCTGGCCGCTGGTGCCGCCGAACAGGTAGATCCCGGCACCGTTGCTCAGCGCCCCGTTCGGATCTTCGAACAGCGTGTTGTCGCGATCGGCGGTCAGCGTGACGGTGCTGGTCTGGGCGGGCAGCACCAGGGCGAAGGAGAGGACGGCCAGGAACGGGGCGAGCAACCTCATCCGATCACCACCCGCACGGCGTTGCTGAGCACGAAGCCCGCCGGCAGCGCCAGATCGAGGGCGAAGCCCTGATAGCCGAGGTCCAGCCCGCGGAAGCCGTTCGGCACCGCCTGCGGCGTCACCGAGCCACCCGATGGATCGAGCAGCAGCAGGTTGAGGGTCACCGCCGGCAGGTTGAGGTACGCGTCGCAGCCCGGATAGACCGGCAGCGGCGAAGCGGCGGTGCCGAAACCGACCAGGTTGCCGGCGAGCGAGCCCGGGGGACCATTGCCGTGGACCAGGGCGAAGGAGCCGCCGCCGACCGGCGAGCCCACCAGCGACAGGCTCATCTGCTGGTTGGTGCTGGACGGGCAGCCCTGGCCGATCGCCAGGAACTGGCCCGGCAGCAGGTAGGTGATGCGCAGGGCGGGCCGGTTGCCGACGACCTGGTTCTCGCGGCTGTCGAAGCGGCGCACGTCGCCGCCCATCACCTCGTCGCCCTTCAGCAGCCAGCCGAAGTTCTGGGCCGGCTGCTGCTGGAAGAACGCCACGTCGGCGAGCAGGCCCGGGCCGCGCCACACCGCCGGGCCGAAGCCAGGGGTCGGGCTGACGGCGCTGGCGCCGGCAGCGAAGTCGCCGCCGGCCTGCTGCCACAGGGAGCTGCCCTGGAAGCGGTCCAGCCAGGTGGCGTCGCCCGGCGTCGCCGGCGCGCCGGAGCCCTCCTGCCCGATCGCCTGGGAACTGCCCTCACCCCAGTCGGCCAGCACCCGATGCGCGGAGATCGCCAGCGGCGCGCTCACCAGGGCCCGGGAGACGTTCAGGTGCAGGGACGCATCGACCACCACGGCGCCCGCCGGCAGCGAGCCGGCGATGTCGAACCGCAGCAGCGCGCGCCGCTTCAGGGGCTGCGCGGTGAGGCCGGCGAACAGGTACTGGCCGCGTGCGTTGCTCAGGCTGCCGGTGGCATCCTCGAACAGCGTGTTGTCGCGGACCGCGGGCAGGGCGACGGTGGTCTGGGCGGGAGCGGCGGCCATGGCCAGCGCCATGGCGCCGCACAGGGCGGTGATTCGGATCATGCGGATGCGCGGCAGGGGGCGTCGAAGGATACCCAGCCCACGGCCACCACCAACCCCCGCCAGGTGCCGGGCGCGCGAACATCCGGCGTCATCGGCCGGCCACGTCGCAGCGACTCTTGCGGCCGACGGCATCAGCGATGGCCGTGCGCCTACGCCAGATCCGGCGAACGGTCCGCCGGCACGTGGTACTTGCCCTGGATGCGTTCCTTCGCCGCCCGCACCGCCTTGCTGTCCAGCAGCACCGTGGCGCCGCTGCTGGTCTTGATCACCACCTCGGCCCGCGCCGCGTCGATCCGCTGCACGAAGTCCCGCATGTCGCGGGGCATGCGCCCGTTCAGCTCGACGACGGTGTCGTGGAAGAGGTGCTCGTAGCCGACGTTGACGTCGTCGGCCAGCACCTGGGCCACGACGATCACCTCCTGCCGCGCCTCGGTGCGCTCGCCCTGCTGGTAGAGATACAGCAGTTCCTTCGGCGCCTTGTCCCACCAGTGCTCGCCCCAGATGCGCAGGTACTCGGCGGTGAGCTTCTGGAACACCAGCCCGCCGTAGAGGAACCAGGTCGGCTCGCGGTCGTACTCGTAGCGCTCCACCAGCGCCGTCATCTCCTGCATGGTCATGGTCGGCCGCAGCCGGCGCCCGCCGCGCAGGATCCGCGCCCGGATCACGTCGCCGACGAAGTGCTCCCCCACCACCACGTCGTACTGGCAGCGGAAGCGGCCGCGGTAGCGGACCGTGCCGTTGTTGGCGATCGGCAGGCCATCCAGCTCCAGCAGCACGTCGCCCTTCTCCAGCGAACCCGAAGCGGTCGAGCCGTACTGCACGGCGGTGACCAGGATGCCGCTCTCCCGGGGCTTCATGCCGAGCCACTCGCGCAGCCACGGGTTCTCCAGGTTCTGGCCCGACAACCCGAGCCCCGGCACGCCCGGCAGCCGCCCCTCCCGCACCCCCAGCAGGAAGCGCTGGATGATCGGCGCGGGCACCATCTCGCCGATGTTGTCGGCGCCGGTGAGCGCCTGGAAGGCGATGCCGCACACCCGGCCGCGACGGAACACCGGCCCGCCGCTGTTGCCCTCGTTGATCGCCGCGTCGACGGTCACCGCCAGCAGGTAGCGCTGGCTGTGCTCGTAGCGCTGCACCTCGATGCGCGAGACGACGCCCTCGGTGACCGACACCTCCTCGCCGCCCACCGGATAGCCCACCACCTGCACCTCGTCGCGCAGGCCCGGCAGCCCGCCGATGCGGGCGGGCTCGACGCCGCGGGTGAAGCGCGCGTCCTCGACCCGCAGCAGCGCCAGGTCGCTGTCGTGGGAGATGGCGACGATGCGGGCCACCACCTTGTCCGGGTCGGAGACCTTCTGCACCTGCACGAACGTGGCGTTGGCCACCACGTGGGCGCCGGTCAGGATCTCGTTGCGGCCGATGATGACGCCCGAGCCGGTGCTGGCCCGCGGCGACAGGCGCTGCCAGGGCGACTCGTAATCGGGGTCCTGGTAGGTGCAGTAGACGCGGACGACCTGCGGGTAGGACATGGAGGGGCGGGGAGTATAGGGACCGTGCTGGCAGGACCGCCCGCCGTTCCGTAGTTCGCGCCATGCGCCCCCGTCCGCTGCCCTTCCTGCTCCTGCTGCTGGCCGCCGCACTGCCCGCCCAGGCCCCGGCCATCGATCCCGCCGGCGTGCCGGGCGCCCTGCTGATCCACGGCGGCGGCGGCGTCAGCGAGGCGCTGCGGCGGCACTTCGTCGCGCTCTGCGGCGGCGAGAAGGCCCGGATCGTGGTGATCCCCACCGCCAGCCAGTCCGCCGAGCGCGCCGATGCCGCCGACTACTACCTGTCGGACTGGCGCGCGATCGGCGTCGCCGCCGAAGCGCTGACGCTGCTGCACAGCCGCGATCGGGCCCGCGCCGACGACGACGCCTTCGTAGCGCCGCTGCGCCAGGCCACCGGCGTGTGGCTCAGCGGCGGCCAGCAGTCGCGCCTCGCCGAGAGCTACCTCGGCACCGCGGTCGAACGGGAGATCCTGGCGCTGCTCGTCCGCGGCGGCGCCGTCGGCGGCACCTCGGCCGGCGCCGCGATCCAGAGCGCGCTGATGATCGCCGGCGGCCGCGGCGAGGCGCCGGAGCTGGCCCGCGGCCTGCCACTGCTGCCGGGCGCCGTCGTCGACCAGCACTTCAGCCAGCGGCAACGGCTGCCGCGCCTGCAGGCGGCGCTGGCGCAGCGGCCCGGTCACTTCGGTCTCGGCATCGACGAGCGCACCGCCGTCGAGGTGAAGGGCCGCCAGTTGCGCGTGCTGGGCGAGGGCACCGCCAGCCTGGTCCTGCCGGCCGGCGCCGGCCGCCCGGCGCTGGTGCACGCCCTCGAGGACGGCGCCCGCGCCGACCTGGTCACCTGGCAGCGCCGGGCCCGCGGCCGCAGCGAGGCGCCGTTCCCGCCGCAGGAGCCCGTACCGCCGGTGGTGGCCGCGGGAACGGTGATCCTGGCCGGCGGCGGTCGCTTCCCGCCCGAGGCCATGGCCCGCTTCCTGCAGGCCGCCGGCGGCGCCGACGCGCCGATCGTCGTGGTGCCCACCGCCGCCGGGCCCGACGCGGCGGCAACGCCCGGCTTCGAGCGTGCCCTGCGCGCTGCCGGCGCCACCAACGTGCGCGTGTTCCACGCGGCGCGGCCGCAGGACGTGCCGAAGGCCGAGAACCTCGACTTCCTACGCACCGCCCGCGGCGTGTGGTTCGGCGGCGGCCGGCAGTGGCGGCTGGTGGACGCCTACGCCGGCACCGAGGCCGAGGCGTTGTTCCACGCGGTGCTGGCCCGCGGCGGCGTCATCGCCGGCTCGTCGGCGGGCTGCTCGATCCAGGCGCAGTACATGGTGCGCGGCAATCCGCTCGGCAACGCCGAGATCGCCGTCGAGGGCTACGAACGAGGCTTCGGGTTCCTGCCCGGCTGCGGCGTCGACCAGCACTTCCTGCGCCGCGACCGCACCGACGACCTGGAGAAGCTGGTGCGCCTGCATCCGCAGGTGCTCGGCATCGGCGTCGACGAGGGCGCCGCCATCGTCGTCACCGGCTCCACCATGGAGGTGCTCGGCGGCAAGGTGGCGGTGTACGACCGCCGCGGGCTCGCCGCCGACGCGCCCACGCGACAGCAGGTGCACGAGCCCGGCAGCAGGGTCGAACTGCGCCGCTGAGCGGCTTTCCCCGCACCGTCAATCGCGAAACAAGTTGGCCCCGGTGGGCTCGTCGGACCTGCCCCACCGCGAACGGCTCGCTACACTCGCCCGGTCCCCGAAGGGAGTCCCTTCCTCACGCAACCTCACCACCGCAACCATGCACAGCACTCTCAAGCTCTCGTTCGTCCTCGGCCTCGCGGCCACCGTCCACGCCCAGGGCACCCTGCAGGTCTCGATCGGCGTCCGTGAGACCGGCGCCGGCGGCGGCGCTCCGTTCACCGCCATCGGTGCCGACGGCGGCGCCACCGGCGGCATCGAGTGGATCAACCGCGACAACCAGACCATCATCCTGGATGGCGTCTGGCGGCAGTACACCTTCACCTTCGCCAGCGATCCGGTGCTCGGCTTCGCCGGCGCCACCGCCAACGGCACCCTGGATGGCACCTACGGCACGCTGGAGCACATCCGCATCCTGAACAACACCGGCATCACCGCGCCGATCACGCTCTGGATCGACGACATCACCCACACCGACACCAACGGCTCCACCACCTTCGGCTCGTTCGAGGGCTACGGCTCGGGCACCGAGGTGATGTTTCAGGAGCCGAACTTCTCCGGCTCGACGTCGGCCAACATCCTCACCGGCTCCACCGGCGGCGTCGACAACATGGTGGCGTCGCGCACCGCGTCGGACCGCTTCAGCTTCCAGTTCATCGACGGCACGGCGACGCGCTGGGTGCGCCTGACCACGTTCAACTCCCTCAACCAGCGCAACCCGCAGATCCGCTTCGACAACGGCAGCACGCTGACCTTCTGGATGCGCGGCGGCGTGGCCCAGGAGAACCTCGGCTCGCAGGGCCCGGGTTCGGCCTACTGCGAGGGCGTCGGCACGGGGCTGCAGAACGGCGAGATCACGACGTTCTACGCCGCCGGCGCGCCGGCCAACACGCTCGGCATCTTCGCCCTGTCCTACCACGGCTTCCCGGACCTGCCGATCTTCGGCGGCACCATCGTCAGCGGCACCGGCATCCTGCTGACCACCGTGGTCTTCACCGACGCGAACGGCCGCGTCGCCCTGCCGCTGGCCGGCTTCGGCAACGCGAGCAACGCCATCGACATGGTCTGGCAGGCGGGCTTCATCGACAACACGCTGCCGGAGTCGATCGCCTTCACCAACGCCCTGCGCGCGCGTTACGGCCGCTGAGCGGCCGGCGAGCGCCACGGACCGGCGGCACACGCGCCGGTCCGCCGATCGCGCAGCACGGCGTCGGGCCGGTTCAGTCCGGCGTGGTGATCTGCACCACCAGGTCGCGGATCCGCCAGTCCACCGAAGCCGCGGCCTTGCGGGCCTCCTGCAAGCGGCTGGCCGGGGCGCCGCCGTCCCGTGCGGTCACGAACAGCTCGCCCGCCAGCAGATCGCCCTCCTCGCGCAGGCGCACCTGCACGTCCGCCACCCACGGCAGCGCGGCGACCGCAACGCGCACCTGCTCCGGCACCGGCGACCTCCGGCCCTCGAGGGTGAGAGGGGCTCCGTCCAGCAGATTCACCGTCACCTCGCGCAGGTTCTCGCAGCCGTCGCGCAGGACGCTGCCGGCGATCACGGCGCCGGCGACCGCGTCCGCCCACCAGAGCCCGAAGCCGACGCCAACGATGCCGATCGCGCCCGCCAGGGCGGTCTGCCAGTCGGCCTTGTTCATGGCCGCGTCGGTCTTCAGCGCCTTGTCCTGCAGCGCCCGCGCCAGGACCGCCTTGCGGTGGCCCAGCACCATGGGCGGCACCGCGCTGGCCACCAGCACGCCGACCATCAGCCAGCCGGCCCAGAACGCCTGGCCCAGCACCTCCACGGTGCCGATGGTGGGCCGCTCGCCCGAGACCAGCACCGCCACCGAGTCCCCCAGCAGCCACAGTCCGAACACCGTGAGGCACACCGCGCCCACCAGGAAGGCGACGCTGGAACAACGGTGATAGCCGTAGGGAAAGGTCGGGCTGGGAGTCCGGCCGCGGAAGTGCACCGACAGCAGGAAGGCGGCGGGCACCACCAGCGACAGCAGATCCTCGGCCCAGGCGGTCTTCATCGCCTGGGAGGCGCCGGTCACCGAGTAGACCCCGGCGGTCACCGCCACCATCACCAACAGCGACCACCAGGCCAACCGTCGTGCGGCGGCCTGCTGCGAGGCCAGGGTCACCGGGCGCTCGAAGTCCGGGCGGGGCCTCACGGTCCTCCGCCGCGGATCACCTCGTCCACGAGGCGCAGCCAGCCGTTCTCGCCAGGGGGCACTGCCAGGACCCGCGCCTGCCCTTCCGCGTCGCGCCAGGGTTGCGACAGGCCCACGGTGTCGTGCCAGGGCGACTCCTCGGTGAGGCCCGCCGCCACCAGATCGAGCCGGTGCTTCGCCAGGGCCTGGAGGTGATCCTCGCACGGTCCCCAGCGCCACTCCACCTCGGCACCGAGCTGGTCGGCGAGCCGCCGCACCAGCTCCGCCTCGGTGCCCGAGGCCTCACCGCCATCGGTGCGCAGCAGGCCCGGCGGCGCCGGGCTGGCGCCCACCCGCAGCAGCCGCGTGGCCCTCACCCGTTCCAGCGTGCCCGCCGGATCGCGGGAAAGATCGCAGGCGCTCGGCGCCGCACCTCCCAGCAGTACCAGCAAGGCCAGTCGCCGGCTCACCCGGTCCTCCGCTGTCAGCCAGCCGTGGTTTCGCCGCCGAGCAGCGTGAGCACCTCGCCGGTGACGTAGGACGAATCCACCGGCGAGGCGAAGAACACGAACGCCGGCGCGATCTCCTCGGGCTGCGCCGGCCGCCCCATGGGCACGTCGGCGCCGAAGTCGACGCTGTCCTCCGGGCGGCGTTCGGCGGGGTTGAGCGGCGTCCACACCGGCCCCGGCGCCACGCAGTTGACGCGGATGCCGCGGGGCACCAGCAGCTGCGCCAACGATTTGGTGAAGGCATGGATGGCGCCCTTGGTCGCCGAGTAGTCCAGCAGATGCTTGCTGCCCTGCAGGCCGGTGATCGAGCCGGTCTGCACGATGGCGCTACCCGGCTTCATGCGCGGCACCGCCGCCCGGACCATGTGGAAGTAGCCCTGGATGTTGACCCGGAAGGTCTTCTCCCACTGCTCGATGCTGACGTCCTGCAGGCTGTCGCGATGCTTCTGGAACGCCGCGTTGTTGACCAGCACGTCGAGCCCGCCCAGCTCGTCGCAGCAGCGGGCGACCGCCTGCTGGCAGAACTCCGGGTCGGTCACGTCGCCGGGAATGCGCAAGCAGCGCCCGCCCTCGGCGATCACCGCTGCGGCCGTCACCCGGGCATCAGACTCCTCCTCCGGCAGGTAGACCAGCGCCGCGTCGGCGCCCTCCCGCGCGTAGAGCACCGCGACGCCGCGGCCGATCCCCGAGTCGCCGCCGGTGATCAACGCCACCTTGCCCGCCAGCTTGTCGGCGCCCCGGTAGCCCTGGGCCTCGTAGCGCGGCGCCGGATCCAGGTCGGACTCCAGTCCGGGCAGGGTCAGGTGCTGGGGCGGGAACGGCGGCCGCGGGCGGTCCGAATGACTCATGGCTCAGCGGGCCGCCAGCTCGGCCTTCTCCAGTTCCTTCTTCCGCTCCGCCATCCGCTCACCAAGTTCCCGCAGCGCCGCCGCGTCCAGCACCTTGCGGGCCGCCTTGAACATCTCCTTCTCCTCCTCGTCGGCGTGGTGCTCGATCAGTTCCTTCAGCACCTTGGCCCGGCCGGAGAACTGCTCGCTGCCCGGATCGGTGCGCTGCAGGTGCGGGATCAGCATGTCCGCGACCACCCGGTGCTCCTCCAGCGCCTCGAAGTACATCTTCAGCTCCTCGTCGCCGCCGGCATCCCGCAGCGCCGGGTAGAAGATCTCCTCCTCCAGGGCGGCGTGGACGTGCACCTCGCGGACAATGCGTTCCAGCAGGTCCCGCCGCGTCTTGCTGGCGCGGGTCGTCGTCTCGGTGAGTCGGGTGAGCAGGTCGCGGACCTTCTGATGGTCCGCCTTCAGCATGGTGAGGGCGTTGGGGGTGGCCATGGCGGCGCGCCGGTGCAAGCGCCGTGCCCACCGCCGCCCGCCGGGATCACGCCGCACCGCCGGCAGCAGCACTGCCGAACGGCGTCAGTAGCGGTTGACCTCCACCGTCCAGGTCATCGCCTGCTGCCACACCTGCTTGCCGGCCTGGTCGAAGGCCCGCACCTGGGTGTTCTCGGCGACGAGGGTCTGGCCGGTGGGCAGCCGGTCGGCGTCACTGGGAGCCTTCAGCCCGCGCAGGCGCCAGACCTCCTTGCCGTCCCGGTCGACCTCGACGACGGACTGGTCCGAACGCAGGGTGATGAGCGTGTTGCCGTTCGGCAACCGGTCGGCGTCGTGCACGTTGCGCAGGCCGCGCACCTCCCAGACGATCTCGCCCTTCGGATCCACCTCGATCACGCGATCCTGCAGCACGTCGGCGATCAGCGTGTTGCCGGATGCCAGCCGGTCGGCGTCGAACGGCCGGATCTTCCGCTCGGTGGTCCAGACCACCTCGCCCTGCCGGTCCACCTCGATCACGCGGCCGCCGAAGGTGTCGCAGATCAGCGTGTTGCCGGACGCCAGCCGGTCGGCGTCGTACGGGTTCTTCAGCTTCTCGAAGGACCACAGCGTCTGGCCCTGGCGATCCACCTCACGCACCCGGCTCACCGAGAACTCGGTGACGAGCACCGTGCCCTGCGGCGTCAGCTCGGCGTCCCAGGCGCCGAACACATCGCCGAGCCGCCAGACCTCCTTGCCGGTGGCGTCCACCGCCAGCAGCTGGTTGTCCGAGTAATCGCACATCAGGGTGATCGGGCCCGGCCCGAAGCCGAACGCCTGCTTGCTGTCGGCGGGATCGGCCTGGAACAGGCTCCACTGCAGCATGGCCAGGATCTCGGCCGGCCGGCCCGCACGCCCCCGCTCGGCGGTGATCTGCGCCCGCAGCGGCGGCACGGCGCCAGCACCGAGGAACGCGAGGCTGGCGAGCGCCTCGGCCCGCCGCTCGGGCAGCTCCAGCAGCTTGCACTGCTTCTCCACCTCGGCGGCGATGGCCGCCAGGGTGGCGGGATCGGGATCCTGGGCCGTCGGCGCGGGCTTCACGGGGTCCTGCGGCTCCTGCACCGGCACCGGCGGCAGCGCCGCCCGCTGGCCGCGCTGCCAGAGTGCAGCGCCGAACGCCGCCAGCACGCCGGCCGCCAGCACCATCGCCGCCACCAGGCGCCGGCGCCCGCTGACCGTTGCCCGCGGCGTCAGCGCCAGCCGGGCGCGGATGCGCTCGGCGAGGTCGGGCGGCGGCAGCACGCCGCAGGCCTCGGCCAGCAGCCCATCGAGGCGCAGGTCGGCGGCGTGGGAAACGTGGGGATCGTGCGATTCAGGGCGTGTCATGCTGGCTCCGTTCGATGCACTGACGCAGCAGCGCGCGGGTGCGCTGCAGCAGGGTCTTGACGCCGTTCTCCCGCAGACCGAGTTCGGTGGCGATCGCTGCCCGGGAACAGCCCTCGCCGTAGTGCAGGGTCATGGCCTGCGCGGCGCGGCCGGACAGGCGCTGCAGGCAGCGCCGCAACGCCGCCAGCAGGCCCTCGCCGTCATCGGCGCAGTCCCGCTGCCAGAGGGCCTCGGCCCGGGCCAGCTCGGCGGCGAGGGCAGCGTGACGCCGTTCGGCCGCGGCGGCCGAACGGCGGGCGCGCAGCAGCAGGAAGCGCGCCGTGCGGCGCAGGAACGCCCCCACCACCGCCGGCGCCGCTGTGTGCGCGCCCTTCTGCCAGCACAGCACGAAGGCCTCCTGGCAGAGTTCGTCGGCGAGGTTCGGATCGGCGCCGAGGCAGCGCAGGAAGCGCCAGAGCCCGATGGCGTGCCGATCGACCCAGTCGCGGTCAGGCGCCGGCGCGGGCGGCTGGGCCGGCGAGGCGGCCCGCGGCACGGGCTGGCTGATGGTGGTCACGACCCTGTTCGCCGGCACGGCCAGCAGGGTATTCGGAATTCCGGGGCGGCGGCAGGCCTGTCGCTACAGGAAGGCGTCGCCGCGGTCGGCCACCGGGTCCAGTCCGTCCAGCGGCGCGCTGCTCTGGATCAGCTCCTCCAGCCACCAGTTGGTGCCGTGGTAGAGGCAGGTGACCTGGGCGCATTCGCGGCTGCTGTCGAAGCGGTCGAGGATGGCGGCGGTGGCCTGGGCGCCGGCCGCGGGCTCGGCCCACAGGTCGCGATGGCCCAGGAGCGCCTTGCCGACGCCGCGGTGGGCCGGGCAGTTGTAGGTGCCGAGCGGGGTCAGCACCTGCCGCAGGGCCTGCATGTGGCAGGTGCGCGGCTGCGCCGTGTGATTGCGCCAGGTGCCGGCCAGCAGGGCCCGCAGGTTGGTGGACTCCAGCACCCGGAAGCCCGGCCGCTTCAGGGCGCGGGCCTGGGCCAGGCCGGCCCGGATCCGCGCCACCACCGTGCGCAGTTCCTGCGCGGCGTGGGCCGGATCCATCACCTCGGCGCCGTCGGCGGTGCGCTCGAGGAACGGCTTGAACGAGATGTAGTCGAAGCCCGACCGTTCGGCGAGCGCCGCCGCCGCCGCCATCTCGCCCAGGTTCTCGATCACCGCGACGTCGTCGCGCGTGCCGCCGCGCCAGGTGATGACGAAGGAGAAACCCAGGTCGAAGTGCGGGTTCTGCGCCTTCAGGCGCGGCCCCCAGGCGCAGATCTCCTCCAGCGACAGGGTCTTGCTGGACGGATGGTGCATGGCGCGGAAGGTGGCGTTGGTGCCCGAGTCCAGCGACAGCCGCACCCAGTCGCCGGCCCGCAGGAACGGCGCGGCCTGCAGGATGCGATCGTTGCGCGAGCCGTTGCTGACCACCGCCACCTGCAGGCCGAGTTCCTTCAGGAAGGCGACCATGTCGGCGAAGCCCGGATACAGGGTCGGCTCGCCGCCGCCGATCAGGATCACCGAGCGCATGCCGCCCTGGGCGAGGTGCCGCAGCGAGGCGCGCAGGGTCGCATCGTCGTGGCGCACCTTGCTGTTGAGGATGTCCCAGTCGATGCAGTGATCGCAGGCGTAGTTGCAGGCGGTGGTCAGGTCCAGGTTGATCGACAGCGGCACCAGCGGCGGCGCCTGGGGCTCCGGCCGGCCGGCGCTGCGGGCCGCCCGCAGGGCCCGCTGCCAGCGCACGTAGTCCACCACCGCCGGCCACAGACCCGGCTGCCGCAGCTTGCCTTCGAAGTCGTGCACGGGCGCCGCCGGCCGGGCGCCGGCATCGGCCGGACGCGCGCCCGGAGCCTGCTGCGGTTCTTGTTCCACCGCAGCAGTGTGACGGACCAGGCCCGGGGGATCCAGGGCCCCGCCCGGACGGGCTCAGGCGGGCCCGGTCGGCAGCGCCGCCATCACCGCCTGGTAGAGCCGCAGACGCAGGGCGATCGCCGCGTTCGCCGCGCTGCGCGCCGCCGCATCGGGCGTGCGCAGGAGCCCGACGAAACGGCCCACCAGGGCCGCCATCGGGTCCGGCACCGGCACCGCGCGGCCGTTGCCGACGAAGGTGAAGGCGTAGTCGGGCCCGATCCGCCGGTCCATGCGGCGGCCGTCGACCTCGACCCAGGCCGGCCGCGGCGGCGCCACGCACTGCCGCACGTGCAGTTCGGCCAGCAGTTCGCCGCCGTCCGCCACCGGCCCGAGCGTGAGCGTGAGTTGGTTGCCGGCGCCGGTCATCGCCGGATCCTGCAGGACGACCCGCCGGACCTGGCAGTCCGAGGGCAGCGGCGCCACCGCCTGGGCCAGGGACAGCAGGTGCGACAGCGAGTCGGCGAACATCCAGCGGCCGATCCGGCGCGGGCCGAGGCCCAGCGCGACGCGCCGGGCAGGTCCCGCCGGCCCGGGTCCGTGCAGCGCCGCCAGGGCCGGCAGCACGTACGGCCACTGGCAGTTCTCCAGCAGCAGCAGTCCGGCGTCGGCGAACGCGGCGACGACGCGGGCGCCGGCGTCGGCCTGGGCCTCCGCCACCAGCGGCTTCTCGCACAGGGTCGGCAGGCCCGCATCGCCCGCCGCCCGCAGGGCCGCGAGATGGTGCTGCGGCGGACTGGCGATCACCAGCCCGCGGAGCGGCCGCGCGCACAGCTCCGCCACCGAGGCGCAGGCCGCCACCGGCTGGCCGAGCCGCGCCGCCAGTTCCCCGGCGCCGAGCCGCGCCCGTTCCGGCGTCGAACTGGCCACCGCCACCACCCGCGCGCCCTGCCGCAGAAGGTGCGTCGCGAAGTGCGGGCCGAGGCCGGCGTTGGTCGCCTGCGGCCCGACGAGTCCGATCGGCAGGTCGTCGGGCGAGGCGGGATCCATCGTCCCGCGGACTCTAGGCAGTGGTCAGGCTGCCGCCAACGGCGGCCGACCTCAGCCCTGCACGGCCACCCGTTCGGCGGCCTCGCGCCACTCGTCCAGGCGCTCGTCGACCCCGGCGGCGGCCAGGTACTCCACGTCCAACGCCGGCAGTTCGTCGTTGCCGTCCGGCCCCGGTCCCATGGCCTCGTGCGCCAGCAGGTCCGCCACGTGCACCGCGCCGACCACGTCGAATGTCGTGCCGGCCACCTTCGCCGGCGTGTGGTGGTAGGCCACCGCCTCGACGATCGGGAACGGCAGGCCCCACAGCCCGAGCAGGTAGCCGCCGGCCTCGGCGTGGCCGACCGCGCCGTCGCGGCCGCCCAGCAGCACCTTGCCGAGGTCGTGCAGCATGCCGGCGGTGAACGCCTCCTGGGCGCGGCTGCGGAACGGCGCCAGTTCGCGGGCGATGCGCGCGGTCAGCATCGCGTGCCGCTGGAAGCGGTCGAGGTCGAGGCCGTGGCCGCCCTGCTGCTCGAACTGCCGGAACAGGCCGGCGGACAGCACCAGGTCCCGCACCATGCCGAGGCCGAGGAACGTCACCGCGTCCTCGATCTTCGTCACCTTGCGGCTGAGCCCGAAGAAGCCCGAGTTGACGATCTGCAGCAGCTTGGCGGTGATCGCCGGGTCCTGCTCGACGATGCGCGCCACCTCCTGCATCGACACGTCGGGCTTCTGCAGGGCGGCCGTGATCTCCTTGTAGACCTGCGGCAGCACCGGCAGGGAGCGCACCTGGCTGATCGTCGTGCGCAGGGCCTCGCTGGTCAGCAGCGCCTTCAGGCTGCAGCTCCGCTCGATGGCCTGCCACAGCACCGCGGCGACGCACGGCTTCACCACGCACTGGTGGGCGATCGGGATGGCGCGCATCGCCGACTCCTGCTCGGTCGGCGCCGCCATGACGATCCGCACCGTGTCTGGATGGTGCTCCTGGGTGTGCCTCAGCAGCGCGGCGCCGTCGACGCCGGGCATGCGCAGATCGGCGATCACCACGTCGAACGACTTGCGCGACAGCAGGCCGATCGCCTCGTCGCCGCCGGCGGCGAAGGCGAGATCCCAGTCGCTGCGCATGCCCTTGAGCATCTTCTTCACGGCATCGAGGGCCTTGGCTTCGTCGTCGACGATCAGGACGCTGCGGTTCGGAGTGGCTGCCACGGATCCCGCTTCGGCCAGCCGGGCCGCCGGGCTGAACCGATCCGCCCCGGGGAGGGACGGTGCGTCCACGACGCCCATGCCATGGCGGGTTCCGGCTCAGCGGCGGCCGATCCGGGCGGCCCCGTCCCACTCCCAGGTGACGGCCGTGGCATCGTCGCCGACGCGGACCCGCAGGCCGTCACCCGCCGGCGTCAGCTCGATCCCGCCAGGGTCCGCCGGCGACGGCTCGCCGGCGGTGGCCACCAGCAGCACGGCGAAGGCGGCGTCGCGACCCGAGCGCTGCAGCGCCACGAACGGCACCCGGTCCAGCACCGAGCGGCCCGGCCCGTCCGCCCGCAGCACCAGGGTGGCCGGCGCGGCCGCCGCCTGCAGCAGCGCACCGCCCTCGGCGCCGGCGAACACCGCCTGCACCGGCCCGTCGGTCCGCGTCCAGCCGTGCACCGCGGCGAAGCCGAGCCCGGCGAGGTCCGGCGCCGCCGCGCCCGGCACCGGCGCCTCGCCGGCAGGAGCCGCGGCCAGCCGTTCCGCGCGGTCGTGGTAGAGCCAGGTCCAGGTGTGCTCGCGGTCGGCGCGCAGCCGGTCCAGCACCAGCAGCCTCTCGCCGTGCAGGATCAGGCAGCGCCGGTGTTCGACGCCGCGGTAGGCGCTGGTCGTGCGGGCGGCGACCGCGACGAAGTCCGCGCCCTGCGCCGAGCCCAGCAGTTCGCCGGCGGCGCCGTCCTGGGAACGGCCGTCCACCAGCACCGCGTTGTGGGCCAGGGTGGCGCGGTACCAGCCGTTGTGGATCGGCAGGCGATAGGCCTGGCTGGCGGCGCGGCCGGGATCCACGCCGCGCTCGCGGCCGGCGGCGAACCAGACGAAGGCGAGCTTGTCGAAGTGGCCGTGGAAGCCGCCGAACGGCCCGAACGACAGCGCCGCGCTGGCCCCGGGCTGGCGCAGGATCGCGTGGCCGGCGCCGGGCAGCACGTCCAGCACCGGCGGTGCCGTGGCCGGCGCCCCGGGCCCTTCGTCCTGCCCGAGCCGGACCGCGTCCCAGTCCGGATCCGGCGGCAGCAGCGGGCGGAGCCCAGGCTCGCCGGTGGCGGCGAAGGCGGCGCGGAGGTGCGGCCCGGCGGCCTCGGCGCGCGAGCCGGTGTCGTCGCCGAACCGCGGCAGGCTGCCGTCGGCCATCGTGCAGCGCCCAGGCAGGGCGCACATCGCCACCAGGGCCGGATGCCACAGATCGATGCCGCAACGACCCGCCGCCTCGGCGTGCAGGACGAGCGCGCGCAGCGTGTAGAAGTGGTAGCCCCAGGAGTTCTCGTACCACATGCCGTCGGCGGACACGCCCGCCCCCATCTGGAACAGGAAGCCCTGCCCCTCGGCCAGCACCGACCGCCGCAGCCATTCCGGATCGTCCAGCAGCACGCCGGCGGCGAACATCGCCGCGTTGTGCCAGCTCTGCCAGTTGCTGCGGCCGCGGCGGCACTTGGCGATGTTCTGCACCATCGGCAGCAGCAGGCCCTGCCGCAGCCGCGCGATCTGCGCCTGGTCGAGGTGCGGCCAGATCAGGTCGATGGCGGGCGCGATGCGCGAGGCCAGCGACGACGCCTCGCCCAGGGTCTGCTCCTCGAGGTGCCCGCCGGAATCGAGCTGCTTCGACGGATCGGCGTGGTTGCTGTGGTACGGATAGCCCCGGTAGCGCTCGGCGTAGCCCAGCAGCACCGCGGCGGCATCGTCGGCGAACGCGGCCTCGCCGCTCAGCGCGAACGCCCAGGCCGACTCCAGGGCCCGCTGCAGGTTGCGGTCGTGGGTCCGGGCGAACAGCACGTCGTCGTAGGGCGGCCCCGAGTAGACCTTGCCGCACTTGGGGCAACGATGGTTCGCGGGATCCACCGTCTGCAGGCCGATCTGGCAGGGCGTGCACTGGTACCACTGGTTGTGCTGGCCGCCGCGGGGCGGGAACTGCAGCGGCTGCCGCAGGCCGCGCCGGGCCCGCGCCACCCGTTCGCCCACCGCGGGCCGGCCGGCGGCGAACGCCGCCCGCAGCCGCGCCAGTTCGAGCGGACCGGCCGCCAACAGCGGCCCGTCGCCGCGGACCGGCACCACGATCCGTCCGGCTTCAGGCGAGGTCCAGACCCGCGCCGGCGCGGGATCCTGCGCGGCTGCGCCGGCGGCGGCCACGCCGGCCGCGAGGACCGCCGCCAGCCCTGCCGCGCGCGCCGGTGCCACCGCGGCTAGAACGTTTCCAGGTAGAGCCGGAGCCCGTTGCTGACCAGGATGGTCGACGGCTGGTCGATCGTCGCCACCTGCACGAACAGCGCGGAGCCGGCGAACTGCGGCGCCGCCGGGAACGACTGCGCCATCTGGAAGGTCGGGTTGCCGCCGCTGACGAAGAACACCGTGGTGAACGGGTGCAGGTACTGGTTGCAGCCCTGCAGGGCGATCGGGATCTGCACGCCCTGGGGGATGCCGGCGAAGCCGAACACGTAGAAGCCGACCGGCGCGGTGGCCGGCAGGTTGCCGACCTCGAGCTGGATCGTCGACGGCAGCACCGGCGCGCCGATCGCCGACAGCGTGACCGGCGACACGCCCGGGCAGCCGAGGCCGAACGGCTTGCCGGTGGCCGGCGGCTGGATCGTCACCTGGAAGGCCTGGATGCCCTGATTGGTCACCATGGCGTACAGCGTGGCCGTGTTGCCGCTGATCGCGCCCCACTGCACCGAGCCGGTGCCGTTGGCGTTGGCCGACAGGGTGCCGGTGGTGTTGTTGCCCTGCACCAGCAGGGTCGGCACGCCTGGCACCGACAGATCGAAGATCGACACCTGCGAGGTGCCGGAATCGGCCACCGCCAGCACCGGCACGCCGCCGACCACGGCGTAGTCCAGCGACCGCCGGCCGGTGGCGCCGAGCGGGATCTGCGCGGTCACCGCAGCGCTGGCGCCGCTGATCTCCGTCCAGCGCGCCGTGCCGCCCTGGGTGCCGATCACGGTGTTGGCGTCGACCCAGGTCATCGACAGGCGGTAGTCGTTGGTGGTGCCGCTGGCGGTGCCCGGTACCGACAGGTAGGCGGTGCTGGCGTTGGTGCCGTCCACCGGCCCGATCACGAAGCTGCCGTTGCTGGTGGTGGTCGAGCCGGCGGCGGCGAACCGGGTCGCGGCGCCGCTGCCCATGATCGCGAACGCGTCGCCGGTGCGGACCACGCCGCTCACCGCGTTGTAGGCCACCGTCGGCGCCGTGGTGGGACCGGCGCCTTCCGACGGCCAGGCGTAGACCTTGAACGGCGAGGCGGCCGACGTGCTGAGGTTGGCGACGTAGATGGCGCCGTCGTCGCCGACGCCGGCCATGTTGATCGCAAACGTGCCGCCGGTGATGCCGGTGACGTCGAAACCGCCCTGATCGGCGCCGGTGGCGCCATGCAGCACGCGGACGTGGTTGCCGCCGGCGCGGGAGACCAGCACCAGGTTGCCGGTGACCGGATTGAAGGCCAGCCCGCGCTCGCTGTTGCCGGTGGTGAGGAACGCGCTCGAGCCCGGCGCCAGCCAGCCGTTGGTGCCGAAGCCGGCGAGCGGGGTCATGGTGGACTGGGCGAGGACGGTTGCCGACAGCGCGGCCACGGCGAGGAACGGGGCGATCCGATGCATGGTGGGTCTCGGTAGGTGGAGATCGATCCGGCGCGGCCGGTGTCGGGCCGAGAGCTTCGCCGTGATGCCAGCACATGTAAAGCCACGCCACCACGCCTGCGCACAGTGCTCCGCTGGCGTGTTCCGTCGCAGCGGAAGGCGTTGTCGATGGTGGAACCCCAAGCCGTCGTCCCTAGAGTGCGGCAGGAGGAACCCTTGCCACCGTGACCGCCGCCGCGCCCAGCCCCCTGCTCGCGACCCCGATCGGCGCCGGCACCACCCTGCTCGAGGCCAGCGCCGGCACCGGCAAGACCTACACCCTGGTCGGCATGGTGCTGCGGCTCCTGCTCGAAGGCCACGCCGCCTCCCTCAGCCAGGTCCTGGTGGTCACCTTCACCGTCGCCGCCACCGAGGAGCTGAAGACCCGCCTGCGCGCGGCGCTGATCCAGGCGCGGGCGGCCTGCTGCGGGGAACCCACCGCCGATCCCGTGCTCGCCGGCCTCGGCGCCACGCACGGCCCTGCCGGCGCCCGCATCCTCGACCGCGCCCTGCGCGAGTTCGACGAGGTGGCGGTGCACACCATCCACGGCTTCTGCAAGCGGCTGCTGGAGGAGGCGGCGTTCGAGTGCCGCACGCCGTTCCGCTCGGAGTTCGCCGAGGACGAGGTGCCGCCCACCCACCAGGCCGCCACCGAGGCGTTCCGGGCCTTCCTGCGCCGGATCGACCCGTTCGGCGCCGCTGTGGCCGCGGCGGCCGGAATCGAACCCGATTCGGTGGTGGCGACGTATCTCCGCTGGCGGCGGCATCCCGACGTGGTGCTGCTGCCGCCGGAGGAACCCACCGACGAGGGGCTGGCCGAGGTGCGGGCGGCCATCGAGGCCACGCTGGCGGCGCTACCCGGCGACCTGACGCAGGCCCTCGCCGGCATCGACCACGCCGCCAACAAGGCCCCGCCTCCTGCGTTCCTGACGCCAGGGATCCTGCAGGAGCGGATCGAGGCCAGCCGCGGCGACGGGCCCGGGTGCCTGCCCCTCCTGCTGCAGTTCGACGGCAGCCGCCTGCAGGGCGTCCGTCGCAGCAAGAACTTCGAGAAGAACGGCGTGTTCGCCGCCGCCGCTCGGTTGCGCAAGGCCGTCGACCGCACCGCCCACGCCATGCGCTGGAGCCTGCTGCGCGACGTCGACCAGCGCCTGCACCGGCAGAAGGTGCGCCACAACGTCCTGCTGTTCCAGGACCTGCTGGAACGGGTGCACGCGGCCCTGCACGACCCGCAGCACGGCCGGGCGCTGGTGGCGGCCGTGCAGGCCCGGCACGCGGCGGCGCTGATCGACGAGTTCCAGGACACCGACCGCCTGCAGTACGAGATCTTCGCCACCTGCTTCCGCAACCGCCCGCTGTTCCTGATCGGCGATCCGAAGCAGTCGATCTACGGCTTCCGCGGCGCCGACGTGCACGCCTACCTGGCGGCGCAGCGGGACGCCACGGCCCGCAGCTCCCTGCAGCACAACTTCCGCAGCCATCCGGACCTGGTGCGCTCGATCATCGCCCTGTTCCGTCGCTGTCAGGAGCCGTTCCTGCAGGCGGGCATCGCCATGCCCGACGTGACGCCGGCGCGGACGGCCGACGAACGCGCCCTGCCCGGCGACCCGGCGCAGGCCCTGCAGTGGCGCTTCGTGCCGCCCGCTCCGGGCGAGAAGACGCTGACCAAGGACGGTGCCGAGGTCCGCGTGGTCGCCGACCTGCAGCGCGAGATCACCGGGCTGCTGCGGCAGCAGCCGACCATCGACGGCCGGCCGCTGCGGCCCTCGGACATCGCCGTGCTGACCCGCACCAACGCCCAGGCGGTGGCGGTGCAGGACGCGCTGCGCGAGGCCCTGGTCCATTCGGCCATCGGCAAGGCCGGCGACGTCTTCGAGTGCGACGAGATCGAGGAGTGGAGCCGGATCCTGGAGGCGCTGCTGCAGCCGCACCACCACGGCCTGGTACGGGCGGCCTGGGCCACGCGGCTGTGGGGCCGCGACGGGCTCGCCATCCACGCCATCGACGGCGACGCCGACTGGGAGCGCGAGCGGACCGAGCTGGAGCGCTGGCGCGGCCTCTGGTACCGGCACGGGCTGGTGGTGATGGCCGAGGACCTGCTGGCCGGCCTGCGGGTCCGCGAACGCCTGCTGCCGCGGCCCGACGGCGAGCGGCGCGTGACCAACCTGCTGCAGGTGATCGAACTGCTGCACCAGGCCGAGCACGAACACCACCTGACGCCGGAGGGGCTGCTCGAGTGGCTGCGGCACGAGCGCGAGCACAAGGACGAGATCGACTACCAGCGCCGCGAGCTGCGCCTGGAGAGCGATGCCGATGCGGTGCAGATCCTCACCGTGCACGGCGCCAAGGGCCTCGAGTATCCGGTGGTGTTCTGCCCGTTCCTGTGGGACGGCAAGGCCGCGCCGCGGCCGCCATTCGCGTTCCGCGACGGCGACGGCCGGATGACCATCGACCTCGAGGGTGACGAGGCGCACAAGACCCCCGCCGACCGGGACCGCCTGCAGGAGGACCTGCGCCTGCTCTACGTGGCGCTCACCCGCGCCGGCCGGCGTTGCGTCGTGCACCTCGCCTGCGGCAGCAACACCCATCGCTCGGCCCTGGCCCTGCTGCTGTTCGGCGGCGCCAGCGCCCACCAGGACCTCGAGGCGGCGATGAAGCGCAGCAGCGACTGCCGCGACCGCTGGCTCGCCGAACTGCGCGCCTTCGCCGCGGCCCAGGGTCCGGCGATGACCGTGGTCGAGGTGCCGCCGGACCTCGCGCCGCCGGCCCCGCTCGGGCGCGGCCTGGCCGGCCATGGCGGGAGGCCGCGGCCGTTGCCGGCGAGCCTGCCGCCAGCGCAACGGATGCTGTCGTTCACGGCGCTGGCGCTCGGCACCGCCGGCGAGGCGCGGCCCGAGCACGCCGATCCGGCGGCGCCGGCCGACGACGGCGCCGAACGCCCGGCGCCCGGCGGCATCGCCGCGTTCGCCCGCGGTCCGGCCGCCGGCCTGTGCCTGCACGCGATCCTCGAGCGCCTCGACCTCGGCGCGCTCTGCCGCGACCCCGGGCTGCCCGCCGCCCGTGCCCTGGTGCTGGCCGAACTGCAGCGCCACGGCCTGCACGACCCGACGGCCCACCCGCATCCCATCGAGCCGGCGGCGGCGGTGCTGGCGATGCTGCGCGACCTCAGCCGGGCCCGGGCGCCGGCGCTGGACCTCGACCTCGGCCGGCTGCGGCCGGATGCGGCCGCCGTCGAGTGGCAGTTCACGCTGCCGGTGGCCGCACTGCGCCCCCGCGACCTCGGCCGGGCCTTCCGCGAGCACGGCGAAGGCCACGTCCGCGACTACGCGGCACGCCTGCGCCGGCTGGAGCCGCACGCCATCGATGGCTTCCTGGCCGGCTTCGTCGACCTGGTGGCCGAGCAACAGGGCCGCTGGTTCGTGCTCGACTGGAAGTCCAACCACCTCGGCGACGACGCCGCGGCCTACGGCCCCGACGCCCGGCAGGCGTGCATGCACGAACACGACTACGTGCTGCAGTACCACCTGTACGTCGTGGCGGTGCACCGGCTGCTGCAGCAGCGGCTGCCGGGCTACGACTACGAGCAGCACTTCGGCGGCGTGTGCTATCCGTTCCTGCGCGGCGTCCGCGCCGACAGCGCCGACGGGCTCTACTGCGACCGCCCGCCGGCGGCGCTGGTCCGGACCCTGGCCGGCCTGTTCGACGGAGGTGGTCGATGACCGCACCGTTCGCACCGGGGCGCGGCGACGCGCACCTGGCGGCGCTGCTGGGCGAACTGCAGCGCGGCGGCGACCGCGACCTGCTGCGGGCCACGGTGCTGCTGCTGGCGACCGCGCGCCAGGAGGGCGACAGCTGCGTCCGGCTCGGCGACTGGTCGGGCCGCACCCTGCCCGGCCTGCCGCCGTTCCCGCCGGCCGCGCACTGGCGCGAGGAACTGCTGGCCAGCGGCCTGTGCGCCGGCGATGGCACCCTGCCGCTCTGCCTCGACGAGGCCGACCGGCTGTGGCTGCGCCGCCACTTCCGGGCCGAGCAGCGCATCGCCGCGGCGATCCGCCGCGCGCTGGCCGATCCGCCCGCCGTCGATCCGGCCCGCCTCGCCGCGGCCCTGCGGGCCGCGTTCCCGGACCTTGGCGCCGACGAGCCCGACTGGCAGGCGGTGGCGGTGCTGGCGGCGGTACGCTCCCGGCTGGCGGTGATCACCGGCGGTCCCGGCACCGGCAAGACCACCACCACAGCCCGGTTGCTCCAGGTCCTGCGCGCCCTGCAGCCCGATCTCCGGCTGGCGCTGTGCGCGCCCACCGGCAAGGCGGCCGCCCGGCTGGCCGAGTCGCTGGCCCAGGCCGGCGCCGCCCTGGGCGAGCCCGAACGGCCGCGCACGTTGCACCGGCTGCTCGGCTACCTGCCGCAGCACGATGCCTTCCGGTTCGGCCCGGACCGGCGACTGCCGTTCGACCTGGTGGTGCTCGACGAGGCCAGCATGGTCGATCTGCTGCTGATGGACGCGCTGCTGCAGGCCCTGCCCGACGACGGCCGGCTGGTGCTGCTCGGCGATCGCGACCAGCTCAGCTCGGTGGCCCCGGGCCAGGTGCTCGGCGACCTCTGCCGCATCGCCGCGCCCGAACGCGGCGCCGGCCCGCGCCTCCGGCAGGACTACGCGGCGATCACCGGCACCGCGCTGCCGGGCCAGCCGCAGCCGCTGGCCGACGCGGTGGTCATGCTGCACAGGAACTGGCGCTTCCGCGGCCCGGGCCTCGGCGCCTTCGCCCGCGCCCTGGCCGGCGGCGGCCGGGCGGCGGCGCTGGCCGCGCTGCGGGCCGGCAGCCCGGACCTCGCCTGCGCCGAGCCCAGGGACCTGGCCGCGGCCCTGCAGCCGGCCGAGCCGGCCCTGCTGGCGCTGCGCGACGCCGCCGACGCCAGCGCGGCCCTCGCCGCCCTCGGCCGCTTCCGCGTGCTCTGCGCCACCCGGCACGGCCCGTTCGGCGTCGAGGCCTGCAACCGCGCCCTGCAGGCGCCCTTCCAGGGCCTGGCCCGCACCGGGCCATGGTTCCGCGGCCGGCCGGTGCTGGTGACCAGGAACGACCTGTCGGTGCGCCTGATGAACGGCGACGTCGGCGTCTGCTGGCCCGACGCCGAGGGGCGCATGCAGGTCTGGTTCCCCACCGCCGAGGGCCTGCGACCGATCGCACCGATCCGCATGCCCGAGTGCGAGACGGCCTTCGCGATGACCGTGCACAAGGCGCAGGGCTCCGAGTTCGACGAGGTGCTGCTGCTGCTGCCCGATCAGGACGGCCCGCTCTGCCACGCGCCGCTGGTCTACACCGCGGTCACCCGCGCCCGCGTCCGCGCGACGATCCACGGCCCGCTGGCGGTGCTCGAGGCCGCGCTGAGCCGCTGGCCCGAACGCAGCTCCGGCCTCGCCGCGATGCTCGCGGCGCCCGAGGCGCCCGCCTGAGGCCGGTCAGCCGGCCTTGCCGGCGCCCAGCATCTTCGCCACGCGGCCGCGGAACAGCTCGAACCGCTGCCGCGCCGAGGCCGAATTGTCGAGCAGCCACTCGGCGTTCTGGAACGCCAGCGGCGAGGTCGCCTTGCGGATCTGCTCGAGCCAGGGATGCACCTTGGCGAACAGGAACAGGCCCTCGCCGGTGTTCTCCGCCAGGTAGTCCGGGTGCAGGATGCCGTGCCGCGCCATGCCATAGGCCATCTCGAAGTAGGAGGTGACCTGCCGCCAGGCGGCGTTCTGCGGATGGTCCATGGCGGTCAGCGCCACCACCTCCTCGGCGCTGCGCGGCAGGAACTTCATCATCGCGTCGCGGGACTGGCGCATGACGGCCTCGCGGCGCAGGTCGTAGAGACGCAGGACGATGTCGGCGTCGTGGTGATCGGGACGGGTCTTGCTGGCGGTGCTCATGCCAGCATCGTCGCCGCGGCGGGCCGCGGCGCAACGGCGAGGCTTCCTTCCGGCCGCGGCCCCGGCTCCAATGCCGGCATGCGGGCCACGTTCGCCACCACCGCGCTGCTCCTCGCCCTGCCCGCCTGCGTCAACCTGCACACGCTGGACGAAGGCCGCGTCTACCGCAGCTCGCAGGTCGACGAGGACACCCTGTCGCGCTGGATCCAACGCTACGGCCTGCACACCGTGGTCTGCCTGCGCGGCAACGGCGAGGCCCCCCGCGGCTCGGCCCGCGCGGCGCTCGGCGCCGACATCGCCTTCGTGCAGATCCCCATGTCGGCGATGCGCCGGCCGTCGCGGCAGACGCTGCTGGCCCTCTGGCGCACCTTCGAGACCGCCGACTACCCGCTGCTGCTGCATTGCCGCGCCGGCGCCGACCGCACCGGGCTGGCCGCCGCGCTCTACGTGCTGTACCGCACCGGCGACCTGCAGGCGGCCCGCGCCGAGCTGGCGCTGATCCCCTACGGCCACCTCGGCGCCTTCGGCACCGAGAACATGGGCGCCGTGCTCGACGCCTACGCGCCCTTCCACGGCACGCTCGCCTTCCCCGACTGGGTGCAGGCGCACTGGCCGGACGGCTAAAGGACCCGCCCGTCGCGGGCCGATGCAGCCCATGCCATGGGACTCGTCGTCGCCGAAGGAACCGCCCCGATCCCGGTGCCGGCCCTGCCCCGCGTGCTGCACGTCGGCAGCGGCAAGAACTTCCGCCCCGAGTGGCTCAACCTCGACATCGAGCCACGCTGGCGCCCGGACATCCTGCACGACCTGAGCCGGCCGCTGCCGCCGGACGGCGTGCTGACCTTCCGCACCGAGCGGTTCGGCACCGTCTGTCTCGGCCCCGGCACCTTCGACGAGGCGGTGGCCCACGACGTGCTCGAACACATCCGCGACCTGCCGGCGGCGATGACCACGATCCTGCACCTGCTGAAGACCGGCGGCGTGCTGAAGCTGGTGGTGCCCTACGAGCTGTCGCTGGGCGCCTGGGCCGACCCCACCCACGTCCGCGCCTTCAACGAACGCAGCTTCGACTACTACACGAAGTGGTCGTGGTACCTCGGCTGGCGCACGCATCACTTCCACCTGCGGCGCTGCGACTTCATCCCCAGCGAGCTGGGCCGGTCGCTGGCCCAGGCCGGCCGGCCGGCCGACGAGATCCTGCGCACGCCGCGGGCCGTCGACCAGATCCACGCCGAGCTGGAGAAGCGCGAGCTCGACGAGGAAGGCCGCCGGGCCACCGCGTTCTACCTCGACCGGCCGCTCTGAGCCGCGGCCGGCGGTGGCGCGGCGCCCGGCCGCCGGCATGATCCCGGCCATGACCGAGCCCGACTGGCGGCGCCTGCTCGCCTTCGCCGACGAACTGGCCGACCTGGCCCGGCCGATCGCCCGCCGCTGGTTCCGCACCGCCACCGCCACGCTGAAGGGCGACCGCACGCCGGTCACCGAGGCCGACACCGGCATCGAGCAGGCCCTGCGCGCGGCGATCCGCGCGCGGCACCCGGACCACGGCATCCGCGGCGAGGAGCAGGCCCACGAGAACGGCGACGCCGAGCTGTGCTGGGTGCTGGACCCGATCGACGGCACCAAGGCCTTCGCCACCGGCAACCCGCTGTTCGGCACCCTGATCGGGCTCTGCTGGCAGGGCCGGCCGGTGCTCGGCGTGATGGACTGTCCGGCGCTCGGCGAACGCTGGCGCGCGGCGCCGGGCTTCGCCACGACGCACAACGGCACGAAGGCGCGGGTGCGCGCCCCCCGGCCGCTCGGGGAGAGCGTGCTCTACTGCACGACGCCGGACCCGATGCGCGAGACGCCGGGCTTCCCCGGGCTGCGGCGGCAGGTGGCGTTCACCGTGTTCGGCGGCGACTGCGTCGCCTACGGCCTCGTCGCGCTGGGCCACGCCGACCTGCTGGTGGACCGCGGCCTGAAGGCCCACGACTTCTGCGCGCTGGTGCCGATCCTGGAGCAGGCCGGCGGCGTGCTGCTCGACTGGCGCAGAGAGCCGCTGACGCTGCAGAGCGACGGCGCGGTGGTGGCGGCGAGCCATCGCGCGCTGGCCGACGCGGCGCTGGCGCTCGTGCTCGGCTGAGTGCCGGCACCTCAGGCGCCGCCCACCCGCACCCACGACCATCAACGCTGCGGCATCTGCTGGAGAATCCACTTGACATCGCGGGGGGGGGGGTAAACACAATCCCCTGCCCCAGAGGAACCCAATCATGCATCCGATCGGAAGCTGCTCGGCAACGATCCTGGCCTGTCTCTTCCTCCTTGTGGCGCTTGCGGCGGCTGCCACGCCTCACGCCTACACCTCGGACACCTGCACCGCCAGTGTGGCTCAGGCTCAGTCAGGAGAATGGGGCCTGCACTGTGATGGTGACTGCCAGTTTCCACCATGTCACGCCCGCCACGTCAACCTGGGGGGTGGCACGTGGGTCACCGATTGCAGGTGCTCTCTCTCCGAGGCCAACACCAATGCCTGCTCAGGATGGATGATTGAACACTGGGACTGGGTGGACGGCGAGTGGACACAGGTCAGCGCCAACTGGTACTGTGATGAGTGGGGATGTGATTCCCCAAAGGAATGCGTGGACGATGGATTCACGAACCCGATCTGCGACTGCAAGTGAATCCTCCTGCTCCACGAGATCCCGCCGGCTCGGGGCCAGCGCCCTGGCTTCTCGCCCTCGGCACTGCGGCAACCGCCTGCGTGCTGGCGTGGTTGTGGGCGCCGTCTGGCGGCTCATATCGGGCTCCGGCCGAGGCGGCGCAGTCGGTCCAAGCAACGCACCCAGCTGCCCCCATCGCTGACGCACATGTGAGGATGCCGGCCGTCGCCAGGGACGCGGTGGCACCCGTGGCGCGGAACGAGGATCACGGTCACTTCCAAGTCCACGTGCGTGATGGCGAGGGAAACCCCCTGCCAGATGTGCTGATCGCCAACGGTGACACCAGCCGAAGCTGGCTGACGGCCGACATGGTGGTCGCCACGACAGATGGCACCGGCGTCGCCGTCGCGGAATTCAGGGCTCTCGATGGTGCCACGTCGGCCGTGGTCTCGCGGTCTGGCCTGATTCCGGCCCTGATCGAAGACATCGTGGGCGGCGGCACATACCACGTAGTGCTGCACAGTGGCGTGGCGCTCGAAGCTCGCGTGCTCGACCGCGCAGGGCGTCCGGTGGAGGGCATCGCTCTGTGTCTGACCAGCGGCAGCATGGCATTGGACGTGACCTCGCCACAGCCTGCCGTTGCGCCGGCATACAGCCGATCAGGACCGGTGATGACCTGGGCGACAACCGACAGGCATGGCCTGGCCGCCTTCGCGGGTCTACAGCCCGGGCCTTGTCGCTTGCGATGCCCGGATCCCCTCGTGGCCTTCACCGCCGAGACTTCGCAGAGGATCCGGAACCTGCAAGTGGCTCCCGGGATGCTCGGTGATGACGCCCTGCGCCTTGTCCTGGACCAGCCCCTGGTGGCCTTCTGGCGATACCTCAACGATCATCCCGTGGAATGCGCGTGGGAGGTATCTGGCAGGACTCTCCCCACCGTGGCCGCCAGGTTGACCGCGCGGGCGCCAGGCAGCTTCGCGGTGGCGATCGGCGGCGACCATCAGGGTGTCACGCCATTGTCAGTCGAGGTACTGCTCCCCAGCGGCATGGTCTGGCGACACGAGGTGCAGTTCCACCCGCTGGACGCACGTGCGCAGCCATCCGAGGTGCTGGTGGCTCGGACGGCGGCGGCGCCGGCACGCGATGTGAAGATCCGCATCGCCGGAGACGTCGACCCTGGATCCCTGGTGTTGTCCTGTGGTCGAGTTCGAGGCCCATCCCAGTCCGAGCAGTTCAGGCTGCTTCGCCGCATCCGTTGGGTCGGCGATACGATGCGACTGCCTCTTGGCAGATACGAGATCCAGAGCGATCGTGGGCCCGTCGAGCCCGCAGCTTTCGATCTGCAGGCCGACGAGGGTCCGCTCCTGGTCGAAGTGAGGGGCAGGGGGGCCACCGCCGTAGTCCGCCTCCACGTCCAGGGCCGCAGCGGACGACCCGTCTCAACCGGGGCTCTGCTGTTCCGCGAGCAGAGGCGGCTTGGGGCCTACAACCTGGTCGCCGCAAGGCCGACGCAGATTGCGCTCGTGCCCGGCCGGTACCGGCTGTCCGCCACGGACGGGTCCAGAACCGAGTCGCTGTTCCAGATCAGCGACGATGATTTGGGTCGCGAACGTGATGTCATCCTGGAGATCGATGACCGATGAGTCGTGACGCGCGAGAGTCGCACGGGCACGGTCTCCATCGGGCAAGCGCCAGCAGTCTTGCGCAATGGCCGAGGCGCATCGTCTTCATCCTGCTCATCGTGACGGGCCTCATCAAACTGCTGTTGCCAAGCAAGGTGTCCTTTCTCGGCACATCGGGGTCTGTGTTGATGGGTGCTGCAGAAGTCGGTGTCGCATGCGCTCTCCAGACCCGCTGGCAACGATGGGCACTGGCAGTCGCCCTGGCCATGGCTTCAGGCGGCATCGTGATGTCGGTCACCCTGCCCAGCGCATCGTGTGGTTGCCTTGGCCGGTTGTGGGATCTGAGTCGGCGGGAACACATGATGCTGGCCGGACTCCTTGGGTTCTGGGCCTGTCTCGGATTGGGGGCGTCCTCCACAAGCCGCCTCACATCGACCGGATGAACCCCCGCGCAGATCGTGGACCCACCTCGCCAACCCGAGCACTGGCACGCGCCTCAAGATCTAGCGGCGTGCGGCTCGACTGGCGCAGAGAGCCGCTCACGCTGCAGAGCGACGGCGCGGTGGTGGCGGCGAGCCATCGCGCGCTGGCGGAGCAGGCGCTGGCGCTCCTTGTCGATCGCATTGGCTGTCACTGCCTTGGTCTTGACGCATTGGAAGCATGGCGGTCCAGCCCAGGCTCGTGTCGTGAATGACATGCCCTGCGCCGGCTGCGATGTCGTCAATGAATCCGACCCATGGCCGGTGGGTTGGTCGGTGACCCCGACCATAGCCATCCAGCTTGATGGTGAGTGCGACACAGACGAAGCAACTGGAAAGTGTATTGAGCTGGAGCCAGAGTGCGCCTTCCTCATGCAATGGACCGTTTCTGTCCCAACAGGGCAGTGCGCATCCTTCTACGATTGGGTCAACCATCCATTCCCCAAGCATCAACTGACTTGCACACCTGGTCCCGCGACCTTCTCAGCCAAGGTCGCCAATCATGGATGTGCCAGTAGCGACGCATACCCATTCAACTGCTATGTCGGTGGTGGATGCAACGGCAACACGCCCAACGAATGCGGCGGGATGTACACACATACCGTAGTGATCAACTACGGCTGCAACCCGTGCTATCCTATTCCGGACTAGGCGCCGAATGCAGGGCCACGCTGGGTCAATGGCCAGGACTTGACCTTGCGGGCCTCAGGCTGCTTTCAGGCGCGCCAGGCCGTGCCATGAAAGGAAGTCCGACTCGTCGCACCGCGTAGCCAACATGAGATCTTCTACCTTGCTGTGTGGCGCAGGCCTCTTGCTTCTGATGTTGCTGACGAGCCTGATCGCCTGGGATGCTCGCCTAGCAAGCAAGGCATCCCAACAGAAGGCCGAGCATTCGCCGCCTTCAATGACAAACGCCCGTGGCTCCGCGGCCGTTGGGGACTCGATCGTGGAGGCGCTGAGGATCGCCGAGGGCTTTGGCGAGGCGCTTCAGCAGTATGGAAAGCCGGATGCTTCCTGGCACCCCGAGGAATCGGCGCCCAAGCTGCCAAGAATGGCCGCGGGACTGATATTCCAGTATCTGGCCCAGGCTCCGGAGGTGATCACGAGCCAGATGATACTGAAGTCCCCCGAGCTGAATCCGCATCGCCGGAGTCCTTCGTCGGCTGCGCTGCAGTCTCTCCAGCAATATCAGGAACTCATGAGGCCCTGGCTGGAGCAGATGACGAGCATGAGATGCGAGCTCGTGGATGCCAATGCCAAGAGAATGGCCGCCAGTGGCGAACTGCAACGCCTCGATGGCTATGTGCCGAGCCCTGAGGAGCAGAGCCAGATTGATCGGGCTGCGAGGCTGCTGGAGGACCGATGGAACCAGGTCCAGAGCAAGAGCGGCAGGAAGCCCTACGATTTCGTCAGGCGAGCGCGCGAGAACCTGATCCAAAGCAAGACGGGCATGCTGATCATGCAGGATGCATCCGGGCAGTATCTGTTGAGCCGTGACGTGCTCATGCCACCCCAGATCAAGGATGTCATCAGCTACGTCGCCGAAACCTATTTTGTGTCACTGATGACGTGGAGCCTCGATGCCGGACTGATGAGTGATCAGGATGCAGTGACTGTCATGGAGCGACTGCGTGCTGCGATGCGGCGTTGAGCGGGGTGGGCCGCGGTTGCATCGGCCGCGCGCGGCCTCCACCGCCGTCTCGCGGTCGACCAGGGTCGACAGGCGGCGGCAGTCGATGACCGCACGGGCCGGGTTCGTGATTCTGGTCGGCACGCCATCGAGGCGGATCGTCTCGACTCCGGCAGTCAGCATCGCTCCCGAGAAGCGTCCGATGCGGAGCCTGGCGCTCGTCCTGCCCTGAGCCATGGACCTGCCGCTGCTGGTCTTCCTGCTGGTCTACGCCGGCATGATCCTCGGCGGCGTGCCGGGCCTGCGCATCGACCGCACCGGCGTCGCCCTGCTCGGCGCCATCGTGCTGGTGGCGGCGGGCCGGTTCGACTCCGACGAGGCCTGGCGCGCCGTCGACGTCCCCACCCTCGGCCTGCTGTTCGGCCTGATGGTGGTCTCGGCGCAGTTCCGGCTGGGCGGCTTCTACACCGCGGTGACCCGCTGGCTCTCGCTGCGCGAGACCACGCCCGAACGGCTCCTCCTGGCGCTGCTGCTGGTGACCGGCCTGCTGGCGGCGCTGCTCACCAACGACGTGATCTGCCTCGCCATGGCGCCGGTGCTCGTCGAGGGCTGCGTCCGCCGGCGCCTCGACCCGGTCCCGTTCCTGCTCGGCCTGGCGGCGGCCAGCAACGTCGGTAGCGCCGCCACCCTGATCGGCAACCCGCAGAACATGCTGATCGGGCAGAAGCTCGCCCTCCCGTTCGGACCCTACCTGCTGGATGGCGTGCTGCCGGCAGCCGTGGGCCTGCTGCTCTGCTGGTGGATCCTCTGCCGCGCCTACCGCGGCCGCTGGCAGCGCGAGCTGCCCGCCGCACCGCCGATCGACGTGCCGTTCGACCGCTGGCAGACCGGCAAGGGCATCGTCGTGCTGCTGGCGCTGGTGTTCGGCTTCCTGTTCCTGCCGCTGCCGCGTGAGGTGCAGGCGCTGTGCGGCGGCGGCATGCTCCTGCTGTCCCGGCGGCTGCACAGCCACCGCATGCTGGCCCTGGTCGACTGGCAGCTCCTGGTGCTGTTCACCGGCCTGTTCGTGGTCAACCACGCCCTCGAACAGCAGGGCCACGTCGCCCACTGGCTGCAATGGACCGCCGAACGCGGCCTCGACGTCCGCCAGCCGCTCGGCCTGTTCGCGGTGACGGTGCTGGGCAGCAACGTGATATCCAACGTGCCGTTGGTCCTGCTGCTGCTGCCCGCCGCCGAGCACCCGCAGGCCGGGCCGATCCTGGCGCTCGGCAGCACGCTGGCCGGCAACCTGTTCCTGGTCGGCAGCATCGCCAACCTGATCGTGGTCGAGCAGGCGAGCCGGCTCGGCGTGCAGCCGGTGGCGCGCTCCTGGGTGCGCGAGCACCTGCGGGTCGGCGTGCCGATCACCGTCACCACGCTGCTGGTGGCGGCAGGCTGGCTGTGGCTGCGGGCCGGGCCCGGCTGACTCAGGCCTCGCCCGAGGTGGCCGGTCGTGAGGTTCCGGAGTTCCCGCGAGGCGTGGCCATCCGACGCAGCACGCGCACCCTCTCCAGCAGTTCAGCTGCCGAAGCCGTATCCGACTGGGGAAGGCCAAGAAGGTCGAGCACCTCCCGTGTCGTCGGCTCACGCTGCAACGCCTCCTGGAGCTTGAAGAGCAAACTGCTCTCATAGCGGGCCACCAGGGCGGCGGCACCGGTGATCTCCTTGACGAGGCGAACGGCGCGGGTTCGCAGCGGATTCGGATCATCCGGTACCAGGAACTCGAAACAGCGACCCTGGAACAGAACGGCCCAGTACTTCGCCAGCACCGTGTTGGACTGAACCGGTGCGTCAGGCCGCTCGAACCAGGCATCGGCAACCTCCTGCCACGTGAACGAGCCACTCCTTGCAGTCGCGGCGACCATCAGCTCGTGCAACAGGCCGATCAGTTGGCGCCGCGTCGCCGCGTCTGGTTCGAAACGGTAGTCACTCAGGCCAGCCTGCCGGGCCAGGAGAACCTGAGCCGGTACCCGCGGCGCCGAAGGTCGCGCCTTCGCATCCGCGGGCCACAGGGTCATGTCGCCGCCATCCGCCCGCTTCTCGATCCGGACCACCTCCGGCAACGACCCCAGGAACTCCTGCAGTGAAGAGAACCCGAACTGGCTCTCGTCGAAGGTGGGATGCTCGTGCCGCAGCAGAGGCTTGAGCTGGGCCCCCTTGATCCCGACCGCTGCCCGGGCAGCCAACAGTCGTTGCAGCGTTGCCGCAATCGGCCCCGAATCGGCCTCGGGTGGACCGGACGATGGGGCTGCTTCGCCCCCGTAGAGATTGACCAGCGAACTCCAAAGCAGGAATCGATCACAGAGCGCGGCAAGATCGCGGCTGGCGGCGCCATCCGGCGCCACCCCGACCACTGTCTTGCCGTAGCGCCGTAGCATCTTCATCATCGGCAGGAAGTCACGATCGCCAGACACCACCAGGAAAGTGGCGACGTGCGGAAGCACCCAGATCGTCTCGATCGCGTCCGTGGCGATGCATACGTCGGCGGAGTTGCGGGTCGTGCCACCGTTGCCGCGCCCGAAGACGTGCACCAGGTCGATCCCGGCACGGTACAGCGGCATCTGGAACTGATTCACATGCTTCCATCGCCAGTCGGCGTAGGCACGCGCGGTTGCCACGGTGCCGTAGTCGCTGGCCAGACGGAACAAACCGTCCATCGACAGCATTTCCTCGATCCGCTCGTCTCCGAACTGATCTCTCAAGCTGTACGCCAGGTTCTCGAAGTCGATCAGGATCGCAACGTGTCCCGGCCCCTGCTGAACCCTTCCCGTACTCTCGGTCACGCCGTCGTGCATGTTGGTGCTCCTCTTCTGGCCGGCGATGTGCCGGTCGCGTGCGGGCAGTGATACCCGCCTCCCCGAGACGTCGGCAAGGGTCGGCAGGATGAGACCCTTCCACGCCGCGCAGAACCCACCGGAATCCGGATGCCTCGCAACTACCGGCGGGCCGTCAGCGCCGCCGCCGGGCGAAACGCAGCCCCGACCAGGTCGCGTCCACGGCACAGACCTTGTTGTCGACCAGCCCCGCGTCGAGGCCGAGCGCGCGGACCACGTTGGCATCGAGGTCGGTCTGCACGCCGGCGGTCTTCTTCGGCCAGCACAGCCAGAGTCCACCGCCCGGCTCGATCACCTCCACCACCGGCGGCAGCCGCCGCTGCAGATCCGCCAGCGCCCGGCTGAACAGCAGCACCACGTCGGGCTGCCCCACCAGCCGCGTCGTCAGCGTGGCCCCCTCGGGCAGTTCCCCCAGCGTCGCCGCGAAGTCCGGCGGCGCCCCCAGCAGCACCACCTTGGCGCCGGCGCGGATGCCGAGCTTCTTCGGCAGCGGCGTGCCGGAGTAGTCGGGCATCGCCGGCACCACCGGCGCCGCCACCGGCTTCGCCAGCGCCTTCTTCAGCGCCGGCGCCACCTTCGCCCACGTCGTGAACACCGCGTCGGGCAGCGCCTCCTTCACCCGCGAGGTCTTCTCGGGATCGCCCTGCAGGAACACCAGCGGCAGGTGACGGGTGGCCTTCTGCTGCCGCAGGGCGATGGCGAACTGCCGCCCGTGGGACGGCAGCCGGGCCAGATCGATCACCACCGCGTCGACCTCGGCGAGCGCCCGCTTCATCGCCCGGGCCGCCTCGCCGTCCTGGCCGGACTCGTGCCGCACGCGGTAGCCCAACGCCTGCAGGCGCGCGCAGCGCGCCGCCGCCTCCTCGGCGTGCCAGTGCACCAGGAACACGCCCTTCATGGCGCGTCCTCGCCGTCGCCGGGCTCGGGCGGCAGCCCGGCCTTCTGCAGCCGCAACCGCACGCGGCGGTTCTGTCGGCGCAACCGGTCGGCGCTCTGCTGCAGCCGGCCCAGTTCGTCCAGCAGCAGCCGCACCTCGCCGGTGCCGAGGCCACACTCGCCATCCCCCGGCTGCTGCAGCCAGCGCCGCAGGCTCTTCTGCAGCTGCGCCAGATCGGTCGCACGCACTCGTTCCATCCAGGGAAGGCTACGCGAGAACTGACCCGAGAGTTGTTGGCACTCCCCAGCCCGCCAGCGACCAGGGGTCTGGCCCATCCCTACTGACCCCCGCCTGCCGCTACCGGCGCCGGGCAGCTCCTGGCGACGAGCGGGTTGGGGCCCAGGTCCTGCCGCCACT
>CAZMGG010000014.1:44151-66806 GCA_964565715.1 uncultured candidatus Brocadiaceae bacterium | reverse complement strand
ACGTCGACCTCGAGCGATGGCCGCAGCAACATCAACGTGGAATTCGAGCTCGGCGTCGACATGGAGGCGGCGGCGAACGATGTGCGCGACCGCGTTTCGCGGACCCAGCGCAGTCTGCCGGCCGACGTCGACCCGCCGTCGGTCAGCAAACAGGACGCGGATTCGAGTCCGATCCTGATGGTCACGCTCCAGAGCACGAACCGTACCCTGCTGGGCCTGAGTGAGTTCGCCAATAATGTCATGAAGGAGCGCTTGCAGACCGTTGCGGGCGTCTCGGATGTCCGGATCTGGGGGGAGAAGCGGTACGCGATGCGATTGTGGATGGATCCCTCTCGGCTGGCGGCGCACCGCCTGACGCCGCTCGACGTGCAATCGGCCCTGAACCGTGAGAACATCGAGCTTCCGACCGGCCGTATCGAGGGCCGTTCGACGGAACTGACGATCCGGGCCCAGGGGCGCATGACGGAGCCGACGGAATTCAACAATCTCATCATCCGCGATGAAGGGGGCCGGATCATCCGTTTCCAGGATATCGGCTACGCGGTCCTGGGAGAAGAGAATGAGCGGACGATCATGCGGGGCCCCGGGGGACGCCCGATGGTGGGGGTCGTCGTGACGCCACAACCGGGTGCGAATTACATCGCCATCGCCGACCTCGTGTACGAGCGCCTGGAACAGATCCGGAGGGACCTGCCGCCCGATATGTCGATGCAGATCGCCTTTGACGTAACGAAGAACATCCGCCGGGCGATCCTGGAGGTCCAAGAGACGATCCTGATCGCGTTCGTGCTGGTCGTGCTCGTCATTTTCGCGTTCCTCCGCGACTGGCGGACGACCTTCATCCCGGTGTTGGCCATTCCGATCTCGCTCATCGGCACGTTCTTCGTGATGTACGTGATGGACTTTTCCATCAACATCCTCACGTTGCTCGGGATCGTCCTGGCCACGGGCATTGTCGTCGACGACGCGATCGTGGTCCTCGAAAACATCTATCAAAAGATCGAGCGGGGCATGTCGCCTCGCGAAGCGGGGCACGTCGGCTCGAAGGAGATCTTCTTCGCGATCATTTCCACGACCGTCACCCTGGCCGCCGTCTTTTTGCCGATCATCTTTCTCGAAGGGCTCGTCGGTCGGCTGTTCCGTGAGTTCGGGATCGTCGTCGCGGGTGCGGTGCTGATCTCGGCGGTCGTCTCGCTGACGCTGACCCCGATGATGAGCGCGCGACTTCTGCGGCGCGCCGAAGAGGAGAACCGTTTCTACCAGTGGACGGAGCCGTTCTATCGCTGGTTGACGGAGCGGTACAATGGCTCGCTGAAGAAGTTCATGGAGCGCCGATGGCGCGCTCCGGCGATCATGGCGGCATCGCTCGCCGCGATCTTCGGCGTTGGCGCATTCCTGCCGACGGAATTGGCTCCGCTGGAAGATCGCTCACGATTGCAGATCTCGGCCACAGGTCCCGAAGGAGCGTCGTTCGACTTCATGGATACGTTCATGAACGACCTGCGCTTCACGGTCGAATCGATGGTGCCGGAGCAGATCGGAGTTCTTGGACTCACCTCGCCCGGTTTCGGGTCGAGCTCGGTCAACAATGGTTTTCTCCGCGTGCAGCTGTCCGAACCCGGGGAGCGCGATCGTTCGCAGCAGGAGGTCGCCGACGACATCTCACAGATGCTCCGACAATTCTCGGAGGTCCGCGCCTTCGTGACGCAGGAGCAGACGATCAGCGTCGGGCGGCGTGGCGGCCTGCCGGTGCAGTATGTCATCCAGGCGCCGTCGATGGGACGCCTCCGCGAGATCCTGCCGACGTTCATGGAGGAAGCGCGGAAAACGAACGCCTTCCAGGTCATCGACGTCAACCTGAAATTCAACAAGCCGGAACTGCGGCTGAGCGTCGACCGCGAGCGGGCACGCGCGCTGGGGCTGTCGATGATGGACGTGGCGCAGACGCTCCAGCTGACGTTCAGCGGACAACGGATGGGCTACTTCGTCAAAGACGGTAAGCAGTATCAGGTCATCGCGCTCGCGACCCGCGACAATCGTGACGAGCCGCTCGACCTCCGTTCGCTCTATGTGCGCAATAACCAGGGCGAGCTGATCCAACTGGACAACGTGGTTCAATTGACGGAAGAGAGCGCATCGCCGTCGAGGAATCGCTACGACCGTTACGTGGCGGCAACGATCTCTGCAGGACTTGCTCCGGGCCTGACCCTGGGAGAGGGTCTTGAGGTGATGGATGGGGTGGCAGATCGCGTACTCGACGAGTCGTTCCGGACGGCGTTGGCCGGCGTCTCGAAAGACTTCGCCGAAAGTTCGTCGAGTCTGCTCTTCGCGCTGGTGCTCGCGCTGGTCCTCATCTATCTCGTCCTGGCGGCGCAGTTCGAAAGCTTTCGCGACCCGTTCATCATCATGCTTACGGTTCCGCTCGCCATTGCCGGCGCCGTGATCTCATTGTGGGTCTTTGGCCATACGCTCAACATCTTCAGTCAGATCGGTGTCATTGCGCTGATCGGCATCGTGACGAAGAACGGCATTCTGATCGTGGAATTCAGCAATCAGCGTCAGCAGGCCGGATTGAGCGTGAAGGATGCGACGATCGAAGCCGCAACGATGCGGCTCCGGCCGATCATCATGACGAGTCTAGCGACGGCCCTCGGCGCAGTGCCGATCGCGCTGGGTCTGGGGGCAAGCGCCCAAAGCCGAGTGTCGCTCGGCGTCGTGGTCATCGGCGGCCTCCTGTTTTCGCTCGTGCTGACGCTCTATGTCGTTCCTGCCTTGTACGAGCTGCTGTCGCCGGTTCAGCATCGCATCGAACTCCCCCGGTCGGTCGAAACGGAAGAGGGGAAAGAGGCGATGGCAAAATAGCCGCACGAGCTTCTCTGTCGCAACCACGGGCGCTTCGAACGTCAGACGTTCGGTGCGCCCGCTGCATTTCCGGCCCCCTGTGTGGGCATTGCGAGGCGGACCGCTCTGCACCTTGATTTCAGCGGCCGCTCCCGCTACCTTGCGATCACCCATCCCGAGCACGAACCATGTCCTCCGACCCGATCTCCCGTCTGAACGACCTCCGCGCCCGTGCCTCCCTGGGGGGAGGAACGCAGCGCATCGCCGACCAGCACGCCAAAGGCAAACTGACCGCCCGTGAACGGATCGAATTGCTGCTCGATCCGGGGTCGTTCGAAGAGATCGGCATGCTCGTCACGCACCGATCGAACGACTTCGGACTTGAGGCACAACGGATCCCGGGCGACGGCGTCATCACGGGATATGGTACCATCGATGGACGGCGCGTGGCGGTCTTCAGCCAGGACTTCACCGTTTTCGGAGGCTCGCTTTCGGAGGCGCATGCCGAGAAGATCTGCCGGATCATGGACCACGCTTTGCGCCTTGGCGTGCCGATCATCGGGCTGAACGATTCAGGCGGTGCCCGGATCCAGGAAGGGGTTGTCAGTCTTGGCGGGTATGCAGACATCTTCCTGCGCAACACGCTGGCGTCGGGGGTCATCCCGCAGATCTCGGCGATCATGGGGCCGTGTGCCGGCGGCGCGGTGTACTCGCCGTCGATCACCGACTTCGTGTTCATGGTGGAGGGCACCAGCTTCATGCACATCACGGGCCCGGACGTGGTGAAGACGGTGACCCACGAGGACGTGACCAGCGAGGAACTGGGCGGCGCGCGGGTGCACGCCGAGGTGTCCGGGGTGGCGCACTTCACCGCGCCGGACGACGCCGCCTGCCTGATGCAGGTGCGCGAGCTGATGAGCTACCTGCCGCTGAACAACGCCGACGACGCGCCGTTCCGGCAGAACGACGACGATCCCAACCGGATGGACGAGGCGCTCGATTCGATCGTGCCCGAGTCCAGCGACCAGCCCTACGACATGCGGCAGGTCATCAAGAAGGTCGTCGACCACGGCAAGTTCTTCGAGGTGCACGCGCGGTTTGCCAAGAACATGGTGGTGGGCTTCGCCCGGCTCGGCGGTCGCTCGGTGGGCATCATCGGCAACCAGCCGGCCAACCTGGCCGGCGTGCTGGACATCAAGGGCAGCATCAAGGGCGCGCGTTTCATCCGGTTCTGCGACGCGTTCAACATCCCGATCGTGACCTTCGAGGACGTGCCGGGCTTCCTGCCGGGCAAGGACCAGGAGCACGGCGGGATCATCACGCATGGCGCCAAGCTGCTGTACGCGTACTGCGAGGCGACGGTGCCGAAGCTGACGGTGATCACGCGCAAGGCCTACGGCGGCGCCTACGACGTGATGAACAGCAAGCACATCCGCGCCGACGTGAACCTGGCGTGGCCCGGCGCCGAGATCGCGGTGATGGGGGCCGAGGGCGCGGCGAAGATCGTGTTCCGCCGCGAGATCCAGGCGGCCGCCGACAAGGTCGCCGAGGAGAAGCGGCTGGTGGCGGGCTACAAGGCGAAGTTCAACAACCCCTACCAGGCTGCGGCGCGCGGCTACGTCGACGACGTCATCGAGCCGCGGCGGACGCGGCCGGCGCTGATCCAGGCGCTGGAGCTGTGCGCCGGCAAGCGCGACAGCAACCCGCCGCGGAAGCACGGCAACATCCCGCTGTAGGGATCGCCAGGGGTCGGGGTGGCACAGGGCTTGCGCGCCGTCGGCGGCGCCGTCGCCGGCCGGAGCCGGCGCTGCCGATCGGATCCCATGAGCCAGAATGTCGCCGACTTCGTGCTTTCCCGCCTGCGCGCCTGGGGGATCGGCCGCATCTATGGCTACCCCGGAGATGGCATCAACGGCTTCCTCGGGGCGCTGTCCCGGGCCGAGGGGCTGCACTTCGTGCAGGCCCGCCACGAGGAGGAGGCGGCGTTCATGGCCTGCGCGCACGGCAAGTTCACCGGCGAACTGGGTGTCTGCCTCGCCACCTCGGGCCCCGGCGCGATCCACCTGCTGAACGGGCTCTACGACGCCCGCCTCGACCACACCGGCGTGCTGGCGATCGTCGGCCAGCCGGCCCGGCCGGGTCTCGGCGCGCGCTACCAGCAGGAGGTGGATCTGGTCAGCCTGTTCAAGGACGTGGCGGGCGACTATGTGCAGCAGGCCAGCGTGCCGGAGCAGGCGCCCCACCTGGTGGACCAGGCCGTGCGGATCGCGATGGCGCGGCGCACGGTCACCTGCCTCATCTTCCCGAGCGATCTGCAGACCGAGCCGGCGGCCGCTCCGCCGCGGGAGCACGGCAGCACGTTCTCCGGGGTCGGCTACTCGTTTCCGACCATCGTGCCCCGCGACGAGGACCTGGACCGGGCGGCGGCGGTGCTCGACGCGGGCAGCAAGGTGGCCATGCTGATCGGCGCCGGGGCCCGCGGGGCCGCGGCCGAGGTCGAAGCGGTGGCCGACGCGCTGGGCGCAGGCGTCGCCAAGGCGCTGCTCGGCAAGACCGCCCTCAGCGATGAGCTGCCCTTCGTCACCGGCACGATCGGCCTGCTCGGCACCGAGCCGAGCTGGCACCTGATGCAGGAGTGCGACACCCTCCTGATGGTGGGCACCAGCTTCCCGTTCGCCGAGTTCCTGCCGCCGCCAGGACGGGCCCGGGCCGTGCAGGTCGACATCGAGGCCCGCAACCTGGGGTTGCGCTACCCGTGCGAAGTGCTCCTGCACGGCGATGCCGCACCCACCCTGCGGGCCCTGCTGCCGCGGCTGCAGCGCAAGACGGGGCGGACCTGGCGGGACGACATCGAGCAGCGCGTGGCAGCCTGGCAGCGGCTCATCGCCGAGCGCGCCGAAGCGACGGCGAAGCCGATCAACCCGGAGTACGTGTTCCACGAGCTGTCGGCGCGGCTGCCCGGGGACGTCATCCTCGCGGCGGACTCGGGCACGGCCGCTAACTGGTACGCCCGCCACCTGCGGGTGCGGTCCGGGATGCTGGGCTCCCTGTCCGGCAACCTGGCCAGCATGTGTCCTGGAGTGCCGTATCTCCTGGCAGCGAAGTTCTGCTTCCCGGAGCGGCCGGCGGTGGCCATGGTCGGCGACGGCGCCATGCAGATGCTGGGGATCAACGGGCTCATCACGATGGCCCGCTACTGGCAGACCTGGAGCGATCCGCGCGCGATCGTGCTGGTACTGAACAACCGCGACCTCAACCTGGTGACCTGGGAACAGCGGATCCTGGCCGGGGACCCGCGCTACGACGCCAGTCAGGATGTCCCGGACTTCGCCTATGAGCAGATGGCCGAGTCGCTGGGCCTGGTGGGCCTGCGCATGGCCCGGAAGGAAGACGTGGCGCCGGTCTGGGACGAGGCCTTCGCGGCGCGGCGGCCCGTGGTGATCAACGCGCTGGTCGACCCGGACGTGCCGCCGCTGCCGCCGCACATCACCCTGCAGCAGGCGCGCAACTTCCTGCAATCCATGGCGAAGGGCGATTCGCACGCATCGGGCAGCATCGTGCAGTCGGCGAAGGCGATGGCGGCGCGGCTCACCAGCAAGCTGCCCTGAGCGCCGGTTGCGCCGTGCCGGGCACGTGCCTTGCACCCTCGCGGTCCTTCCCGCCGGACCTGCGGTCCGGCTTCCTGTCCCGTATCCGAGGAGCAACCATGATCATCCCGCACTCCGTTCTCGCGCTCGCCTGCCTGGCGATCCTGTCGCCCGTCCACGCCCAGAACCAGCCGCCGCGGCCCACCCAGCCCGAGCGGACCACGCCCCAGGAACCCGCCACCGGCGACGTCGCCGCCGACACCGACCGCATCCTGGCGTCGTGGGTGATGGTGGCCAACAACAACGAGGTCGCCCTGGCGCAGATGGCGCAGCAGGGCGCCCAGGATCGCGAGGTGAAGGACTTCGCCGCCATGCTGGTCCAGGACCACGGCGAATTCGGCCGCAAGCTGCAGCGGTGGTCTTCGGTCAAGCCGGAGACCGGCGCCGGCACCACCGACCCGACGGGACGCAACGGTGGCGGCAGGCGCGACGCCGATGACACCGGCAGGACCGGCAGCGGCACGACCGGCACGAGCGGCACGGGAACGACCGGCAACCCTGGCGACCCGACTTCTGCGGCCGGCCGGCCCCGCGACGCCAGCGGCACCCGGACGACCACGGATCGGATCGACCACGTCGCGCTGCTCCAGGAGCTGGGCCGCAAGCACCTGGCATCCGCGCAGAAGGCGCTGCAGGAGAAGCAGGGCGCCGACTACGACCGCTGCTTCGTGCAGATGCAGGTGATGGCGCATGTGGGCCTCCTCGACAAGCTCGAGGTGTTCGCCAACCACGCCTCGCCGGAGCTGAAGAAGGAGCTGCAGGGCTGCCAGGACAAGGTGAAGAACCACCTGGACAAGGCCAAGCAACTCGCCAAGCGGCTGGAGAACGGCAGCAGCGTCGAGCGGAAGTGATTCCCGCCGGCCTCGCGAGTTGCACCCGCGCGAAGGCGGCACCGGAGGTGCGGGCGGCACATGCAGTGCCGCCGCGCCATCGGCAGGAGCACACCTGACTCAGGCGTCCGGATCGCTGCGCTTCGCGTGGGCGTAGGGCCGGAGCCGCCGGCCGTGCTCGTGCGCCCACGCCTGGGTGATCTCGGCGCCGAACAGGACCAGCACCGAGGAGAAGAACACCCAGGCCAGCAGGACCACGACCGAACCGGCGGCGCCGTACGAGGTGCCGATGCTGCGGTGGGCCAGGTACATCCCGATCAGGTGCTTGCCGGCGGTGAACAACACTGCGGTGGTCGCGGCGCCGAACCAGACATCGCGCCAGGCGACGCGGGCATCGGGCAGGAACTGGAACACCATCGCGAACAGCAGCACGAACACCAGCAGGGACGCCAGCAGCGATACCAGCGGCAGCGGGTCGTCGCGGCCGATCCAGTCGGAGACCAGCTCCATGGCCGTGCTCGCCAGCAGCGACACCAGCGACAGGAAAGCCAGCGTCCCGAACATCGCCATCGACAGCAGCCGGCGCCGCAACCAGCCCCAGATGCGCCGTTCCGGGCGCGCCTCGATGCCCCAGACCAGGTTGATCGAGCGCTGCAGCTGGCTGAACACGGCCGAGGCCGAGAACAGCAGCGTCAGCAGGCCGATGGCCCCTGACAGGCTGTCCAGCCGCACGGCGTCGCGCCCGTTCTCGACGATGCCGCGCACCACGGCCGCGCCGTCGCTGCCGATCAGCTCGTGGACCTGGCCGATCAGCCGTTCGGCGGCGCCGACGCCGAGCAGCCCGAGGATCCACATGAGCAGCAGTACCAGCGGCGCCAGCGACAGGCTGGTGTAGAACGCCAGCGCCGCCGCCAGGGTGAGCACATCGTCGTCGACGGCATCGCGGGTCGCGGTCCAGAGGATCCGGAACAGGGAGCGCACCGGGCACCGGCCTCGCATCTCGCGTGCCGGGCAATAACCGGCGGCCGGTCCGCATTGCTGCGCCGGCGGCCGGCGTTTTCGCGGGGCGGCCTTGACCCCCGGCCGCACGGATCGACGATCGCCGCCTCGCAAACCCGCTCCCGCCGCCCAGGAGACCATCCATGACCGCTGTCACCCCCCTCAAGTACCTCGACAAGGCGCTCGGCGCGCTGCGCCACCTCGGCCTGCTCAAGCAGGAACCCGAAGTGGCGCCGGTGGTGGCCATCATCGACCGGATCGCGCCGCTCGATCCTGACCGGACCGCCGCCATCGCCCGCACGCTCAGCCAGGCCTCGCTGTTCAACCAGGTGGTGCGCGATCAGATCGAGGCGATGCGGATCGGTGAGCGCTACCAGACCGTCACCAAGGCGTTCGATTCGATCCGCGACGACGCCAAACGCATGGTCGAGCAGGTCGCCGACAACAAGATCGACACCCTGGAGCGCCTGTCCAACATCTGGATGAAGGTCACCCGCGGCGACATCCCGGCGCGGTTCGCCAAGATCAAGACCACCTACCTGGAGGTCGCCAAGGACACCCAGGACCAGATCCGGCGCGAGCAGACCATCCTCGAGGCCTACCGCGACTTCCGCGTGGCGCTGAAGGAGGCCCAGGTGCTCGGCCACGAGGTGCTGGCCACCGCCACCGGCGCGCTGGAGGCGAAGAAGGCGGCGTTGCAGCAGGCCGCCGACGCGCTGGCGGCGTTCCAGGACGGCGACGCCGCGGCGCGGGCCAGGCTGGAGCTGGCCCGCGACCTCGCGCTGCAGGCCCTGCAGGACGAGGACAAGCGCTATCAGGTGGCCAAGGACCTCGCCGAGAACCTGGCGATCGCCTACAGCACCACCGAGGTGGTGATGGCGCGCATCGCCCAGATCGCCGACTGCAAGGAACGGGTCTACAGCCAGGCGGTGACCTTCTTCGGCACCAACGAGACGGTGTTCACGGCGCTGTCGGCGTCGTTCACCGGCATGCACGGCCTTCACGAGGGCACGCAGACCCTGGAGGCGATGAAGAAGGGCATGAACCAGAGCCTGGAGACGCTGGGCGAGGTCGGCACCAGGATCCAGGAGGAGGCGCTGAAGGCGGGCTACGGTCCGACCATCCGCGCCGAGTCCGTGCAGAAGCTGGTCGACGCGGTGGTCGGCTTCCAGGAGCGCTCGCTGCAGATCATCGACGAGATGCGCGAGCTGAGCACCCGCAACGCCGCCGAGGTGGAGGCCGCCACCGAGGCCGGCACGGCGCGCATGGCGGCGCTGCGGGCCCGGGCGGCGCAGCTGCCGGCGAAGACGAAGTGACCACGGCGAATCCGCAGCCAGCGCCGGCGCCGCCGGTGCCGCTCGACCAGGTCATGCTGGCGATGGACGTGGTGGACACCCTGCGCCATCGCCAGGACCTGATCGACGCCGAACTGGACGAGGACCGGCGCCGGCGCGAGTTCACCGAGCGCGTGCAGGCGATCTACCGCGCCCAGGGCATCGAGGTGTCCGAGGCGGTGATCCAGGACGCGGTGCGCTCGCTGCGCGAGGACCGCTTCACCTACAAGCCGCCGCCACGCACCTTCACCGTGCGGCTGGCGGAGATCTACGTCGAACGGCGGAAGTGGGCGCTGCGGGCCGGCATGGTCCTGCTGCTGGGCCTGGTGGGCTGGCTGGCGTTCGCCGTGCCGGCCTCGGTGCGGCGCCACAACCAGGTGGAGTCGTTCCGGCGTGACCTGGTGGCGACCACGGCGGTGGCGGCGGAGCTGGACCGGCAAGCCGGGCTGCTGCGGGCCGAGCTGGCGGGGCTGCGGCAGGAGGTGGATTCCACCACCAGCCAGGAGCTGCTGGCGCAGGCCGACGCCGCGCTCGGCCGCGGCCAGAAGCAGGTGGCGACGGTGCGGGAGGAGCTGACGCCGCCGCCCGACCCCGAGCAGTATCCCGAGCAGAAGCAGGCCTTCGACCAGCGGCTGCAGGGGCAGAAGGACGTGCTGGGGTCGGCGCGGGGGGATCTGGGTGCGGCTCGCGGGCTCCTGCAGGCTGTGCGGCAGGTGCAGAGCCTCGGCGTGCAGCTCACGGCGGCGCTGGCGCGGCTGTCGGAGCTGACGCTGAGCCCTTCGGAGCAGGCCGCGATCGACAGCCGGCGCGCCGCGGTGCAGGGGGCGATCGAGCGCGGCGACGGCAAGGCCGGCGAGACGGCGCTGCGCGAGCTGCGTTCGGCCATCGACGGCCTGCTGCGGGCGCGGGAGGCGCAGGCGACGCTGCGCACCGCGGCGCAGGGCCTGGCGGCGGCGCTGGGCGGGGTTGTGCTCGAGGACGACGTGCGGCAGGAACTGGCGGGCTTCCGGCAGACCACCGACGAGGCGATGGCGGCCGGCGACTGGGTCCGGGCCGAGCAGCAGGTGGCGCAATGGCGCGAGCTGGTGGAGATCCTGGAACAGAACTACGAGCTGCGCATCGTCTCGCAGCCCAATGAGCAGAGCGGGGTGTGGCGGCATCCCGACGGGCGGCGTTCGGCGCGCAACTACTACATCATCGTCGACGCGGTGGGCCCGGACGGGCGACCGGTGCGGCTGCCGGTGACCAGCGAGGAGGACCAGCGCACGCGGCGCGTGTCGCGGTTCGGCGTGCGGGTGCCCGAGGCGGTCTACGAGCAGGTGAAGGCCGACAAGCTCGACAACGGCATCGTCGACCGCGTGGAGTTCGGCCGGAAGCGCCGCGGCGCGCGGGTGCCGGAGTACCTGTTCCCCGTGGAGGGCGGCCGGATCACGGCCTGGTGAGCGGGGGGCTGTCTGTCGCAGGGCCCGTTGCGTCGGACGGCCTCTTCCCTGGCTGGTTCGCCTGCGATGCTTGCGCTGGGCGGCCACCGGAGTACGGTTTCCACACGCTCCACGAAGGAAGAACGCATGCTCAGTCTCCGCGTCATCCGGTCCTTGCTGGTGGCGATCACGCTGTTGTTGCCTCTGGCCGCCCAGCGATCATGGCTGGTCGATCCGTGCGGCAGCGCGCGTGCGGATTTCACGGACCTGCCGCCTGCGGTGGCGGCTGCCACTGCAGGCGACACGATCTACGTCATGGCCGGCGGATGTTCCAACATGGTCACCGCACCGGCCATCGACAAGGCACTGACCATCGTCGGCGTTCCGGGCGTTGCGACGCCTGGTCCGCTGCAGCGACCCTGGCGGGTGCAGATGCGGGGACGCATCACGGTGACCGGCGTCGCTGCCGGTCAACGGCTGGTTCTGGCCAACCTGGCAAGCAGCTTCTCCTATAGGGAAGCAGTCGGACTGCATGCCTGGGACTGTTCCGGCGAACTGTTGCTGAGCAATCTTGGCTTGACCGGTCTCGGCTTCCTTGGCGACTGGCGGTGTCGCTTCGAGCGTTGTGCCGATGTCGTCCTGCAGGAGTGCGAGTTCGCATCGACCATGGAGTCGGCGACGTTCGTGGACTGCGGCGTTCATGTCCTCGACAGCTACTTGTGGGCGGCGGAGGTGAGTCCGTACTCGTGGTACAGTCCGAACCTCAGAGCCGTCCCGGCCATCGTGGTGGAGCGTTCCCAGGTTCTCGTAGTCGGCGGCATGGTGCGGGGGGCGAACGGCCGCTATCCGAATCCGTGGAATCCCAGCCTGATCTACCAAGGCTCTGAGGGTGCCAATGTGGTCTCGGGCCGGTTGACCGTGGGACCTGGTGCCGTGATCGAGGGTGGCACGATCAGCGATCCGTACTACCCCTACCACAGCTGGCCCTATCCCTCGGTGATCGGCGAGGTGTGGCTCGACCCGCGCGGCCGTGCCACCGGCAGCCTGACCCACCCCGCGGTGGTCCACGCCACCACGGCGCCGAGCGTGATCCAGAACCAGCCCCATGTCGTCACCGTCCATGGCCCCCCGGGTGGGTTCGCCGTGTTGGCCGCCGGGAACTCCGTGGTCACTCCGCAACCGTTCGGCACCGGAGTGGGCGGGCTGCTCGCCATCGACCCCGGCAGCCTGCGGCTGGTCGGTGCCGCGGCCTTGACGACCGCCGAAGGCCAGCACCGATGGACGTTCGTGGCCTCGCCGCGGCTGCCGGTCAACGGCGTCTTCGCATTCCAGGCCGGCGTCATCGATCCCAATGGGGCAATCACGCTCAGCAGCTCCGCGTCGTTCCTGGTCGGATGGACCGCGGGGCAGCCGTTCTGAGGCTAGTCGTCCTGCGGCCTGGCCAGCGCGCGCAGCTTCACGACCAGATCGCAGCGGAACGCATCCAGCTCGGTCGCGGTCACCCCCGGCAGCGTCGCGTCGCTGCCGATCACCAGCCCATCGAGGATCCACGCCAGGGTCGCCGGTGCGACGCCGCCGTCCTTCCGCTCGGCATCGCGGAGGATGCTGGCCAGATCGAGACCCTTGCCGAGGATCAGCCGCAGATCGACCAGATCCCGGATCTCACCCCGCCCGAGCAGCGCGCAGACCTTGTTGGCGGCGATCTCGCGCAGGGAGTGCATGCGGATCCCGTCCGGACCGTCCACGGGGCTGTCGACGTCCGGCGCCCGATCCACGACGAGATCGACCATCGTGGACTCGTCGCCGCGTCGCACCAGCAGTCGGAGGAACTCGGGGAAGGACCGCAGCGACTCCGTCCGGCCGCCGACCGCCAGCGCGGCGGCTTCGACGGCGCGGCGTCCGTCCTCCAGCGCGACCGGCGGCTTGGTGAAGAGGTCGAGGTCCTCGCTGGCGCGGTGCTGGAAGTGGAAGCCGACCAGGGCGCCGCCCCCGGTCAGCACGAAGCGCCGCTCGCGCGCGAAGAACTCGCGCAGCAGGTCCTTCTGCAGCCTGCTAAGTCCGCGGGAGGAGTCCATCGCTTCGCCATCCCTCGATGAGCCAGTGCCAGAACTCGCGCGACCGGCCGAGATGGCGGTCGATCTGCGGCAGCAGGTGCAGCACGTCGCGCAGGCGCAGCAGCCTCCAGACGTCGCGGTAGCGCGCCTCGCGCATCACCCGCCCCATCCACAGGGCGCGTTCGGCGGGATCCGCCGAGGCGAGCTTCTGCCGCAGTTGTCCGTACGTGATGTCCTCGCTCCACAGGAAGTAGGGACGCGCGTCCGGATCGTCGAGGTCGGTGGACAGCGGCTTGCCCATGGACGAAGCATCGCGGGTGAGGGGAGTCGTGGCAATGTCCGAGCCCCCTTGCCCTCGCGGGCGCCTAGTTCGCCGCGAACACGTACGTCCCGTGCGCAAGGGCTGGTTGACGCCAGCCGGATGGGGGAGGATCGTCTGCCCCACGTGCAGGCGATGACGGCAACGCTCCGGATGTCCGTGCTCGGGCTGCTGCTGGCGCTCGGCGGCCACTCAGCCCGAGCGCAGGAGCCGCAGCCGCCCACGCCGCCGGTCGACTTCCAGCGCGAGGTCCTGCCGCTGCTGGCGGATCGCTGCTTCCGCTGCCACGGCCCCGACGCGGCGGCCCGGAAGCGCGGGCTCCGGCTGGATACCGCCGACGGCGCGACCGCGGAACTGCGCAGCGGGCGCCGTGCCGTGGTGCCCGGCGATCTGCTGGCGAGCGAGCTGGTGCGCCGGATCGGTTCCACCGATCCCGACGAGGTGATGCCGCCGCCCGAACTGCACGCGCCGCTCAGCCCGGCCGAGCAGGAGACGCTGCGGCGCTGGGTCGCGGCGGGCGCACCCTACGCCAGGCATTGGGCGTTCGTGTCGCCGCAACGGACGGGGCCCGGCGACATCGACGATCTCGTGCGGGACCACCTGCGCAGCCTCGGTCTCGCGCCCGCACCGCCGGCCGAGCCGGCGATCCTGCTGCGGCGTGCCTCGCTGGTGCTGACCGGCCTGCCGTCGACGCCCGAGGCGACCGCCGCGTTCCTCGCCGATCCCGCGCCCGACGCCTTCGCCCGCCAGGTCGACCGCCTGCTGGCATCAGAGCGCTGCGCCGAGCACTTGGCGCTCGACTGGCTCGACCTCGCCCGCTTCGCCGACACCTACGGCTACCAATCCGACTGGGAATGCCGCGTGTGGCCGTGGCGCGACTGGCTGCTGGCGGCGCTGCACAAGAACCTGCCCCATGACCAGTTCGTGCGCGAACTGATCGCCGGTGACCTGCTGCCGGACGCCACCCAGGACCAGCGCCTCGCCACCGCGTTCCAGCGCCTGCACCGGATGACCAACGAGGGCGGCTCGATCGACGAGGAGTTCCGGCGCGAGCACATCGCCGACCGGGTCGGCACCTATGGCACGGCGTTCCTCGGGCTCACCGTCGAGTGCGCACGCTGCCACGACCACAAGTACGACCCGATCACGCAGGCGGACTACTACAGCCTGGGGGCGTTCTTCGGCGCGATCGACGAGGCCGGCACCTATCCCTATGCGTTCGCCGCGGTGCCGCGGCCGGCCCTGCGGCTCGCCACCGCGGAGCAGTCGGCGAGGCTGGCCGAACTGCTGGCGAAGATCGCCGACGCCGAAGAGGCCCTGCGCGCGGCCCGCGCTGCGGCGCCGTTGCCGGCGGGCCCCCTGCCGCCCATGGCCCCGCCGGTCCGTCGCCTGCCGCTGGACGGCGACGTCGCGGCGCCCGAGGGCAAGGCGATGCTGCTGGACGGCGACACCGGTCCGACCTTCGCCGACGTGCCGGCGTTCCGGCGCTGCGATCCGCGCAGCCTGGCCTTCTGGCTGCGGGTGCCTGACCACAAACCGCGCGCCACGGTGCTGCACACCAGCCGGTTCACCATCGAGTCCGATGCGCAGGGCTACCAGGTCATGCTCGAGGACGGCAGGCTGGTGTGGGAGATCGTGCACCTGCTGCCCGGCGCCGCGGCGTCGCTGCGGACGCGCGAACGGTTCCCGCTCGGCCGCTGGGTGCACGTCGGGCTCACCTACGACGGCTCGTCGCGGGCGGCCGGGCTGCGCATCTTCCTGGACGGGGAACCGACCGACAGCGAAGTGCTGCGCGACGGGCTCGACGGCCCGGCCACGGTGCGGACCTTCCAGGTGGGATTCCGCGACCGCGATCTGGGGCTGCAGGGCGGCGCCGTCGACGACGTGCTGGTGTTCGATCGCGAGTTGACGGCGCTCGAAGTGGCCGAGCTGCATCGGCCGGGGGCGTTGGCGGCGGCCACTGGCGAACTGCGCTCCGAGTACCTGCGGCAGGTCGATCCGGGCGTGCGGGCGGCCGCGGAGGCGCTGCGCCTGGCCCGCGCGGCCCACCAGGACGTGCTGGAGGCGATCCCCGAGATCATGGTGATGGCGGCGTCGCCGTCGCCGCGGCCGGAGTTCGTGCTGACCCGCGGCCAGTACGACCTTCCCGATCGCACGCGGCCGGTGCGGCAGGATCGCGCCATCGACGCCCTGCTGCCCTTCGACCCGCGCTGGCCGAAGGACCGGCTGGGCCTCGCGCACTGGACCACCGATCCGCGGAACCCGCTCACCGCCCGCGTCGCGGTCAACCGGCTGTGGGCCTGCTGCTTCGGCCAGGGGCTCGTGCCGACCTTGGAGAACCTCGGCACCCAGGGCGACCGGCCGGCGCACGCGGCCCTGCTGGATGCCCTGGCGGTGGACTTCGTGGCGTCGGGCTGGGACCGCAAGGCCCTGCTGCGCCGCATCGTGTTGTCGGCCACGTTCGCGCAGTCGTCGGATGCCCCGCTGGCGGTGCGGGAACGGGACCCCGACAACCGCCTGCTGGCCCGCGGGCCCTCGTTCCGACTGCCGTTCGAGGTGCTGCGCGACCAGGCGCTGCTGGCCGCGGGCCTGCTGGTGGAGAGGCTCGGCGGCCCCAGCGTGAAGCCGTGGCAGCCGGGCGGCATCTGGCAGGAGGCCGGCGTCAGCAGCCAGCGCGACTACCAGCCCGATCAGGGCGAGGGCGCGCACCGGCGCAGCCTCTACACCTACCGCAAGCGCACCGCGCCGCCGCCCAACATGCTGGCGTTCGACGCCGGCAGCCGTGAACTGTGCCTTGCCCGGCGTTCGGTGACCAACACGCCGCTGCAGCCGCTGGTCCTGCTCAACGATCCGGTGTTCGTCGAGTGCGCCCGCGCCCTGGCCTTGCGGGTCGCGGCCGAGACGGCGGACTCCGCGGCGCGGATCGACCGGGCGTTTCTGCGGCTGGCGGCGCGAGAGCCTCGCTCTGCGGAGCAGAGTGCGCTGCGGGAACTGCACGAGGCGCAGCGCGCGGCGTTCGCCGCCGACCCCGAAGCCGCGGCCCTGCTGCTGGGTCAGGCCGCCGATGCCGACCTGGCGGCCCTGGTGCTGGTCTGTTCGACCCTGCTGGCCGCCGACGCGGTGGTGACCCTGCGATGAACGACCCTCTCGACCTCACCCGGAGGCACTTTGTCGGCGCCTCGGCCCTGGGGCTCGGCGGGCTGGCGCTGCGCTCGATCCTCGGCGATGCGACGCCGCCCGTGCCGCAGCGGGCCCGGCGCGTCATCTACCTGTTCCAGTCGGGCGGCCCCTCGCAGTTCGAGACCTTCGACCCGAAGCCGCTGCTGCGCGAGCACCACGGCCGGCCGCTGCCCGAAGCCGTGCGGCAGGGCCAGCGCCTCACCGGCATGAGCGGCAATCAGGCGATCCTGCCGCTCTGCGGCTCGTTCACCGGCTTCCGCCGCCACGGCCGCTCCGGCGCCTGGATCAGCGACCTGCTGCCGCACACGGCGCGGATCGCCGACCTGCTGTGCATCGTCCGTTCGATGCACACCGAGGCGATCAATCATGATCCGGCGATCACCTTCTTCTGCACGGGTTCGCAGATCGCCGGCCGGCCGTCGATGGGCTCCTGGCTGTCGTATGGGCTCGGCGCGATCAACCAGAACCTGCCGGCGTTCGTGGTGCTGGTCTCCAAGGACGCGGCGCGCGACCAGCCGCTCTACGCGCGGTTGTGGGGCAGCGGCTTCCTGCCCAGCGAGCACCAGGGCGTGCAGTTCCGCGCCGGCAAGGAGCCGGTGCTCTACCTGGACAATCCCGCGGGCGTGTCGCGGGCGGCGCGGCGGTCGATGCTCGACGCGCTCGGCCGGCTCGAGGCCGATCAGGGAGCGGTGACCGGCGATCCCGAGGTGCAGGCCCGGCTCGCCCAGGCGGAACTGGCGTTCCGCATGCAGCAGAGCGTGCCCGAGGCCACCGCGGTCACCGGCGAGACCGACGAGGTGCACGCGCTCTACGGCGAGAGCAGCCGCACGCCGGGCACCTATGCCTATCACTGCATCCTCGCCCGCCGGCTGATCGAACGCGGCGTGCGCTTCGTGCAGCTCTTCCACCAGGGCTGGGACCAGCACGGCGACCTGCCCAACGCCATCCGACGCCAGTGCGCGCAGACCGACCAGGCTTCGGCGGCGCTGGTGCTCGACCTGAAGCGGCGCGGGCTCCTGGACGACACGCTGGTGGTCTGGGGCGGCGAGTTCGGCCGCACCGCCTACTGCCAGGGGAAGATGACCGCCGACAGCTACGGCCGCGACCACCATCCGCGCTCCTTCTCGATCTGGCTCGCCGGCGGGGGCGTGCGGCCGGGGGTGACCTGGGGCCGGACCTGTGATCACGGCTACAACATCGTCGAGGACCCGGTGCACGTGCACGACCTGCACGCCACCATGCTGCACCTCCTGGGCATCGACCACGAGCGCCTGACGTTCCGCTTCCAGGGCCGCGACTTCCGGCTGACGGACGTGGCGGGCAAGGTGGTGCGCGGAATCGTCGCCTGATGGAAATACTCCGCCGTTCCGCTGCAATGGCCCCCATGCACTGTCCCCCCTGCCGGAACACGCCGTGGTGATGCTCGAAGGCGACGAGGTCTACCGCGGCATCGCCGTCCGCATCCGCGAGGCCGAGGAGCAGGTCGCCCGCACCGCCGCCGACCTGCGCCGCTGCCGCGACGCCGAGGCCGAGGCCCGCGCCGAGGAGACGCGGCTGCTCGGTGAACTGGCCCGCGCCCGGCTGGGCGAACTGGCCGCCGCCCGGGTCGGCGGCGAGCTGGACCAGGCCGACCGGCAGGCCATGGCCCTGCTGCAGGAACGGCGGGAACGCCGCGCCGAACTGCAGCGCCGGGTCGAGGCGCAGGCGGCGGGACTGGCCGACCAGGCCACCGCGCGGGCGGCGGCGCTGCGTTCCCGCGACGAGGCGGCCGACGCCCGCCAGGCGTGCGTCACAAGGACCATGCGCAGCCTCGCCGACGATGCCGAGTACCGCATCGAGCGCGACCACGTGCAGGCGCTGACCGCGCAGGCCGAGGCCGCGGCCCAGAAGGCGCAGGTGGCCGAGGCCGACCGCGACCGCAAGCGGCAGCCCTACGAGCAGGACAAGCTGTTCGCCTATCTCTGGCGCCGGCGCTACCGCTTCCCGGAGTACCGCGCGCTGCCGTTGTTCGCGACGCTGGACGGCTGGGTGGCGGGGCTCTGCCGCTACCAGGAAGCGCACCGCGACTACGGCATGCTGCTGGAGATCCCCGATCGGCTGCGCGAACACGCCACCCAGGCGGCGCAGACGGCGACCACCGCCGCCGCCGCCCTGCGGGAACGCGAGCAGCAGGCACTGCAGGCGGCCGGCGAGGGCGACCTCGCGGCGACGCTGGCGGCGCGCCAGCAGGAACTGGACGCGCTGACCGCGGCGATCGAGCAGGGCGAGCAGGCCCAGGACAAGCTCCTGCAGGAACAGGCGGCGCTGGACGGCGGCCAGGACCAGCACACCGCGGCAGCCCTGCAGGCGCTGGCGGCCCAGGTGCAGCGCGAGGACGTGGCGACGCTCTGGCGCGACGCGCTGGCGACGCCCGGCGCCGAGGACGACCGGCTGGTGCGGCAGATCGAGGCGGTGCGGGCGCGGCAGCAGGATCTGTCGCGCCAGGCCGAGGCTGCGGCCGCGCCGCACGCCGCGGCCCAGACGGCGCTGCGCGAACTGGAGGACCTGCGCCGGCGGTTCCGGCACGAGGGCTACGACGGCAGCGGTTCGGTGTTCGCCGACGGGCTGGACGTGGGCGGGCTGCTCGGCGGCATCCTGCGCGGCGCGCTGCGGGCGGACACCGCCTGGGGCACGTTCCGGCGCCATCACCGGCGCCGCGGCCCCTCGGCGCAGTCGTTCGGCAGCGGCGCCGAGGTGGCCGGCCGCATCCTCGGCGGCATCCTGTCGTCGATGGGCTCGTCGGGTGGCCGCCGCAGCGGCGGCAGCTTCGGCGGTGGGTTCGGCGGGTTCGGTGGCGGCGGCGGTGGCTTCCGCAGCGGCGGCGGCTTCGGCGGCGGCGGCGGCGGGTTCAAGACCGGCGGCGGCTTCTGAGGGCCGCCACCGCCTCCCGTCAGCCGTCGACCTTGGCCGTCTTCGCCTCGCTGCCGTCGTCCCTGTAGTCCGGCGGCGGCAGTTCGTCGTGACGCTCGCCGACCTGCTCCACCCGGCTGGCGCCGGCTTCGAGGCCCGTCAGGTCCTCGTGGAAGCGCACGTGCAGGGCCTGCAGGAAGACCGGCAGGGGCGGCCACGGCGCCGAGACGCTGATCTCCTCGCCTTCCGTGAAGGTGAAGACCATGACCTGGCTGTGCGCCAGGATGCTCGGCAGGCCCGCGCCCAGCGAGTGCATGCGCGCGTCGAGGCTGCCCAGCAGCAGCAGGACGCCGGTGCCATCCACGGTGGCCGCGGCGGTCGCCGTGGTGCGGCCGTCGGCGTCGCGGGAGATCTGCAGGCGCGGCGCGCCCTCCTCGACGGCCTTCTGGGCCAGGGCGGGAGAGGCCGTCACGGCCAGGAACAGGGGGAGCAGGCAGCGGGAAAGGGTCTTCATGGCGTTCTCCGTCGGGTTCGTGGTCGGGGATGTCCCGATGCGGGGAGAACGGCATCGCCGGCCGGGCGAAGGCTTGGTTGTCGCGCCGCCGGGGCCGAAACTGCCCGCCGACCGAGGAGAACCATGCCGCACCCGACCATCGCGTTCCTGGTCCTGTCCACGCTCGCCGCGCTGCCGGGCCAGGACCCCGTTCCCGCGACCGCGCCGACGCGCCTGGAGATGCGGCCGCTCGCCACCGCCGCCGATGGCCTCGACGTCGCGGCCGAGCACAAGGCCCTGAACGCCTGGCTCGACCAGGACGGCAACCGCGACCTGGTGCGGAACCAGCCCATCGCCGCGCACCTGTTCCGCCTGCAGCGGGACGCCGGCAAGCCGGGCAGGGTGGCCTGGGTGCCGCACCTGCTCACCGACCAGAAGGGTCGTTGGAGTTTCAGCTTCCACCAGCACCTGCCCGACTCCGGTGCCCTGGCGTTGTTCTCCGCCGAGGAACTCGCCGCCGGGCCCACCGCGGCCCGGCCGTTCCTGGTGGAACTGCTGCCGGTGCTGCAGGAAGGCGCCTGGTTCGGTGAACGCGACCTGGAGCGCGCCAACGCGGTGCCCGAGCCGCCGGGGAGCTGGAGCATCGACTATCGCATCGTCGCGCAGCGGGCCTCCGACTACGCCGACTGGACCGAGGCGCTGAGCCGGAAGCGCGGCCACGCCGCGATCCTGCTGGACGGCCGCCTGGTCATGGCGCCGCGGATGGAATCGCGGATCCCGGGCATCGGCCGCATCGCCGGCAACTTCACCGAGCAGGAGGCGAAGGACCTGGCGGCGGGCCTGGACGCCGCCCGCCGGCGGCAGCTGCCGCCGGACCCGGCGCTCGACCGGCTGGTGCAGGCGCTCGCCGGCGATCCGAAGCTGGCGCCGGCCCACCTGCTGGTGCTGCAGGGTCATCCCGATGCGGCGGCCCGGCGCCGGGCGGCGATGGACATCCGCATCGGGCTCGACCGGATCCCGCAGGGGGGGCCCGGCCTGGTGGCGGCGCTGCAGGCCGAGACCGACGTGGCGGTCCTGCGGGAACTGGTGACCACGGTGGCGGCGTTCGGCCGCGGCGTCGAGACCGCGCTGCCGCGGCTGCGCGAACTGGCCGCCAGCGACGACCGTCAGCTCGCCGAACGCAGCCGGCGCGCCGTGGCGCAGATCGAGGCGGCGGTGCGGGCCGCGGCCGGCCGGTAGGAGTCGCCCCGGAACGCCAACGGCCCGACGCGTGGCGTCGGGCCGCTGATCCCATCGCGTTTGGGCGACTGGTTACTTGTCGGCGTCGTGGGCCGCCTTGGTGTCGGGCTCGACCACGGCGATCTTCTTGCCCTGAGCCTTGCGGCGTTCCTTGCCATCGTCGGCCATGCTGGCATCGGCGTCGGCGTCCTCGTCGCCCTCGACCTCGACCACGACCTTGGTCTTCTGCGGCGCGCGGCGCGGCAGCCACGCGGAGCCGTCGTCCTCGCCGATCCGCAGCAGATCGCTCGAGCGCAGCGCGAAGCCCTCGTCGCCGTCGGCGCCGATCGGGAACGTCGCGTGCAGGGCCTGCAGGTAGACCGGGAGCGGCGGCCAGGCCGCCACGATGTCGATGTTCTCGCCCTCGCGGAAGGCGATCCCCGCGATCACGCTCTGGCCGAGCACGGGCGGCAGGTCGTTGCCGAGGTCGTGCATGCCAGGGTCGAGGGCGGCGAGCAGGATCAGGATGCCCGGGCCATCGACGGTGGCGGCGGCGGTCACCGCCACGCGGCCCTCATCGTCGCGGCTGGCGGCGAGGCTCGGCGCGCTCTCGGTCCCGTCGGCCTTCTGGGCGAAGGCCGGGGTGGCGCAGAGGGCGAGGAACAGGGGGAGCAGGGCGTTGCGGAAGGTCTTCATCGTGTTCTCCAGCGGGTTGGGTCTTTGTCGGGGAAGGTCCCGACGGGGGGAGAACGGCACCGCGTCGCCGGGCGAAGGGCGGCGCGACCGGATCGCCGAAGAGTGATCGTAAAGCGTTATATTTCAACAATTTACAGCAGACTCACCGCTTCGCGGTGCGCCATGCCCGCATGCAGCATGGAGGCCCTCCCGGCCCCCGGCTACCGTGTGCCGCCCGCATGCCAGCCATCCGACGCATCCTGATCGCCAACCGCGGCGAGATCGCCCTCCGGGTGATCCGCACCGCCCACGAGATGGGCATCGAGACCGTGGCGGTCTACTCCGAGGCCGATCGCAACGCCCTGCACGTGCGCCGCGCCGACCGCGCGGTCTGCATCGGCCCGAGCAAGCCGAGCGAGAGCTACCTGTCGATCGACAAGATCCTGCAGGCCTGCAAGGCGAGCGGCGCCGACGCCGTGCACCCCGGCTACGGCTTCCTGACGGAGAACGAGGACTTCAGCCAGGCCTGCGAGGACCAGGGCATCGTCTTCCTCGGGCCGCGGCCCAAGGCGATCCTGGCGATGGGCGACAAGATCGAGGCGCGCAAGATCGCCCTGCAGGCCGAGGTGCCGCTGGTGCCGGGCCTGCAGGAGACCACCGACGAGGCCGGCATGGCGGCGGCGGCGCAGAAGATCGGCTACCCGGTGATGCTGAAGGCGGCGGCCGGCGGCGGCGGCAAGGGCATGCGCATCGTC